>JAWOCM010000100.1:0-40981 GCA_046483795.1 Desulfuromonadales bacterium | reverse complement strand
CGGTGGATGCGCACCAGCGTCTCAAAGAAGAAACGATCCGCCAGCTTTTGTGCTTCGCTCCCGAGCTCGCGTACCGCTGTGGTGTGTTCAAAGGCCGCGCGGATCTGCTTCTCATCCTCTGCGCGCACCCATTTCAGAACCGTCGTCACATCGCCTTTTTCCAGCGCCCTGCGCGCATCTTCTACCACCGGGCCGTCCAGGGTGTCGCAATGGGCACGGGCCTGAGCCGGTGCCAGTGAAATAGCCAACGCGATCAGCAATGCGGGCAGAATCAGTGTATGTCGTGGATTTTTGATCATGTGGTTCTCCTGACGTCTGAGAGTTCGGTTATTGTGACAATTCGGCAGCCTTGGGAAAAAGGATGTTATTCTCCAGGTGAACGTGCTTGTGAAGATCATCCTCGAATTCCTTGAGCAGGCGGTAAGTCAGCGCATAGGTGTTGCAGGCATCTTGCGGCACGGCGTAATCATTGGTCAGTTGACGGATTTCGTGGACGGCATCGCCCACGTCCTGGTGCTCGCGGAAGAGCTGATCGAGATCCTTATCGACGGTTCTGCAGTCGGACTCATCCTGTGACGCGCCGGACTTGCGGGCGGTCTCCAGCCTCTTGATCGCAGGGAAAAAGTTGTTTTCCTCCTCCTGAAGATGCCCCTTGAGGTCTGAGGCGATCCGGTCAAAGAGCGCGGCCACCTCTTTGAGTTCAGAATGCCGGGAGCCATGGACTTCGACGATCTTGTGTGCGTAGCCGACGATTTTTTCTGTGTTTTCGTGCAGCCACGCGTGGTGAGTATTGACGATATAGTCGGCGAGAAAAGGAAGATCCCAGGCTGCGTAGTTCTCCCCCCGCGGCGCCGGATCGCGGTCGAGCTGCTCGATCTCTTCGACGAGCTTGTCCAGCTCAAGGTTGTTTTCGCTGCAGGCAGTTGCAAGAGTGACGGCGCCGCCGCAGCAGAAATCCATGCCGTGTTTTTCAAAAATGTCAGCGCGACGGTAATCTTCGGTGACCAGTTCCCCGAGCGTTTTGTCTGCGAGATTTTCCTTTTCAGTGCTCATGCGGTTACCTCCTTGGCGGTGAGAGGTTCATGGGTTCCAGTGTATCAACCCGCAGGGCAGGAGCATTGACCTGGATCAAATCCTTCAGAAAAAGAGGCGAGGGATTGAAAATCTTTCAAAAGTTCTCTCCAATGCCTCATGTGCCTCCAGGGGGATGTGCATTTTGGGCTTCATTGTAAAAACATTCTGTTTCTGGAAAGTCCGGGGAACGTCTGGACATTTCAGAATTGACCGGTGTCAATGCATGCAGGAACAAAGCCGGTATCATGGTCTCAGGCAAGCCTCCGGAAAGAGGACTGCTTTGCACCCGGCAAGGCAGAAGCGTTTTCAACGCTCCGAATCCGGCAACGGGGGTATCAACCCTGCCAGTGCAACAAAAAGAAAGAGACGAGGTGACATTCACATGACCATCATTCCGGAAACGAACAATCTCTGTCCTCAACTGATTGAAAAGAACCGGACGCTGTTCTCTTTTCAGACCGGTAGGGAACATCCGCCAATGGAACGGTGGGGCGGAGGCGATATTCGGCTGGAGTGCAGGCCAGGCGGTGGGAGAAGCCCTCTGTTGAAGTTTTCTGTCTTCGGGAAAAACTTTATGAGGCCGAAGGCTTGACGGACCGCTATTCGCACTTAAACTTTTTTCATCGAAGGAGAGGAAAAATATGCGCATGGAATCGCTGTTTTCATTTTTCTAGCCCTGCTCGAACTTCTTAATGCATACCTGCAGAAGAGAAGATGATTGCATGAACGACAAACACGGCCGCAATATCAATTATCTGCGTCTTTCGGTCACCGATCGCTGCAATCTGAGATGCTGCTACTGCATGCCGGCTGAAGGGGTGCCTTCCTGTTCTCATGCGGACATTCTGCGTTATGAGGATTTGTTGTGCATTGCCGAAGCGGCCGCAGACTTGGGCATTGAAAAGGTGCGGGTCACCGGGGGAGAGCCCCTGGTCCGCAAGGGGATCGACAGCTTTCTGGCAGAACTCGGTACCATTTCGGGGATTTCGGAAATTGTTTTGACCACAAACGGACTTCTTCTTCAGGACGCTTCTCTCAAGCTCAAATCGTCTGGGGTCGATCGACTGAATGTCAGTCTCGACTCTCTGGATCCCCGGATCTACCGCCGAATCACCCGCGGAGGCGACTTCGAGCAGGTTCTGGCAGGGCTCGAGGCCGCTGAAAAGGCCGGGTTGCGGCTGAAGTTGAATATGGTGGTCATGCGGGGGATCAACGATCACGAAATCGAAGAGTTTGCCGCCTTGAGCCTTGATCGTCCCTGGTCCGTCCGATTCATTGAATACATGCCGAGTATCCGGGAGAGCCAATGGCAGAGCCGGTTGGTTCCCGGCAGCGAGATTTTCGAAAATCTACAGCACCGATTCAACCTCCTCCCCATTGCAAAATCTCCCCTCTGCGGGCCGGCCAGGTCCTACCGCATCCCCGACGCTGCCGGTACTGTCGGCATAGTTACGCCGATATCCGACCATTTTTGCAGCGATTGCAACCGTATCCGGGTCACGTCCCGGGGACTGGCCAAAAGCTGTCTCCTCTCCCGTAAATCTCTGGATCTCCGCCCGGTGTTGGGCCAGGGATTAACCGAGGTGCGCGAAGCCCTGGCCTCGGTTATTGACGGCAAGAGCGATCGACATCATTTCATGGATGACCAGCAAGGTTTTCAAATGTCCTGTATCGGTGGCTAGGAGAATGGCACCGCGAAACCATGCGGTTCCCTAAATCCTGCCTCGCTCTTCCCGGGATATATAATGTCCACCGAGGGGAGCACCAACGAAAGAAGGCCGATTCCGGCAAAGGAGTCGGCCTTCTTTCGTTGGTGCGCGGAATTTGTAACTATCAGTCAATCCTTTTTTGTGGGGCATAACGCTAGCAATCTCCCTCTTCTGAAAAGCCGACAGGGCTTGTCGGCAGAGTTTTCATTTCCCGTTTTTGGAGTTATCCTGTATTTAATGGATGTCGACTTGCGCTCCAGTTGTGGATTTCACGGGGCTGTTATCTCCTCTGCCAAGGTATCGCCAGGTATGTCTCGATGCTCGATCATTTTCGTTCTGTTCGGCCTCCTTCTGGCATCCGATTTTGCCCTGCTGTCTTCCGACGCACGGTCGGCGGACCTATTGCCAGGGGGGAAGGAGACGGTCCAGTTGGTGGTTTCGGGTCTGGAAGGCGATCCTCTGAAAAACGTTGAGGCGGCTCTGACCGTTCCGACGGGACTGGTGCGCGAGGGGGTGCCCAACCTGCGATGGCTCAGGCGCTTCGAAAAGCAGACCCCGAAGAAGGTTGCGGCGGCACTGGCGCCTTTCGGCTATTACGGGGCAGAAGTGACCACCCGCCTGGAGAAAAAAGAAGGGGACCGTTATCGGCTGGAAGTCAAGGTTGATCCCGGGGATCCGGTGCGGGTGCATGACCGGCATCTGGAGATCGAGGGTAGCGGTGCAGACGCCGAGGAGCTGCGTCGATTGATCGGCGAGTTCCCTCTTTCGACGGACGACATCCTCCGGCACGACCTGTACGAGGAAGGCAAAGCGGCTCTCAAGGCCCGTGCCCTCGACCTGGGATATCTCGATGCCGATTTCAGCCGCCATGTCATCCGTGTCAATCGCGCTGAACTGCGCGCCGACATTGAATTGGTGCTCGATACCGGTCCCCTGTATCGTTTCGGCGATGTGCTGATTCATGGTGCCCCTGACTATCCCGAAAGATTTCTCAGGCGCTATCAGGGTTTCAAAAAGGGAGACGATTTTTCCTACGCCCGACTCGGAAAGACCCAGTTCAATTTTCTCGATTCGGACAGGTTCCGCGACGTGATCGTCACCCCGCAAAAGGAGTTGGGGGAGGAGCGGGAAGTGCCTGTTGACATCAAGCTGGTTCCTTCGGCCCGCCAGCGATTGCGACCGGGGGTCGGCTACGGAACCGACACCGGCGCACGGCTGTCCCTGAAGTACAAAGACGTCAATCTTTTTCACCTGGGGCATGAGCTCAAAGCCGACCTGCTGCTTGCAGAACGACGCCAGTCGCTGGTCGGCAGCTATACCATGCCCGCCTACCGAAAAATCGATAGTTTTACCGTGTTCCGGGTCGGTTATGAACGCGAAGATATCGACACTTTTGAATCCGAATCCCTGTCCGCCGAGGTGGAGCGTGTCAGAGGGTTCGGCAAGGGACGGCTCGGATCGGTTTATCTGCGGCTGCTCCAGGAATCCTCGACCATAGGCACCGAAAAGAACAGCGCCCGGATGGTGCTCCCCGGGGTCCGTTTTTCCCGCCGCCGCTACGATGACCCGGTTCGCCCCACCGGTGGAAACTTTTTCAGCCTGGAAAGTCGGGGAGGACATCAGGCGCTTGGCTCGGATAGCGGTCTGCTGCAGTTTCTGGCCACGGGCAATGCGCTGGTTTCCCTGCCTGGCCGCTTTTCCGTATTCACCCGCATCGAGGGGGCGACCAGTCTGCAGAATGAACCGCTGCGCGAATTGCCCGTTTCCTTGCGATTTTTCGCCGGTGGAGACCAGAGCGTACGCGGCTACTCTTACAAGTCCCTCGGGCCTGAGGATGAAAACGGCGACGTGATCGGCGGCAAGCACCTGGTGGTGGGAAGCATCGAGCTGGAGCGGGCCATCGGCGAAAACTGGGGGATCGCCACATTCTACGACACCGGCAATGCCTTCAACTCCTTTTCAAGTCTCCAACTCTTCCAGGGGGTGGGACTCGGGGTGCGCCGGTATACGGTGGTAGGGCCCATTAAGGTCGATGTGGCCCGCCAGATCGGGGTCTCCGATCCCTCATACCGCCTGCATGTGAGCATAGGCTTCGGATGGTAACGCGGGTTTTTAGATACGGGATTCCGGGTTTCCTCGCCCTGGTCGCCGCGCTGGCAGCGGGAGGATTCTGGCTGCTGTGGACGACCGCCGGGGCGCAGTGGATGCTGGGTGCGGTTTCTCAATGGACGCCGGTGAATATCAGCGCCAACCGGGTGGTTGGTGCCGTGGCCAACGACCTGCGCCTCGACGGGGTGAAGGCAGAGTGGCCGGAGGGAGGCGCCGCTGCAGAGCGACTGCATCTGCAATGGCGACTGCTCAGTCTGTTCGGTGGCCATCTCGAGGTTCAGGAGCTGACGGCATCGGGTATCGAGGTGCGCCTCCCCCCTGGAAAAGAAAAGCCGCAGGAACCCGTGTCGGAAGAGCCTTTCCATTTCTCCTGGCCGAAACCTTCCGGATTGCCGTTACATTTACAGGCGGATATCAGGCGTTTCGAGGTCACCGATCTGACACTGCGTCCCGCCGATTCAGCGCCGGTGGTCATCGAGCGGTTTGCCGCAGGCCTGGCTTGGCGCGACGGAATCCTTTCGGTCTCGGGTCTGGAGGTCGCAACCGATTTCGCAAGTGGGCGGGCAGATTTGCGGGCCGGATTCGTCGAGCCGTTTCTGGAGCTTTCGGCCGATGCGAACCTGACCGGATCTGTCGCCGGTCTCGATCGGTTCGTGCTCAACGCCGATCTCGGTTCGGGCGATTCGTCCGGTGAGTTTGCCGGAGCCCTGGCCCTGAAAGCTCTGAGCGGGGACCAGAAACGATATGGATTGGACGCAGACCTGACGGTAAAGGAAAACCGGCTGCACGTCGGCTCGCTGGCCCTGACCCGCCCAGGCAGCTCCGGGCGGATCGATCTGCAGGGGGAGTTGACCCTGGCGGCCGACCCCGATGTGAATCTCGAGGCCACCATCGCCGATCTCGATCTCCAGCAGGAGACCGGGGTCTCCACCCTGCTGAGCGGGTATCTGAGAGTGACCGGTCGACCGGGCGCCTACCAGGGAGTTTTTTCTCTGGCCAACAGACTCTCCGGGTGGCAGGAGGCCGAGCTGGGGAGCAGGTTCTCGGGAGACCTTCAGGGGGTTGTCCTGAACGATCTGCAGGGCCGCTGGCTCAAGGGGGATGTGAACGGAGACGTGCGCCTTGAATGGGAAAGGGGATTCAGGGCTGAAGGTCAACTGGCCGGCCGGCGGCTCGATCCTTCCGTATTCAGCGCCGATTTTCCCGGGCGGATCAATCTGGACCTCGATGCCGGGATGCACATCCCCGAGGAGGGACCACTTGCCGCCAGCGTCCAGGCCCGCCTTCTGGACAGTCGGTTACGCCGGAAGGCACTGACGGGGCTGCTCGATGCCGAACTTCAGGGAGATCAGCTGGCAATCGGCGCGCTGGAGCTTCACGGCGACGGCTTCGATCTGGCGGCTTCAGGCACACTTCAGGAACGCCTTGCTGTCGAAGTGGACATCCGGAGACTCGGCGGTCTGATTCCTGAGACTAAAGGCCAGGCCAGAGCCGAGGGATGGTTGCGCTGGCAGGACAAATATCTGAGCGGTGAACTCGACGGGCTGGTTCGGAACCTTGTCGCCCATGGCATGCAGGTCGAGGCACTCGATCTTGAGCTTGGCCATCGCCGGCAGGATGAGCCGATCCGCATCTCGGCCCGCGGCCGTTCCGTTGTTTTCCAGAATTATCGGGTCGATGATCTCGAACTGGAGGTTGGCGGGAGCCTGGCCAGCCACCAGGGGCATGTTCAGGTGCGCTGGCCCGAGGGGAGCGCCCGCGGAGAGTTCGACGGCGGCTACCGGGAGGGGAGCTGGAACGGGACCCTGACACAGGCGGGTGGAGAGGACCGGCGGTTCGGCCGTTGGGGTCTGGAGAAGCCGGCCCGATTGGCATTCGCGACCGAACAGCTGCTGGTCGAAGGGCTGGCCCTGGCCAGCCGCCGTGGCGAGCGGGTCGAAGCGCAGGCCGAGCTGTCTCTGAATCCGCTGCGTGGGAATATCAGGGCATCCGCTGACAAGTTCGATCTGGCCAGAGCCAATCACTGGCTCGCGGATATGGATTTGCAGGGCGCGGCTTCGGGCGACGCCGAAGTGCTCTGGCGGGAATCGGGAGGGGTTGATCTGGCGGGGGAGCTGGAAATGTCCGCAACACTTCAGCGCGGCGGGCGCCGTATGGACATCAGCCTGGCCAGGGCGGAGATCGACTGGGGCGCAGAGGGGCTGATGGCCGGGCTGCGGATCGAGTGTCCCAGGGGCGATCGATTCACCGCTGACATCTCCTCTGCCCAGCCGGCCCGACTCGGATTGCCAGAACAGGCCGAATTCGCGCTGGACTGGGAGAGTCTGGCCCTGAACGCCATGAACCCCTGGCTGCCCTCGGAAGTAGAGCTCAGCGGCAACAGCGCGGGTGATATCCAGGGAGAGTGGAAGGTTTCGGGAGAACTGGCATTGAAAGGGATGCTGGAACTGGATGCCCGTATCGTCCGGGATGATATGACAATGGGCGTCTCCAGTGCCCGTACGGAATTCAGCTGGGACCGCTCAGGGCTGTTGGCCGACCTGAATGTCGAACTGGAGGACGGAGGCTGGCTCAGCGCGAATCTCGACTCCCCCGAACCGGGGTGGATGAAGGTCCCGGAGCGGGGATCCTATCGGATGAGCTGGGAGGCTCTTGATCTGGCCTGGCTGCAGCCGTTCTTTCCACCGGAACTGACCTTTGAAGGCATGCTGGCGGGCACGGCGCAAGGGAGATGGCTTCCGGATCTCACCTTGGAGATGACCGGCCGCAGCGGCATTTCCGACGGACGCCTTGGATGGCAGGAGTATGATGATGGGGAAATTGTCGCTCACCTGCGTCAGGCCGAGTTTGCCTGGGCCTGGAAGGGACAGTCCCTGAAGGCCGAAGTGGTCCTGGAACTCCCCGATTATGGTCGTCTGGAGGGTGAATGTCAGCTTCCCCTTGAAGCACGGCTGCCTGCCGTTATCGACCCTCAGGGGGAACTTCGCGCGAGGCTTGCCGGAGAGATGCATGAAAAGGGGCTGCTGGGCGCACTGCTCCCGGGGGTGGTTCAGGAAACCCGCGGCGAACTTGAGGCCGCCCTGAGCCTGGCCGGCACCTGGCAGGATCCTCAGTTCAGTGGCGGGCTGAAACTGGCCAGGGCCGGTGCTTATTTGCCGGCTGCAGGGATTCAACTGGAAGGGGTGAGTCTGCAGGCCGAATTCTCCGACGATCAGCTGCAGATAGAATCCTTCCAGGTACGCTCCGGACCGGGGCAACTGACGGGGGAGGCAGAGATCCAGTTCCGGGACTGGCAGCTTGCCGGGTATCGCGGCGACATTCGAGGAGAAAGGTTCGAACTGATCAACCTGCCCGAACTGCAGGTACAGATCAACCCCGATTTGCAGCTGGAAGGGGATCTGGAGCGACTCAAGGTGCGCGGTGAGGTGAAGCTGCCCAAGGCCCTGGTCACAGGAAAGCAGGACCGGTCGCCGGTGGAGCGCAGCCAGGACGTGGTCTTCGTCCACAAAGAGGAGCCTGCGGAGCAACCTGTCCCCCTGGAACTGGACATTCGCACCCGGGTGGAATTGGGCGATCGGGTGCTGGTCAAACTCGCCGGAATCGACGCGCGCCTCGACGGGGCCCTCGACCTGATGGCGACCGGGCCGAACAGCGTGACCGCGCAGGGGGAGATCAACGTCGTCAAGGGGGCCTACTCGGCCTACGGCGTGAAACTCAATGTCTCCCGGGGCAAAATTCTCTTCGCCGGAGGCCCCATCGACCGCCCGACGCTGGACGTGCTTGCATTGCGTACGGTCGGGGAGGTGAAGGCCGGGGTGCGTGTCAGCGGTACGCCCAGAGACCCCGTGGTGAAACTCTATTCCGAACCCGGCATGCCCGACACCGATATTCTTGGCTACATCGTTCTCGGGCATCCCCCAGGCTCCGGCAGCGGCCAAACCAGCATGCTCATGGTGGCCGCCGGCGCCCTGCTCTCCAAAGGGGAGTCGGCGGTTCTCCAGGACCGGTTGCAGCGTCGCCTCGGACTCGACGTCATCGACATCCGGGCCGGAAACGGCGATGTGGAGTCTTCGATGATCACCCTGGGGAAGTATCTCAGCCCCGAGCTTTACATCAGTGTCGGACAGGGGTTGATGAACAACGCCAGTGAGTTCCGCATGCGTTACAGCATCACGGAACACTGGGAGGTGGAATCCAACTTTGGCATCGAAAGCGGTTCCGATCTGTTTTACAAGATCGAATTCCATTGAGCACAGCAGATATGCGCGGCATTGTCTGGGCTCAGAATCCTCTCCTCTCCCACCATATTTTGCCTTCCAGCGTTTGACATTACCATATTGTACGGTAGACTTCCTACCTAAGAATTGTTCCTAACAGTGCAGGGCCTCGCTCTGATGAAAAACACAAACGACGAAATCGGAAGATTCAGGGATGCATGCAGGCGAGCCGGCTTGAGGCTCACGCCCCAGCGGCTGGAGATTTTTCGTGAACTGGCGCAGAGCAGGGATCATCCTTCCGTGGAAGAGCTTCACCGGCGCCTCCTGGTGAAATTTCCTACGATGTCTCTGGATACGGTCTACCGCACGCTCAGCACTCTGGACCGGTACGGACTGGTCCACAAGATCGAGTCGGTCGAAAGCCATGCCCGCTACGAGGTGCGCGACACTCTCCACCATCATCTCGTCTGCAGGAAGTGCAAGGAGATCGTCGATTTTGAATGGGCATCCTTTGACGAGGCGGCTCTTCCCGATGACCTCTCGGCATGGGGGAGGATCGAAGACAGGAACGTCGTGGTCCACGGTCTTTGCCGCAAATGCGAGGGGTAGAGATAGGTCCTGACTTCTGGTTTGCAGCAGATGTTAAAAACGCAACATCACTACTGACCCTTCAAGACAAGGAGAAAAATTCATGAACGAAGAAAGCAAGTGCCCGGTTACGGGCAAAACAAGCAGTCAAGTTGCCGGCGGTGGCCCTTCGAACCGGGACTGGTGGCCGAAGAAATTGAATCTTCATATACTGCACCAGCATTCCAATCTGTCCAACCCTATGGGCGAGGATTTCAACTACGCTGAAGAATTCAAGAACCTCGACCTCGATGCCGTGAAGCAGGATCTCTTCGAGCTGATGACCGACTCGCAGGACTGGTGGCCGGCTGATTACGGCCACTACGGCGGCCTCATGATCCGGATGGCGTGGCACAGCGCCGGCACCTACCGCATGGGCGACGGCCGCGGGGGAGGCGGAACGGGCAACCAGCGTTTGGCGCCGCTCGACAGCTGGCCGGACAATGTCAACCTCGACAAAGCAAGGCGATTGCTATGGCCGATCAAGCAGAAATACGGCAGGAAAATCTCCTGGGCCGATCTGATGATGCTCGCCGGCAACTGCGCGCTGGAGTCGATGGGGTTCAAGACTTTCGGATTCGCCGGCGGACGTGAAGATATCTGGGAGCCGGAAGAGGACATTTACTGGGGCTCCGAGGACGAGTGGCTGGCGACCAGTGACCACCCCGACAGCCGCTATTCAGGCGACCGCGAACTGGAAAACCCTCTGGCGGCGGTGCAGATGGGCCTGATCTATGTCAACCCGGAAGGGCCGGACGGCGAGCCGGACCCGGTCAAGTCGGGCATCGACGTGCGCGAGACCTTCGGGCGCATGGCGATGAACGACGAGGAGACCGTCGCCCTGGTCGCCGGCGGGCACACCTTCGGCAAATGCCACGGGGCCGGCGATCCCTCCCATGTCGGTCCGGATCCGGAAGCCGCTCCCATGGAAGAACAGGGGCTTGGCTGGAAGAGCAGCTTCGGCAGCGGCAAGGGCGGTGATACAATCGGCAGCGGCATCGAGGGCGCCTGGAAGCCGAACCCGACCCAGTGGGACATGGGCTATCTGAAGGTGCTTTTCAAATATGACTATGAACTGGTCAAGAGCCCGGCCGGAGCGAATCAGTGGCTGGCCAAAGACGTGGACGAAGAGGACATGATCGTTGATGCGCATGACCCCTCGAAGAAGCACCGGCCGATGATGACCACGGCGGACCTATCGCTGCGCTACGACCCGATCTACGAGCCGATCGCACGGCACTACCTGGAGAACCCCGAAGAATTTGCCGACGCTTTCGCCCGTGCGTGGTTCAAGCTGACCCATCGCGACATGGGCCCGAAGGCGCGATACCTCGGGAAGGAAGTGCCCGAAGAGGATCTGCTGTGGCAGGATCCGGTTCCCGCCGTTGACCATGATCTGATCGACGAGCAGGAGATTGCCGCACTCAAGAACAAGATCCTCGCCTCGGGCTTGTCCATCTCCGAGCTGGTTTCGACCGCCTGGGCCTCGGCCTCGACTTTCCGCGGCTCAGACAAGCGCGGCGGCGCGAACGGGGCGCGCATCCGTCTCGCTCCGCAGAAGGACTGGGAGGTCAACCAGCCGAAGCAACTGACGAAGGTGCTGGATACCCTCGAGGGCATCCAGAAGGAATTCAATGACGCCCAGTCCCCCGGCAAGAAGGTTTCGCTGGCCGATCTGATCGTCCTCGGAGGGTGCGCGGCGGTCGAGCAGGCTGCGAAGAAGGCCGGGCACGACGTGACCGTTCCCTTCTCACCGGGACGCACCGATGCGTCGCAGGAGCAAACCGACGTAGAGGCATTCGCCGTACTCGAACCGGTAGCAGACGGGTTCCGTAACTACCAGAAGGCCAGCTACAGCGTATCGGCAGAGGAGTTGCTGGTGGATCGGGCACAACTGCTCACACTGACCGCTCCCGAGATGACGGTCCTGGTCGGCGGCATGCGTGTTCTGAATGCCAACTTCGGAGAGTCTCAGCAGGGCGTCTTCACCAGCCGGCCCGAGACGCTCACCAACGACTTCTTCGTGAATCTGCTCGACATGAACACCACCTGGCACGCGGCGTCGGACGCCGGGGAGAAGTTTGAGGGGCGCGACCGCAAGAGTGGCGAACCCAGATGGAGCGGCACGCGAGTTGATCTCATCTTCGGTTCGGACTCCCAGCTCAGGGCCCTGGCCGAGACCTACGGAGGCGCGGACGCGCAACCGAAGTTCGTCCAGGACTTTGTAGCGGCCTGGGACAAGGTGATGAATCTGGATCGCTTCGACCTCGCCGGATCGTAGGAAAAAAATCTTAAGAAAAAAAGGGCCATTTTCATTTTCGGATGAAGTGGCCCTTTTTTGTTACAGAGTCTTGATTCTTCTCGCACCATGCCTCATGGTTGAGTTTGAAGGGTTCTACTTGCAGCCAAGAAAGAGTCGAGATGACCACGCATCACACTCGCGATGACTACCACGGTTTTGAACTGGGACCGATCAGGCCACCGAGCGAAGCCGACAGCCTTTTGCTCCGGATTACGCGCAACTGCCCCTGGAACAAGTGTACGTTCTGTGGTCTTTACAAGGGAGAGAGGTTTGGTATCCGCAGGGTCGACCACATCCGTAGTGATATCGACCGGGTGCGCCATTACGTCGATGAGATCGAAAAGACTGTCCATGCGGAGGCGGGTGACGGACGTGCCCTGGCATCCCTGCAGGTCGGATTGACCCGCGCGGATCAGATGGCATTTCATGCGGCAATGACATTCATGCGGGGCGGCATGAAGTCGATCTTTCTCCAGGATGCCAACACCCTGGTGGTCAAACCGGACGATCTGGTCGAGATTCTTCAGCATGCACGTCAGGCGTTTCCCCAGGTCGACCGGGTGACCTCCTATGCCCGTTCTACCTCGGTTGCCAGAATCGGCGATGATGACATGGCAAAACTGGCGGCTGCCGGGCTGAACCGGGTTCACATCGGTATGGAATCAGCCGCCGACGAGGTCCTTGCATTCGTCAGGAAGGGGGTGGACAAGCAGACCCACATCCACGCCGGGCAAAAGGTGAAAAAGGCCGGGATCGAGCTGTCGGAGTATTTTATGCCCGGATTGGGCGGGGAAGTATTCTCTCGGGAGAACGCTCTGGAGACAGCTGATGCCCTCAATCAGATCGATGCAGACTTTATAAGAATCCGCACCCTGGGGATCCCCGAAGTGGTTGACCTGCACAAGGAGGTTGCGGCAGGGACCTTCAAGCCGCCGGGTGAAAAACAGAAGGCCGAAGAACTGCTGATGTTCCTCGATCATCTTCACGGCATTAACAGCATGGTCAAGAGCGATCATATCCTCAACCTGTTGCAGGAGGTCGAGGGACGTTTCCCACAGGATCAGGGAAGGATGACAGCGCCAATCCGGGCCTTTCTGACGATGGAGCCGCAAAAACAGGTGTTCTATATTGTCGGGAGGCGCACCGGAATCTTCCGTCGCCTGGCCGATCTCGACGATGATGAATTATGCGCTCATGCCGAGAAGGCCCTGGCGGCACATGGAGTGACAATCGACAACGTGGACGTATGGGCTGCGGAAATGATGCAGCGTTTTATTTAGAAAATATACTTTTTTTGATGGGATGTGAGCGCCACCGGAAATGCTATTTCCCTTGGTCGTCATCGGGCAGAAAAGCGAGCACCGCGCCGACGATGAATCCAAACAGCGTCCCTGACCAGGGACTGGCGAGAGCGCCTCAGGTGCCGCCGGCACACTGGCCGAGATAGCCCAGCAGGGCGCCAAGAAGGGCTCCCCCCGCTCCGAAAATCAAAAATTTAATGCTTTTCTTCACAAACCCTCCGGGTTCGACATGGTCCTTTTCAACGGGTAACGGGCGGAATTCCAGTCACAGCAAGAGTCCGATTCACTTTCTGGAATCGGACTCTTGCTGTTAACAATCGGGCTCTTCAGATAACGCAAGTTGGATGAGATCGTGTCTTGGGCCACCTGAAACTTTATCCTCTTGTTCTTACTGAACAATTAACCAGGATCCGTCCGGCTGCCGACAGGCGGTACCATAGGCCGGTTGTTCTCTGCCGCCGATTTTGATGGTCTGTGCGTACTCCCGGCAATATCGGCCTTCATTTGTCTGGTAGGTTTTTGTCGGGGTAAAGGTCCCTGAGTGACCGGTGTCGGGATTGACCCATTCGGTCGACTGGTTTGTCCTGGCCTTTTCCAGTGCGTACTGTGCGTTTTTCTCCATTGCCAGTCGGTCCGCCCGGTCGAGCGATCTGCCAATCTCCTGGCCAATGAGAGCCCCGGCCATTGTCCCTGCGGCGACAGCGACCAAAGTACCGCGTCCGTGACCGACTTGGGATCCGAGCAGAGCCCCTGTGCCGGCCCCGAGGAGCGTTCCTCCTGTCTCCTTGGGCCCCGTATTCGCTGCACAACCGGAAAGGACCAGGGACAGGACCGAAAGAATAACGGCAAATTTTTTCATACATCTTCTCCTTTATATATTCATGTATTTACTTTGACGAACCAGGAGAAGAAAGGTTTACAAGGACCTGCATTTTGAATTACCAGTAACAGTTTCTGTTTCCTCGATGCATGCCCTGTTTATGGTTCTCTCCCTTATGAGGGCCGTAGGAATGGTCGCCGCGGTGGTTTCGGTGATTGCAGCCGTCATAGTTGCAAGAGAACCACGGACCGCGGTGTCCGGAGGTATGAACCCCGGCTTCGCTGTTCGCCTTGTCGAGCAGTGAGTGGTACTGGCGTTTCAGGTCAGCCCTTTCGGCATTGATGCGGTTCAGCGTTCCGACAGTTGTATCAGGGTTGGCCCGAGCTTTGCGGTATTCGTCGGATTTGCTTATTAAAGAAGAGCGCAGTTCGTCGAGGCGTTCAGAATATTTTTCACTGACGGCGTCCAGTTTCTGCTGCTGCTCGGTTGTCAGATGAGTCGCATCACCTGGTCCGTATCCCATTCCCTGGTTCCGGCAGGCCAGTCCGACCGAAGCGGAGGCGATGAGGGCGACGATAAGGGTGACAGTGACGATAAGAATCTTCAGGGTTTTCTGTTTCATAATATCCTCTCTTGTTTGAATCGAGCACTACGATGTGCTGGTTTCAGGTTTTTCGTCGGTTCTCGCCTGATCTTCATTGCAGTACGGACAATAGGCCCACTCATATTCCATAATCCGGCTGCAGTTCGGGCAGTTGTGCTTCAGGGTTTCTCCACAGTGGGGGCAGCGAAAATATGCGGCATGAATGCTCCCGGCGCATTTTGGACAGTTTGCTTTCGCCGCCGCTGGTGATGACTGGCGTCGCAAAAGCAGAAAGACGACTACAGCAAAAAGGATCAGAATAAAAAAGCCGGGCATGAACCAGCCTCCCATGTGCCATCCGCCCCAACCGGCTCCCGGTCCGCAGAACATGATGCGTCCTCCTAATATCGATGATGGTCGCATCCCTTGTTAGAGGAATGCGAGCTGTGACCGTGCCCCGATGCGTCCCGACAACCCCAGGGGGTGCATCCTGACAACAGCAAGGCCATGGCGGCTGCGACGAATAACAATAAAATCGGCTTCAACATACAATGCTCCTTTCTTTATGAGATGGTCATAGAAAGAGCAAGGAGGATGCCAGGAAGCTTAGATACCGAAAACGCGGGGGTTTTCACTTTTCAGGGAGAGGAAGTGGTAAAAAAATTTTGCAGGAAAAGGTAGAGAGGGTGGGTCGTATTGTCAAAAAATTTGACAGAGTTAGAGCAAGCCATATTCCCTGAGCTTGTTTTGGAGGGTCTGTCGCGTGATCCCGAGAATTTTTGCGGCCTGCGTTCGATTGTCCCCGGTCTGACGCAGCGTGGAAAGGATCAGCTCCTTTTCCATATCCTTGAGTGAAAGACCGTTGCGGATGGCAAAGGGGCGCTCGTTACTGTCTCTGTACGCTTGTTGCACCTGGGGAGGGAGGTGTTTCGGCAAAATCTGTTCACCGAGACATAGGATCACGGCCCGCTCAATGGCGTTTTCCAGCTCCCGGATATTGCCGGGCCAGGGATAGGCCAGCAGGGTCTCCATCGTTTCAGGATGGAAACTGCGGATATCTTTTCTGTTTTGTTCCCTGTATCTGTCCAGGAAGTGTTCGGCCAGGGCGGGGATATCCATGGGGCGCTCGCGAAGAGGGGGCAGATGCAACGGGACCACATTGAGCCGGAAGTAGAGGTCCTGACGAAACCGTCCTTCATCGACCATTCTTTCAAGGTCCTGATGGGTGGCGGCGATCAGTCTGACGTCGACCTTGAGGGTCTTCGTGCCGCCGAGGCGTTCAACTTCCCCATCCTGCAGGACCCGCAGAATCTTGGCCTGGGTGGTGGGAGACATATCGCCGATCTCGTCGAGGAAAAGCGTCCCCTTGTCCGCCAGTTCGAAGCGTCCTTTGCGCTGGTCCGCCGCTCCGGTGTAGGCTCCCTTTTCATGGCCGAACAGTTCACTTTCCAGCAGATTCTCGTGTAGGGCGGCACAGTTCACCTTGATAAGGGGTTTGTCCTCTCGCAGGCTGTTGTGATGGACGGCTTCGGCCACCAGTTCCTTGCCGGTCCCCGATTCACCGGTAATCAGCACGGTCGCTTCTGTAGGCGCGACCAGAGCCAGGGTCTCTCCCAGTTCGCGCATCGTCTGGCTGCTGCCGACCAGATTGGCAAAACTGAACTTCTCCTCGAGTTTTTCTTTCAGGGAAATGTTTTCCCTTTTCAGATCTGTGAATTCGAGAGCGCGTTTGACCGTCAGGTTCAGGGCATCGGCATCCACCGGCTTGGTGACGTAGTCGAATGCCCCTTTTTTCATGGCTTCAACGGCACTTTCGATCGAAGAGAAGGCAGTGATGACGATGACCGGAAGCTGCGGCGTCATTTCGTGGATCGCGTCGAGCGCTTCCATGCCGCCCATCCGCTTCATCTTCAGGTCGAGAAGGACCAGGTCGATCTCCCGGTCCTTCACCAGGCGCACTGCAATATCGCCATCGTCGGCTTCAATGACCTCGTGCTGATGCGTGCCCAGGTGAGCCTTGAGCATGGTCCGGTGCGACTTGTCGTCATCGACCAGCAGGATCGTTTTTTCACGCGCCGGCATGTTGTCCTCCATTCTGAGGCAGAATCAGGTCGATACAGGTGCCTCGACCTTTTTCACTCTCCACTTCGATGCGCCCGTTGTGCTGCTCGACGATCTGCTGAACCACAGCCAGGCCGAGACCGGTCCCGTCCTTTCGAGTCGTGAAGAACGGATCGAACATCTGCGCCCGTTCTTCTGATGTCATCCCCTTGCCGGTATCGCGCACCCGGATCCGGATATGCTCTTCCTTTTCTTTCAAACCGAGTTCGATCAGGTCGTTCTCCGATACGGCCGCCAGGCTGTTTTGCAGCAGATTCAGCAAGACCTGCATCAGAAGATCGGGATCGGCGGACGTGCGAATCGGCTCTTCGGGTAGGTCGAGGTGGAATTCGACCTGGCGGTTCTCGATATCCGGCTTCAGGAAAGCCGCGGACCGTTTGAGCAATTCGCCCATATCGACGTCCTTCCACTCCGGTTCGCGTGGACGGGCGAATTGAAGCAGTGCAGATACGGTTCGATCGAGGCGGTCCACTTCCTCCACCATCATTTCCGAATATTCTTCTGCCTTGGGATCGCTTTTTGCGGAGCGGGAAAAGTATTGAGCAAACCCCCGAAGAGTCCCGAGTGGATTGCGGATTTCATGGGCAATGCCCGCTGCCATTCTGCCGAGTGCCGCATGGCGTCGTGACCGTTCGAGCCTTTCCTCCATCGCCCGCATCTCACGCTGGTCGCGGAGAATCAGAACCATGCCCCGCAAACTGCCGTCGCGATCGTGCAGCCTGGACGCGCTGACCTTGAGCGGAAGGAGCTTGCCGTCGTGGCGCAGGCACTCCGTCGGCTGGTCGATGAATTCCTTGTTTTCCCTCAACAGGGGGGCCAGAGAGCACTCTTTCGGACCCGTCAGTTGTTGGAACGTCTTGCCTTGCATCTCTTTTTCAGGGCAATTGAACAGCTCGATGGCCTTCGGATTTGCAGAGACGATCCTGCGGTCGGTATCGAGGGTGACCAGACCCGCGGGCAAGCTGCTGATGACATTTGCAGTGTACAGCTTCATGTTGTCCAGGGCGGCTCTGGTCACCTGGTTTCTCTGGGAGAGAAAGAGGGCGTAGAGCCCGCCCGAAGCCACCAGAAACAGAATTCCGAACAGGATCAGGCTTTGCTTGAGATCCTCTTCCCGAGCTGCATCGAAGGCCCGGGTATAAAGGCCGAGATAAATAACCTGACGACAGGCTTCGGTGTCTCCATCGCCGGAAACGCCGCACCATCTCTGCCAGCGTCGCATCATTCCGGGACGCCTCTGCGTCGTCGCCAGCGGACTGAACTCCCGTGCGATCTCAAAGACCAATGCTCCTGCGCTGTCATGGGTTGAGCGGGTCAAGGGTTCTTCTGCGGTCAAAACCGCTTCCTCGCCGGGGAAACCTGTGCGTGAGGGAATGTTTCCTGCTCCGGCGATAAGGTTGCCATTTTCATCCCTTATCACGATATAGGCGATGGTTTCCTCTCGTGCCGTTTCTTCAACCAGTGTGGGAAGATTGCCGTTTCGCGATTCCCTCATCATGGATGTTCGCGCCCCTGCCTCGAAGGCCCTGATGAGGGTCTGTCCTTCCTGCAGGAGAAAGCTCTCCATCAGCCGCTCTTCGCGGCCCATGTTGTGCCAGGTCACGAATGCAAGGAGAGCTCCCAGCAGCAGACTGGCAATGATGAAGCCGAGTGCGGGGATGGAAAAGGTTTTTTTGTGTTGTTTCCCTGGAAGCATTGACCTTGAGTTCCTGGCAGTTAAATGTATTCACATATCCCTATACAGGATGTTTCATGGCTCAGGTGTTTGTCAAGTCAATGTCATCTCGGGGAAGGACCCCTGGCGGCAGCTCATTGGGCTAACTGGACCTTTTTACCTTCGGAGTCGGTCCGCTCCGGTATCTTGCCATCCACGCGACGCCAGTAGTCCCGCTGGTGGTGGAACGGCGCAAGAAGAGCTTTTCCCAGGCGATTATCTTCGGCCGAAGCATAGCCTGGGATGCCGATCCGAATAGACGATTGAGGGATGTTGAGCCCCAATGTGCGGTGAATCCGGTCCCAGAAGGAAAAAACGGTGGAATAGTTGGAATTCGTCTCTTTTGGAACCTGGGAGTGATGGATGCCGTGCATCCGGGGGGTGACGATAAACAAGACAAGGATGCGCTCAAGGCGGTGGGGAAGGCGGACGTTGCTGTGATGGAAGAGGGTGCCCGCCTGAAAAACCAGCTCATAGACCACATAGGCCCAGGCGGAGATTCCGATCAGACCCACTTGCAGAATACGGAATAATGAGGAAAAAGTAAGCTCCCCGAAGTGGAAGCGAAAAGCCGTCGACAGGTCCAGGTCGGGGTCGAAATGATGAACATTGTGAAAACGCCAGAGCAGAGGGATTCGGTGGTTGGCCCGGTGCCACCAGTAAAAGGTCAGATCCATCAACGCGAAGGCGAAAATCGTCTGGAGCCAGGTCGGCAAACTCACCAGACGCAGCAGGCCGAAACTGTCTGCGGCAGACCAGCCCAGGGTCCATTCCGCAGCAGGCCGCACGAGGATCGATACGACAACGAAGGCGACAACGGCAAAGGTCAAATTGACGCGCAGCCGTCCCAGTAGATGCCGAGTGGGAGTCCGCAGAGGGAGGAATCTCTCTGCGCCAAACAGACACAGGGCATAAAGCACAATGGCCGAGCTGAAAAGAATGGATTGGTTCAGTTTTATTCTCCCCGGGGTTGTCATGAGACGTTGATGCTATCTTCTGCCGTGGTGAACTATTGTGAGGCTTCTACTATAGTCTAAATCCGGAGAGAGAAAACAGCAAATTTGACGGATTCCCGTCCCACCATTAACCGAATTCTGATTCAGGCTCTGTTCCGGAGAACTCGATTATGTCAGGGATCATCTTCGGTGGATGTCTGTTCCCGCAAGAAGGTTTCAATGACCGGCTCTCCCTTCAATGTACGGTGAACTGGGCACTTCTCGGCAATCTCCAGCAGGCGTTGGCGTTGTTCATCGTCCAAATCTCCGATGAGATCCACTTCCCGCTCGAAGCGGTCGATCCTGGTGCCGGATTCATCGCAATTCTCGCAATCTTCTGCATGAATTTTATCGTGCGACAGACGGGTTACGGCCTCTTCCAGGGGCCACTTCTTCCGGCGGGCATACATCTGCACGGTCATGCTGGTGCAGGAGCCGAGAGCCGCCTGCAGGTAATCGTAGGGGGTCGGCCCCTGACCCGTCCCTCCAACGGACTCTGGTTCATCGGCTATCAGAGCTTGTCCGCGGAGGAACATTTCGGTTCGAAAGCCTTCCTTCCCGGTTCGCACGGTGACCTGGTTTTCTGAGGCTTCCGGCGCAGGAACCCGCTCTTTTTCATAGATATCCAGATAACGTCTCGACCAGGCGGCAATCATGTCGCCGGCATAAAGAGAGTCCTCTCTGTCTGAAAGAAGGTGGTTCGCAGGATCCAGGCTGATGAAGCTCTTCGGGTGACGCGCCGCCTTATAGATATCACCGGCGTTGTCGATGCTGACGATCCGATCCCTGGGAGAATGCATGACCAGAAGGGAGGCATCGAGATTGCGGATGACTTCGCGGGGGGTCTGCGCCTCGATGTCGTCGAGAAACGTCTTGCGGATGGTGAAAGGGCGTCCCGAGATCATGACGGTCGCCTCTCCGGAGCGTTCTATCTCTTCTCGGGAGTCTTCGAGAAGTCCGGCGATATGGCGGGGATGAAAGGGAGCTGCAATAGAGACCACAGCCCGCGCCGAGGGGATCTGGGCCGCCGCATGAAGGACCGCTGTTCCTCCGAGGGAATGGCCGACAAGAATTTTCGGCCTGTCATAGTTCTGGTCGAGAAACCGGTCGGCGGCGACCAGATCGGTGATCTGAGAGGAGAATGTCGTTTCGGCGAACTCGCCTTCGCTTTCACCCAGACCGGTGAAGTCGAGACGGAGTACGGCGATCTGCTGTCGGTTCAAGGCGCGGGCGATATTGGCTGCGGCAGGAAGGTTCTTCGTGCAGGTGAAGCAATGGGCGAAAAGGGCGAATGCGATCGGCTTTTCGTCCTCCGGCATGCTGAGAATCGCTGCGAGGTCGTTACCGTCTTCATTGGGGAAAGTCACCTTCTGTGGTTTCATCGCTCTGTCCTTTCCTGTCGACGCTGACCATGATGCAGTGACCACGTTGGCCCCCTTGGACACCGGGAGCCTTCTCTGATTTTATTCGGTCTTTTGTAAAGCATATCGCAAATACAGGGATCGGGCCATGGTGATGCTGTGTTTCTATTGATGACCCGGGGCCTCCATCCGCAGAGGATTCACTTATCCCAGAACCGGAAAGGCCGTCATCACTGTAACGCCATGCGAGTCTGGTAAACTGACAGTGGGGTATTTATCCGGCCGACAGAGAGACCGATCAGTCTCGCCGGTGACAAAATGGCATTCTTTTCTCAAGAAGAGGGGGCAGAATGAATGTTCTGGTGATCAACAGCGGCTCCTCGAGCGTCAAGTATCAGGTTATCGATACAGGATCCTCCCGGGCCCTGGTGAGGGGGAAAATCGAACGATTGAGCGGCGAGGAGGCCTATCTTCAGGCCCTTGGGGATGTGAAAGAGGCTGTCTCGGATTATCGGATCGATGCGGTGGGCCATCGGGTGGTGCATGGCGGAGAACGCTTTTCTCTGCCCCACCTCATCGACGATGACGTGCTCGAGGTGATCGAGTCCTGTGTCCCTCTGGCACCTTTGCACAATCCCGCCAATCTGGCCGGGATCAACGCCGCCCGGGACATCCTTCCTTCGGTTCCCCATGTCGCGGTGTTCGATACCGCTTTCCACTCCCGCTTGCCCCGCCGCGCTCTGACCTACGCAATCGACCCGGAGATCGCCGACCGGATGAACATACGCCGGTATGGATTTCACGGCATTTCCCATGCCTACGTGGCGAAGAAGGCGGCTGATTACCTTGAATGCGGCCTCGACCGATTGCGGCTGGTGTCCTGCCATCTCGGCAACGGTGCCAGCGCCTGCGCTGTGGAGTTCGGCACCTCGACGGAAACCAGCATGGGGATGACTCCACTTGAGGGGCTGGTCATGGGAACCCGCTGCGGTGACATCGATCCGGCCGTCGTTCTCAAGCTCCAGCAGGAGGGGGACTACTCTCCCGATGAAGTGGAAGACATTCTGAATACCCGAAGCGGCCTTCTCGGGCTTTCCGGGATCGGCAAGGATCTCCGGGATATCGAGGAAAAGGCCGCCGAGGGCGACGATCGCGCCCGGCTCAGCATCGCCGTATTCGCCCACCGGGTGCGCAAGTATATCGGCGCCTACGCAGCCGCCATGGGAGGGATCGACGCTCTGGTGTTCACCGGGGGGATCGGTGAAAGCAGCGTCCCCATGCGCCGGCGAATTCTCCAGCAATTTGAGTTTCTGGGTCTCAGGCTCGACCACGACCGCAATGATGACTGCCGCGTCAGTCACGAGCATCCGGTCGAGGTAATCTCTGCGGAACACTCCCCCGTTCGGGTGCTGGTGGTGGCAACCGACGAGGAATTGATGATCGCGCGGGAGACGGAGAAAACGATCAGGGCCCGATCCGCAGACATCGATCGCGCAGTGATGCCGATCGCGGTCCATCCCCGACACGTTCATCTTTCCAGGGGAACCTTCGAACAGCTCTTCGGACGGCAGGCCAGCCTTACGAGGGCTGAAGAGACGTCCCAGCCGGGTCAGTTCGTCTGCCGGGAGAAAGTCAATCTGATCGGTCCGAGGGGACGGCTGGACGGCGTGAATATTGTCGGCCCCCTGCGCAAGCGCGACCAGATCGAAATCACCCGGAGCGAAGAGTTCCACCTGGGCGTGGATGCCCCTGTCAGGCCCTCCGGTCAGCTCGACGGCTCGGCCCCCATTACTCTGGAAGGACCATCAGGAAGGGTGCATCTCAGCGAGGGACTGATTTGTGCCAGACGACATATCCACATGCCGAGCGGAGATGCGGATCGCTTCGGCATCAAAAACGGCGACGAGGTGGAGGTGCTTATCAGCGGCGGACCGCGCGACCTGGTGTTTCGCCAGGTGCTGGTCAGGGTCGGGCCTCATTACAAGCTGGAAATGCACCTTGACATCGACGAAGCCAGTGCAGCCGGGCTGGCGATATGTTCCGACGACCAGTGTTCGCGCTTCAGCGTGGAGGACGAGGTTTCCGCGGAAATCGTCCGGCCCACCTTCCGGGTGTTGTGAGTTGAAGAGATGCAAACAACGCGACTAAAGTCGCGGAGATCAGCCATCCTGCGGAGTTGGAAAACCGTCAAGGGCCCGTCGGGAGGAGTTGCAGATGAAATTCCCGAGATCACCCAGCGTTGAAGATCTGTCGGAGATTCGAAAGGAACTGAGCGAACGCGATGCCTGGAACGTGGCGGAGGAGCTTGCGCAGATGGAGCCGGCACCGCGCGCCATGGTTTTCAGGGTGTTGCCGAAGCATCTGGCTCTGGATGCCTTTCAGTATCTCGAGCCGGCCTATCAGAAAGAGCTGCTCGACGGCCTGCGCGACGAGCATGTGCGACACCTGGTGGAGGAGATGGATCCGGATGATCGCGCCCGCCTCTTCGATGAGATGCCGGCACTGGTCGTCAAGCGCCTGCTCGCCGGACTGAGCCCCGAACAGAAGGAGATGACCGCTCTTCTCCTGGGCTATCCGGAAGAGTCGGCGGGGCGCATCATGACCCCCCAGTTCATCAAGCTGACCGCCGGGATGACGATTCTCCAGGCCCTGGATCACTTTCGCAGCTGCGCTACCGAGATCGAAACCCATTACGTTATGCCTGTAACCGATGAGGAAGCCGTTCTGGTGGGGTGGGTCGAAATCAAGGACCTTCTTCTGGCTCCGGAGGGTGCGACGATCGGGGAGGTGATGGATTCAGATCCTCGTTCTGTGAGAGTGGACGACGATCAGGAGGATGTCGCCCAGTTGATCCAGTCGGCCGATCTGCTGGCCGTGCCGGTCGTCGACACCGAAAGAAGGGTGGTCGGACTAGTCACCGTAGATGATGCGATGGATGTCCTGAGCCTGGAGCAGAGCGAAGACCTGGCGCTCACCGGCGCGTCCGAGCCCCTCAGGCGTCCCTACTTCTCGGTGTCTATCTTCAAGCTCGCCCGTGGACGGATGATCTGGCTTCTGCTGCTTATCGTCGCCTCGACCCTGACGGTCAACGTCCTGAACGCCTTCGAGGACTCTCTGGAGCGGGCGGTCGGCCTGGCCCTCTTCATCCCCCTGCTGATCGGCACCGGGGGCAATGCAGGGGCCCAGTCCTCCACAACCATTGTCCGCAGCATGGCAGTGGGCGATGTCCGGTCCCGCGATTTTCTGCGCACCGCCCTTCGCGAAACAGTGGTCGGGCTTCAGCTCGGCGTGATGCTGGGAGTCCTGAGCCTGGCGCCCGTCTGGATATTTACCGGCGATGCAATGGCCCTTATCGTCGCCCTGACCCTGGTCACGATCTGCACTCTGGCTTCCCTGGTGGGCGCCATGATGCCGATCCTGGCCCGCCTGATCAACGTCGATCCCGCGGTGGTCAGCGCGCCCTTCGTCACAACCGTCGTCGACGCGACCGGCCTGCTGGTCTATTTCCTCATCGCCGGTGCAATCCTGAATCTGTGAGGGGAATTAAGGGGAAGGAGCGTCGACACCTCTTCCGATGCCAGGCTGATGGGGGTCCAGAAGAGGGAATCAGAATCAGGGGCCTGGACACTCTACCGGATGACCGGACGGGCCAGCGAACCGCTGAGGCGAAAATTGTAACTGCCGTCCGAGGCGGCTTTGTTGCCGCTCAGGGAGATCAGGTCCTTCAGCAGCGGGTCGAAGCCGCTTTCGGGCTGGAGATTGACCTGCAGGTTGAGGCGGGATCGGGCCGGTTCGGAGCCGATCAGAATGTTCCCCTCACCGTCGATCCTGAAATCACCACCGGCGGCACTGATCGTGTCGATATTGAGTTTGCGCCCGTGCATCTCCCCGGTAACGAGTATGTTGCCGAGCGCTACCTCGCCGTCGCTGATACCAAGCGGTTCGAGCCCTCGCACCGCTGCGCTGTCGATACGCACCTCAATGGCGGTATCGGAACGGTCGCTGAGAGGCGGAGCTGACGCTTTGAGTTGCCCGGAGACGGTGCCGGCGAGTTTGACTGGCGTTTCCGACAGTTTTACGGCGGGGAAGAGATTGAGGTTCAGGCCGGCAAGGTCCAGATCGAAACGGCCGCTGCGGGCCAGATTCAGGCCAAGATTGCCATCGTAAAGCTCTCCGCGGATACTGACTTTCGGGTCGCCGGAAACAAGGCTCAGCCATCCCGGGCTCAACTCGACCATGGCGATGTCGAAGACAGGGAGTCTCTGCCGGCGATCCTCGATACTGACCCCCTGTAATTTCAGAGAGAGCGGCAGCCCCAGCGACAGCTGTTTTATCTCGATCCGGGCTTCGGTCCGGCTGGATAATTCGCTCTGCAGACGTCTCTTCAGTTCGTCGGTCGGGAGAAACATGCGGAAGCCGATGGCGAAAAAGAGGATCAGAACCGCGAAAGCCAGCAGGAGGTTGCGCCAGCGGCCAGGGGGAGCGTTACGGAACAGGCCGGACAGGGCAGATCTTGTTTTGGTCATCAACTTTTTCATTATTCAGCCAGATAGCGGGACACGGACGCGGTCATGTCGAAAAGGGAACGATCTTCGAATCGGGTTTTGAGCCGCATGTTTTTCACATCCAGGGCGGCCTCCCCTTCTTCGAGACCGTAGAGCAATTGAACGAGCTGTTCGAGGGTGAGCCGCTCTAGCTTGATCTCCACCGATTCCTCTTTGAACTCTCCCCGCGTGGAGGTCTCGTTTGGTCTCAGAGATACCAGGCGATCGCGGACACTCAGGTCTTCGGCCAGGGTTTCAACAAAGCTGAACAGGGAAAAATCTCTGCTGCGACTCGGCCGGTTCTGCGCCTGCCGGATCTGGGTCTCCAGCGTTTGGTAGCGAGCGGCCAGCTCCTGCATCTCTTCGAGCTGTTGCTGGCGGCTGGCGATCTGCCTGTCGAGCAGTTCCATGGACTCGCGGTAGGGGCTGATCACACCGAGCCAGATGGACACCAGCAGAACGAAAGCGATACCGGCACCAACCAGCCAGCGTTCACGCTGCGACATATTGCGCATCATGGGGTATCTCCTGCGGCGAGCGGCAGAGTGAGACGAAATCCGACATCACTGCCATCGGAGGTCATTTTTGCATCGTCTATCTTGACTTCGCTGAAAAGACTGGAATTTCCAAGTTCGCGGCTCAGGCTGTTGACGGCATCGAATGACGGAGCCTCCCCTTCCAGCCGCATGGATTCGGAAGAGTAGGAGAGATCCGAAATGCGGTAATCGAGTTCCGGGTTGCTGGATTGGGAAACTTTTAGTAACGCCTCAAGCGCCGATCCCGTCCGTTCTATGCCGAGCAATCGGGCCTTTTTTTCAAGCGCCTGGTACTCGTTTTTCATCTGCATGGCGACCTGGTGCTCCAGGACTCGCTTGCCGGGAAATGTCTTGCTGTAGATTTCGACGACGTTCTGCTTGAGGGCCTCGGCGCGCCGTGCCTTGCCGATGTAGTTGAGCGAAAGCGACGTGGCGGTTATCACAAGGACGGCAGCCAGGAGGCTTCCCGCCCGGATGAGGCGTGACTTGACTGTGGCCCATTCGCTTTTGCGGGCCAGCTCGCCTCGGCGCAGATTGAATCCGTTGTGGCGGTCACGTCTGGCGGCTCTTCGCGCGAGAAGGACTGCCGGCAGCATCGCCGGGGGCACGGGTATGTCGTCCACCGTCTGGTGAGGGATGACGACCTGGCGGTCCGCTTCACGCAGTCTCCGCTGGAGGTCTTCGTCTATTCCCTCGCCGATGAGGACAAAAGGCATCGCTTCGTAGCCGGAGGTCCGTTCCAGACCGAGCCCCTGAGAGATGACGAATTCGTATCGCTGATCCTCATCCGTTGAGCTCATGGGCAGGAGTCGATAATCGGAAACCCGCCCCTCGACGACCAGTGCAACGGTTAACTCACCTCGGTGAGCTGTGACCAGGAGACCATCGGTGCAGGAGCCGGGAAGACCGGCCGCATAGGCGTAGGGTGCGACATCGAGACAGTAGAGCGGGATGTCGGCGTCATCGAAGGGCTGCAGGAACCGGCGGACGTCTTCAGCTTCAGCGGCGATAGCCGGGATGCCTTTCTTGTCGTTCTCCCGGGACAGCAGAAAGTCGGCAGCCAGTTTGCCGGAAACCAGCGGCAGTCGGGGCTGCAGTTCGTTGGACAGCACGGCCTCGATCTTGTCTGCGTCAGTAAATGGCAGCTCCAGCCGCCGGGAAAAAGCCATTCCCGCAGGAAGAGCCGCCGCCGCCCTGTCTCCATATGCAGGTTCGGATCCCAGCGCGTCCTGCCAGAGCTCATCCAGAGCGGAGCCCTCATCGAGGGCGAAGCGCAGAGTCCGCTGCAGGACGATCTCGCCTTTTTCCATCCCGGCGACGGCGAGCCGCAGTTCCTTTTCGTCGCAATCTATACCGATAAAACGCTTTGCCATCTCTTCAGTCGACCTTCCAGGTCAGCAGCTCGGAGCTGCGCGACCCCTTTTGCACAGTCGCTTCCACGCGACTGGCTCCTTCTCCTACACTCCCCTGGGTTCGAACGCGGAAAATTGTACTTTGCACGCCAACATCCGCATTCTGTTTCAGGGCCGATTCCCACCCGATGTCGTAGCCGGGCACGTCCTTGAGGTCGTCCAGGCTCTGCAGCGGGGCATTGTCCCGAAACTCGACAATCGTCTCGGCGATCTCAATCGTCATGTCCTCCTGCGCCCAGCAGGCGATGACCTCGGCACTGGCGGTATTGAGGTTGAGCCTGGGGCTGCTGCGGACAGTCACGTATGGTTCGAGCAACCGGACCACCTCATTGTCGAAGCCTCGGACCATCGTCAGTTCAGAGACCGAATCGAGAGCACCGTTCTTCGCAGGATAAGGCGTCTGCAGGTTGAGATAATAATTCGATTCGGCGCCGGCGCCCACCACCCGATCGTCGAAGTCAAGCCAGTCGATCAGGGCATCGGTCAGGGCGGGGGGATCCGGCGCCCCCACCAGTTCGAGCAACCGGGTGAAACGGTCGATATAGACCGGATCGGGGTTGTCCCGGCGCTCCTCACGGTTGAGTACCTTGACCAGACGGTTGAGATTTAATCGGCCGTCCCGGTCTTCGATGTCAATGGAGACCCATCCCTCACCGACGGGGTACCTGTCGACTCCGGATGCCCAGAATTCATCGCGCGAATCCCAGCCGTTGGTGTCGTCGGCGAGGATCCGTCGTGCCGCCTCGACCCCGCCTTTGGCGAGGTAATACGACTGGTTCGAGTCGCGGTAGGATTCGGTCAGGCGCATGTCGACCAGCGTCGAACTGGCGAATTCGGTCACCAGGGTCGCCAGCAGGGCGATGATGACCAGCACCAGCAGCAGCACTGCACCCCGCTCCTGTTTCATGCGATTCATGGCGCTGCTCCGGCCAGCGGAACGTCGACCACGGTGACGAAAGGCAGCCTGTTATCGCCGGCCATGATCTCCATACGGATTTCGACCAGCTGCGGCAGTCGACCCCGGAGCGCGGCGTCCCATTGCTCGACCCAGCGATCGCCGTCGTAGTAGCGCAGCTCGAAGAGTTCCACCGCATCGCTCAGGCGTTGTCCTTCCTTTCGGTCGAATTCCGTATCGAAGAGCGGCGCTTCGCGGCGAATCAGCCGCCATTGCCGTTCTCCCTCGCGCCGGTCCTCCTCCAGGCTGTACCTTATGCGGGCGATGCCGCCGGCACTGCGGCCCAGGGGCGAACCAGCGGTGGTCGACAATTCCAGCGTGCTGTTGCCGGCATTGTCCGACTCGCCAAAAAATTCAGTTCCCTCGTGGTCCTGTTGCCAGTATGTGCTTCGGATCTCCCGGGCCATGCGATTGCTCAGAACCCGGGCCAGATGGTAACCCCGTCCCTCGCTCTCGACTCTCTTTCGTGCATTGCTGACACCGGTGAAAATGCCGTAAACGGTACTCAGCAGCACGGCTGTAATACTGACCGTTACGAGAACCTCGACCAGGGTGAATCCCGACTGCAGCGGCTTTCTCATGGTCTCGCCCTGCCGGCCACGAAAGAGGTCAGGGCCACTTGTTTATTCTGGGCCTCGTCCCCCCAAAGCACCGTGACCGTGACTGTCCGGACTCCATCGATCGGGGTCTCACCATAACGATAAACCCAGCGGAACGCCTCGAACGGTTCTTCGAAAGGCTGCTCACTTTCTTCCTGGTACCTCTGCGGGTCGGTTTCCACCATGGCCAGCATCTGTTGAGCCAGCATCGTACCACGCGTCAAGTGCTGCAGGCGGTCGTGCACGCCGATCGATCGGTTGCTCAGCGCCAGCAGCGATGTCAGGGCTATGGCGACGATGGCCAGGGCGATCATCACCTCCAGCAGCGTCACCCCCTCTTCAGATCTCCTGATACCCTTCATAGACTTCCACTATGCCCGTCAGGGGCACGATGTGCAGTGTCAGGACGTTGTCGTCCCCCTGTTCCAGGTGAATCGTCGTCTCTTCCATCCATCCTACCGGAAATATGTCCACTTCGATCTCGCCCTGGCTGTGCAAACCCCGGCCGGCGACAGTCACATCGCGAAAGCGAACGTCATCGGGAAGATTGCGACGGTTGCCGATCGGGGTCAGTTCAAGGCGATCCCCTTTCGGTACGAACTCCGCGAAGCCGTAGCTGCCCTTGTCGAGGTCGATCTGAAGCCGATGCCGTCGTCCGCTCAGGGCCGCTTCGTTGTAATTGTACTTGACCGCTCCGGCCAGGCGACGGGCCTCTACAGCCATACGGTCCTCGCCGACCATCATGACAGAAGGGACAACAAGAAAGGAAAACAGGGCGACCAGAAAGATGGCCACCGAGAGTTCCAGCAGGGTGAAGCCGCTCTCGTTATTCGAGATTCCAGCTCTCGATATCTGCATTGGCGTCCTCGCCCCCCGGTTCGCCGTCCGCGCCGTAGGAGATCAGGTCGTAGTCGCCATGGGCACCGGGAGAAAGATAAACGTAGGGGTTGTCCCAGGGATCGACGGGCACTTTCTCGATGTAGCCGCCCTTGGCGTATTTCTTCGGTTCACGACCATTTTCAGGTTTTTCGACCAGGGCTTCGAGCCCCTGTTCGGTGGAGGGGTAAAACCCGTTGTCGAGTTTGAACATTCCCAGTGACTGCTTGAGGCTTTCGATCTGAACGGCTGCTTTGGTCCGGCGCGCTCTCTCAGGCTTTTCCAGTAATTTGGGAACCACCAGGCCAGCGAGAATGCCGAGTATAACGACCACGACCATGATCTCGATCAGGGTGAAGCCCCGTGAGTTCCGCCACAGTGATTTTTTCATGACTGTAATTCTCCTTGCGTGCACTTTGCTTGCGGGAAGCGCAGGTTTCTCGCCTCGCTTGTTGTTTAATGATGGAACGATCAGGCCAGCCCCTGGCTCGCCTCAAAGATCGGCAATAGAATAGCCAGCACGATATATCCGACCACAGTGCCCATCAAAAGGATCATCAGCGGCTCGAGCAGGGAAAGCATTCCGTTGATGGCCGAGTCGGCCTGGCTCTCGTAGGTTTCGGCCACGCGCAGCAGCATGCCCTCGAGATCTCCGCTGCGTTCGCCCACGGCCGCCATCTGCACGACCATGGGCGGGAAGGCTCCGGATCGGCGCATCGGCGCTGCCAGGCCTTCGCCTTCCCTGACGGCGAGGACGGTTTCATCCAGTGCCTTTTGCAGCACCCGGTTGTTGATCAATGTCCGCACGATTTCCAGCGCCTTGAGCAATGGCACTCCGCTTGCCAGGAGGGTGGAGAGGGTGCGGGTCAGTCGCGCCTGGGAGATGAGCTGGTTGAGGTTGCCGACGACCGGCAGACGAAGCAGAAGCTGGTGCAGCCGCAATCGCCCCTTGGTGCTGCGCAGATACCGGCGGCCACCCCAGAAGCCCGCCACAAGGATGAGGAGCAGTAGCGGCCAGATCTCGGCGATCAGTTCATTGGTGCGTATCAGTATCAGCGTCGGCAGGGGAAGAGCCTGTCCGAGATTGTCGAGCATGGTTGTAATCTTCGGTACAACGAAGGCCACCAGAAAGAAGAGAACGCCCGACCCGACAATCAGCATCAGAAGCGGATAGGCGAGGGCGGCCCGGATTCGGGCGGTGATTCTGGCCTGTTCCTCGAGAAAATCGGCCAGACGCTGAAGCACTTCGTCGAGGGTGCCGCTGTTTTCGCCGACACGGACCATATTGACAACCAGGTCGGGGAAGACTGTTCCCTGCTCCTCCAGAGCTGCATACAGTGCCGAGCCCTGAACCACCTCTTCGCGGGCGCGGATCAACGCCTGGGTCAGGCGAGGATTCTCAATCTGGTCGGCGACAGTTCCAAGAACCTCGTCAAGCGTTAACCCGGCACCGAGCAGGGTCGCCATCTGGCGGACCGCGACGGAAAGATCGCCTCCGGAGACGCGCCGTTGCCAGAATCGGCGGCCCGAGCGTGTTTCGGTCGTTCCCTCCTCGGTGAGTTCCGAGGGGAAAACCCCTTTTTCGCGCAGCCTCTGCAGGGCGGCATTGCGGCCGGCCGCTTCAATCTGTCCGCTTGCCTTGCGGCCGGTTCCGTCGAAGCCGTTATAGGAAAAGAGGGGCAAACTATTCCTCCTCCTGGGTCACGCGCAGGACCTCTTCCAGGGAGGTTTCGCCGGAGAGGGCCAGGGACATGCCGGCATCTCGCAAGGTGGTCATTCCACGTTTGACGGCGGCCGTCTTGATGCTGCCCGAGTCGCTGTTGGCAAGGACAAGGCGGCGTACCTCCTCGTCCACAGGCAGCAGTTCGTAGATCCCCGTGCGTCCCCTGTAGCCAAGTTCCATGCAGGACTCGCAGCCGCGACGGCGGTAGAAATGCGCGTCTTCCGGCACAATGTCGGCGATGCCCATTTCCTCCAGCGCTTCCGGAGGCGGCCGATAAGCCTCCCGGCAGTCGGGGCACAGGCGCCTTACCAGCCGCTGGGCGAGCACTCCGGCAACCGACGAAGCGGTGAGAAACGGTTCAATGCCCATTTCCACAAGGCGGGTCAAGGCGCCGGAGGCATCATTGGTGTGCAGGGTGGAAAAGACCATGTGGCCGGTCAGGGCCGACTGAACCATCATTTCGGCCGTTTCGCTGTCACGCACCTCGCCGACCATGATGATGTCGGGATCCTGACGCAGGATCGAGCGCAGCCCGGCGGCGAAGGTCAGGTTGATCTTCGAGTTGACCTGGATCTGCCCGACACCCGGCAACTGATACTCGACGGGATCCTCGACGGTGATGATATTTTTCTGCCGGTCGTTCAAGCTGGTCAGCGCTGCATAAAGCGTCGTGGTTTTTCCGCTGCCCGTCGGGCCGGTGACCAGAAAGACGCCGTGACTTTTGCTGATCATGCGCTGGACCTGATTCAGCAGGTCGTCTCCGAGACCGAGCTGTTCCAGGGTGACGACGCTGTCCCCCCGGTCCAGCAAACGGAGCACGAGACGCTCTCCGAAGGTGGTCGGGAGGCTGGAGACGCGTATGTCGATGTCGCGTCCGGCGATGCGCACCCTGAATCGACCATCCTGGGGCAGGCGTTTTTCCGCGATATTGAGACCGGCCATGATTTTGATGCGCGAACTGATGGCAGCGGTCGCCTTGAAGGGCGGTTTGAGAACCTCGTAGAGGACTCCGTCGATCCGGAATCGAACAATCAGCTCGTTTTCGAAGGGTTCGATATGGATATCGCTGGCCCGTTCCTTGTAGGCCTGGGTAATCAGCCGATTGACGAAGCGGATGACGGGCGCTTCGTCGCTGGCATCGAGCAGGTCCGCCGGTTCCAGGGAGCCGGAGAGGTCTGTTTCGTCGCCGCCGATATCGGCGATGACTTCGCCGGCCTCGCCGGCTTCTTCCTCGTACCCGCGATGAATGGCCTGGAGAATCTCCCTGTCGGGGGCGACAATGGTCTTGATCGGAGCGTCGAAAACAGCCGCCAGATCGTTGGAAGCAGTGCTGTCACCGGGATCTGCCACTGCGAGCACCACGTTTTCCTCGGTGCGGGCGAGAGGAAAGATACGACGCTCCTTGGCGTAGCCGATGGGAATCCGCGCCAGCAACTCCTGCGACGCCGCCTTCACGTCGATCGTCTCGAGGAATTCGAGCCCTTGCTGTGCAGCCAGGGCACGCCCGAGCAACACGGGGTCGATCTGCTGATTCTCGACCAGCAACTCACCGAGACGGCGGCCATTCCCGGCCTGCTCGGCCAGAGCCCGGTCGATCGCTTCCCCGGAGATGCCGTGGTCCTCGTGCAATATTTCTCCCAAACGCCTCCACATCGCCATGCTAGATGCCATCCTCGATCGCCTCGGTAGCAGAGTCGTTGATCTCCGGGATCAGGACTTTCTGGCCTTCGGGCTTATAACTTTCTTCGATGACCTCCTGCTGGGTTTGCCCCGAACGAAAGCGCTCCGTAGCACGGCGGTTATTGCGGGTGACGTCTTCCAGATCACCGGGTGATCGGATGATGCGAGGGGTCATGAACACCATCAGGCTGGTTTTCCTCTCACTGTCCTTCTTGCTGCGGAAGAGCCAGCCGAGCAGCGGTATATCGCCTAGAAAGGGAACCTTGCTCACCTGGGTCTGCTTGTTGCTGCTGATCAGGCCGCCGAGTACGGCCGTGCGTCCGTCCTCCACCACCACCGTGTTGGTGAGCAGACGTTTGGTCAGGGTCGGGCCGACATCGTTGACGTTGCCGACGCTGGCGTTGGTCGGCGCGATCTCGGTGATCTCCTGCAGCACGTCGAGACGGACCAGGGCCCCTTCGGTGATCTGCGGGGTGAGCTGGAGAGTCAGGGCCACGTCCTGGCGCTCGACGGACACCCTCTGAGCGTCTACGTTGCTGGTGTCACTGAGCCGCTCGGTGATGATCGGCACATTGGAGCCGACCACGATTTCCGCCTCCTCGTTGTCGAGGGTCAGCAGGCGCGGCGCCGACAGGATGTTGACGTCCGTATTGCCTTTGGCCAGGTCGATCAGGGCGCTGAAAGCCGGGACCGAAATCAGGTCCCCGTTGGGCCCCATCACCTCGATCGGGTTGAATAGGCCGCCGAGCAGGATGCCGTTGACTGTCTGCGTGAGCAGGCTGGGAATCTGGCTGGCTTCGGAACCCGGGGCCAGGTCACCGAGGCCGACCTGGCCGCTGTTGAGATTGCTGGTCCCGAAAGTGAGGCTGTCGTCGTCGACGGCCACACCGCCCTGCAGTGACACGCCGAGCTGTTTGACGGCATCGAGCGACAATTCGAGAATCAGTGCCTCGACGAACACCTGTTTGCGTGGAGTGTCGAGCTGTTCGATGATCCGGCTCATCGTCTCGTAATCCTCGGACGTCGAATTGACGATGAGCGAATTGGTCGGCTTGTCGGCGGTGACCGTCACTTCGGAAACCGATGGCTCAGCCTGGTTTGCGTCCCTTCGGGTTCCGCCTGATTCCGACTCGATATCGCCGAGGATGTTGTTGAGGGTTTCAGCCATCGTTTCGGCGTCGGCATTGGTCAGATAGAAGACATTGATCTCGGCTCGGTTCCGGGTTGCCTCTTGGTCGAGCTTGTCCACCAGAAGGCGGATGTTGGCCAGATCCTCCGGGGTGCCTGCCAGAATCAGGGTGTTGGTGCGATCGAAGGGGATGATTTTCGCCGCCTCGGCTCCGGCGGTTGTCGCATTGGAGCGGCGCCGGCGCGAACTGCTCGACTGTTGGGAGAAGACCTCGTTGGCGGCAGAGGCGACCTCTTCGGCGGTGGAATGCTCCAGCTGCAGAACCTCGATGGTCTCGATGCCGCTCTCTACGTCGAGCTGGGCCACGATTTTGCGCAGCCGTTCTATGTTGGCGGAGTTGTCGGTGATGATCAGGGTGTTCGTCGGTCCATAGACCGCGATCTGACTGGTTTTCGGCACCAGCGAATTGAGAACGCTGTTGGCGACCGTTTCGGCATCGATGTTTTCCAGACGGATCAGACGGGTGACGTAATGTTCGGTTCCCCTGCCATCCTCGAAGCCGGTGGGCAGGTTGGTCATCTTCGCATCGCGCAACGGCACGATCTTATGCATCTTCCCCGACGGCACCACCGTGTAGCCCTTGACGTTGAGCACGGCGAGGAAGGCCTCATACGCTTCACCCGGCGTGAGGGAGCGAGGCGAGATGATGGTGGCCTTGCCCTTGACGCTCTCGTCGAAGATGAAGTTTTTCCCGGTCATCTCACTGACTGTGCGGATAAGCTCTGTCAATTCGACATCGCGAAAGTCGAGGGAGATACCTTCGTTTGACGGCGGCAGGTCCTCCTCGGCGGCAAGAACTGGTCCGTGGCCGGCGGCAACGGATACGAGCAGGAGCAAAAATACGGTACAGATACGTGACTTCACGAAGTTCGCTCTCCTAATCGACGGCATAATCGAAGCTCAGCTGCTCGCCGTTGCGCACCAGCCCGAGGCTGATGTTGCGGGCATCACGCAGCTGGGTGAAAATCTGCAAGGCCTTTTCGGGGCTCGTCATTTCGACCCCGTTGACCTCCATGACAATATCGCCTACCTGCAGGCCGAGCTGGTCCAGAAGACTGTTCGGCCGGATCATGCGTACCATGAACCCTTCGGTGCTGCCGTTTTTCACGTTCGGAACAAGGTGCGCGGATTTGAGCAGCTCGCCCAGGTTGGATCGGGCACGGTCCGCTTCCGAGCTGGGGATGGACCAGCGGTTTTCTCCCACTGACCGGACGTTATATCTCTGCTGCTCGGGTGCCTGGCGGCGCTTTACGTTTGTTGATGCCTGCGCCTCCTCCTGTGCTCCTTCCTGCAGATTCAGCTCGGAGAGCGAGCCGTCATCGTGGCGCAGATGCACGACCAGACGCCCGATGTACTCCACGGTCATCCCGCCGGCCGGCTGGTCGCCGATGCGAACAATCTCTATATCCCCGTCTATCCGCAGCATGGCCAGGGGATCGCCTCCACCGGCGACAGTGCCGAGCAAAGAGATATTCTTCGGCGCCTCGACAGGTTCTGGCGCAGAGCGGGTTTCCGGTTTTGGTACGGTCGCTTCGCTGAGGGAGCCGCTGCCGCGCGTTGCCGGATCGAAGACATTGCGTTGCAGGATGACATCGTAATCGCTCAATGGTCGCTGCCGGTTCGCTGTGCTGACCGTTTTCGCCACTTCTGTCTGGTCGGCCTGCGCACTGCCGAGCCACAATCCGACCGATGTGGCCGCCAGCTGTCCCAGGCTTAAACCGAGAAGAGCCAGAAGGAACCAGATCAGAGGATAAAAATAACGTTGAATCAACAGGATCATAACTTCTCCAGGTCAGTATCGGGAGAATATAGCATACGTTCTCAAAAATCAACAAGGTCGATTTTTGCAGGGGGGAGAGATATTTCCTCTGAATTTCGGTCTCTTACGGCCACGCTTCCCTTCGCCGCAGGCTTTGCTTATAATGACTGCTTCGAAGGAGCTATTTATTTGATGGATTCATCCCTGTCCCCTGACGTCTGCAGCCTGATTCGCAGCGCCGTTGTCGAGGCGAGCGGGAACGAGGTCTTTTTTCTGGGTCGCACCAACGACGATCAATGCGTCTGCGATCTGGAAATTCTCGCCCGCGGCCATAAAAGCGCCGCCCCGGCCATTCTCCAGACCTGCAGCTGGGGCGACGTCGTCATTCATAATCATCCCACGGCCGACCTGACTCCTTCCGATGCAGATCTCGAGATCGCCTCGCGTCTGGGCAGCCTCGGTGTCGGATTCTTTATCGTCGACAATGACGCGACGCAGCTTTACCGGGTCGTGGAGCCTTTTGCCGCTCGCGATACGGTGACCGTGAAGCCGGAGCGTATCAACGAGCTCCTCGGTCCGGACGGAGCGGTGGCGGCCAACCTGCCCGGCTTTGAGGAACGCCCCGAACAACTGCGCATGTCCTTCTCCGCGGCCGAGGCCTTCAACACCGGAAAGCTGGCAACTATAGAGGCAGGCACGGGTACAGGAAAAAGCCTCGCCTATCTGGTTCCCGCCATCCTCTGGGCGATCGAAAACGAAGAGCGCGTGGTGGTGTCGACCAACACCATCAACCTTCAGGAGCAGCTCATCCGCAAGGACATTCCCTTTCTGCAGCGGGCCAGCGGTCTGGAGTTCCGCGCCGAACTGGTCAAGGGACGGGGCAATTACCTGTGTCTGCGCCGCCTGGAGGGAGCCCGCAAAGAGCCGGGTCTTTTCGAGGACGAGCAGAGCGGAGAGCTGTCGGCCATCGCCGAATGGGCCGAAACCACGGTCGACGGATCGAGGGAAGATCTCTCCTTTTTACCTCATAGCCAGGTCTGGGAGGAGGTTCGCAGTGAAGTGGACCAGTGCGGCCGGGTGCGCTGCGCCCACTACAATCGCTGCTTCTTTCACCGTGCGCGCCGTCGCGCCGCCCGTGCCCGGGTGCTTGTGGTCAATCACGCCCTGCTGCTTTCCGATCTCGCGGTACGCGCGCAGAGCGCCAACTACTCGGCTGTCGCTGTTCTGCCCCCTTTCGAGCGGATCATACTCGACGAGGCGCATCACCTGGAGGACGTCGCCACCAGCTACTTCGCTGCCACGGTGACCCGGTTCGCCTTCGCCCGAACCCTCAACCGCCTGCGTCATCCCCGCAAAGTGACTCGTGGATTGCTGCCGCGACTTCTCTCCGGTCTGGCCAAGGAGCTTCCCGACAGTGCGGATGCCCTCTACCGCAATCTGCATGGGCGCATCGAGTCGCTCACCAGCCGCCGCCAGAGCCTTCTGGACGAGGCTGTCGCGACGCTCGAGCGCACCGGCGAGGACCTGGCCGCCGCCATCGGGGAGACGATCGCAGAGGGGCGCGAGATCAAGCACCGCGTGCGTCCCGATTTCACCACAGGCGATACCTGGCAGGCCATCTGCGATCGTCTCAAGGGGCTCGCCCGCCAGACCGACGAGGTAGCCGGCGATCTTATCGCCCTGCTCAAGGCCGCCGAGGCCCTGCCGGAGCGGGCAGCAGAAAAGCTCTCTTCTCCGCTGCTCGACCTGCGCGCGGTCGCCGGTCGCCTGCAGGTTCTGAGCGCCGATCTGTTCTACTTCACCGCTGCCGAAGAGGAGGCCTGTGCCTGGTTCGAGGTCTCCCAGGGGCGCATCGGTCGCGGCACCGGCATCGTGACCCGGTTGTGCACAGCCCCCCTCGATGTCGCCGAGAGCCTGGACAAGGCTCTCTACCAGCGGTTCAAAACCGTCCTCATGACCAGCGCCACCCTGACCGTTGATAACCGCTTCACCTACTTCAAGGAGCGCGTCGGGCTCAATCGAGCCGAGCCGGAGAGGGTGCTCGAACTGCAGCTGCACTCCCCCTTCGACTATGAAAACCAGGCGCTGCTCGCCGTGCCGACCGACGTGCCCGAACCGAACCGCCCCGGTTATCCCGAGATGGTCCGTGACCTCTCTGAACAGGCGATTCTCGCCGCCGACGGGCGCACCTTCGTGCTCTTTACCGCCTACTCCCTGCTGCGCCGCGTTCACGGCGAGATCGCCCCTGTACTGACCGCCCGTGGCTTCCATTGCCTGCGTCAGGGCGAGGCCAACCGTCATCGGCTGCTCAAGAGCTTCGCCGACGATCCGACCAGCGTTCTGTTCGCCACCGATTCCTTCTGGGAGGGGGTGGATGTGCCCGGCCGGGCGCTGGAGCAGGTGATCATCGCCCGACTTCCCTTCAAGGTGCCGACCGAACCCGTGCTGCAGGCCCGTGCCGAGGAGATCGAGGCCCGCGGCGGAGATCCTTTTATGGAGTACACCGTCCCGCAGGCGGTGATCCGATTCAGACAGGGCTTCGGCCGCCTCATTCGTCACAAAAGGGATCGAGGCGTGGTCTTGATCCTCGATTCCCGGGTGGTCAAGAAAGGGTACGGTCGTATTTTTTTGCGATCGCTCCCCGAGGCGCGGCTCGTGGCGGCGCCGGCAAAGGAGATTATTGGTGAGATTGCGCAGTTCTGCAATCCTCCCTCCTGACAGAAAGCCTCCGGAAATCGTAACCTTCCCCCCTTTTTGCGTTCGATGGTTCCCTTTCTTCGGCAGAGTGCATATCAAGCCCATCGGGAGTCTGTCAGCCAAATGACGACATGCTTACGCCAAAAAGCCGATTATTCAAATAGTCGAATTTTACGAGGTCAAGGCGCCATTTTTCGGGGGAAACCTGAAAAACGGCATCAGGTGCGTCGCCGGAATTCCGGGCTTTTCCGTGAAAAGACGAGTTTCGTTGGTGCTGGTCCGACCCTGGCTATCGCAGAATCCCGGCTTTCAGGGAAGTAAGTCTTTGAAACTGCAGCAGATTTTCGAGGAGGCACAGAGATATTCATGTTTTGGTATGTATCGTGAAAGCAAGATATTCGGAAAATATAAACAGCAATCAAGGATCCATGAAATTGCGAAATTGTGACGGGGAAATTTATTTTCGCCGTCCAGGGTCCACGAGGGACGAGAACAGCAGACAGTTGAGGCTACCAGGTAGCCTCAAGACAAACCAAAAAACGGAGGAATAACATGAAAAAAGTCGCAAAGATTACAGCTCTTCTGGCAGGCCTGACTCTGGTGGCAGCTTCGACTATGGCTGTCGAGGGCGGCAACCCGAAAAAAGGAAAGTATCTTTACAAGAAAACCTGCAAAACCTGCCATTCCGAAGGCGGTGAGGGCGGCGAGCTGACCCCGATGTCCAAGACGATGCGTCAGTGGGATCGTTTCTTCGATCGCGACCAGCACGAAGTCAAGCCGGAGGCTTTCGAGATGCCGGAGCAGGATCTGCTCGATATCCAGCAGTTCCTCTACGACCATGCGGCTGACTCCGATCAGCCCCAGACCTGCGGTTAATCAACTGACGTCGCCCCCGCCCTGCCACTAAGACGGGGGTGATCACTATTTCTGAAAGCAGAAGAAATAGGGATTTTCATTTTTTTTCAGGAGGCTATGTATGCGCAAGTTAAGTATCGTTCTGCTGGCTGCGCTTCTCGCTGTTCCCTCGATCGCTTTGGGACAGTCGCTCGAGGAGCAGGTCAAGGAGTTGAAAGAAGAGCTGGATTATGTCTCTGAGCGGGTTGACCGCACGGAGCGCCACGCCGCCACCGACCGGATCACTTTTACCGGCGATTTCCGGACCAAGGCTGATTCGGTTCACTATCAGGACCTGACCTGGAATCCCGGTGTCGCCGTGGATCTGGATCAGTTCGGCGCTGAGGCAATGAGCGGGGCTTTTGGCGATCCGACGGATCCAAGCTCTCCTCTTGGTTCCTTCATGCAGGCCTATCCCAACATGGCCGAGGCCTTCAATGCGGGTCAGCTTCCGGCGGTGGGCTATATGTCCCTTCTCGGGGAGGATCTGGGCTACGTTCCGCCGAAGAAGGATCTCGACAACGACATCCTTTATACTACCCGTCTGCGCCTGAACATGAAGGCCAAAGTCTACGACAACGTCAGCTTCGCCGGCCGGCTTTCAATGTACAAGAACTGGGGCGATTCCACTGGTGTCAAGGTATTCGACTCCTGGGATGCCTTCACCATGGACGGGACCAACAGCGGCAACACCACGGGTGACTGGCTACGCGTCGAGCGCGCCTATTTCGACTGGAAGGATATCGCCGATTCCAACTTCTACCTCTCGATCGGCCGCCGCCCCTCCACCTACGGACCCCCGACCCAGTATCGCGAGAACGAAATGCGCGGCGGCACCCCCTCCGGGCATTTGGTGAATTTCAACTTCGACGGCATCACCGTCGGCTACAAGCTGGGTGAGATCACCGGAGTCGAGGGCCAGGTCGCGCGCTTCTGCTACGGCCAGGGATACGAGTCCCAGTGGGGCAACGGCGAACTGTTCGAAGGAGATGACTTCGCTACCGACGACACCCATCTGGGAGGTTTCAATCTGGACCTGCTCAACGACGGGACCAACTTCCTGCAACTCACCGCTTTCGCTGCGCTGGACGTGACCGATGGCTTCAAGGGAACCTTCGCCTTCCCGTCCCAGTTGATGGAGATTTTCGCTCCGACCATCAATGAGGATGCACAAAATTTTCCGA
>JAWOCM010000031.1:0-12859 GCA_046483795.1 Desulfuromonadales bacterium | reverse complement strand
AGGATGTCGTAGTTGGCCTTGTATTCGGCAGGGATGAATTGCTCGCTGATCAGTTCGACGCTGTCGCGGCCGAAGCTTTCGATGTCGAGATGGGGGCGATGCCTGAAGGGTCGGGAGGCACCGATGGCATGCAGGCGCCCCAGCAGCCGTCCCATGATAAGCAGATTGTCCAGATTGTCGAATTCCGGTGCGTGTCCGCCCTGCCGGGGATAGAGGGCGAAACGGAAGCCTTTGTAGTGAAACAGGCTTTCGCCCCGGATGTCGACCAGCGGTGCGACGACCGGGAGCTCGTGTTCGGTCAGTGTCAGGGCGAAGCGGTGTTCCTCGACGATCTGCGCGTCGCTCCAGCGCCCGGGCCGGTAGAACTTGCCGATAAGAGGTGCCTCGTCCTGGATGCCGATCTGGTAGACCCGGTTTTCAAAACTGTTCAGCGGGAAAATACGGCAATCGCAGACGTATCCCAGGTTCTCCACGGCGTCCATGATGAAGTCGGGGGTGAGGGATTCGAAAGGATGTGCGGTTTCGGACATTATGGACCTTCCAGACGGCGGATGAACTCTTTTGCAGCCATCCGGGGCTCGTCGGCATGGAGGATGGCGCCGATGCAGGCGACGCGGGAACAGCCTGTTTTCTGCAGCTCCACCGTTCTCGGGGGCGTGACGCCTCCGAGGGCGAAAAGGGGAAGCGGAGCAACGGTGCAGGCCGCTCGGAGCTTGTCGAGTCCCACCGGCTCGCCGTAGGTGGCTTTGGAGGCGGTGAACCAGACAGGGCCGAAGGTGACGAAATCGGCACCATCGGCAGCGGCGGATGCTATCTCCCTGGTATGGTGGGTGGAGACTCCGATCAGTTTGTCCGGTCCGAGCCGCCGGCGCGTCTCCGCCACATCGAATGTATCGCTGCCGAGATGCACGCCGTCAGCGTCGACGGTCCGGGCGATCTCGGGATGACCGTTGATCAGCAACCTGGCTCCGAAGGCTGCAGTCAGCATGCGCATTTCGATCGCCAGCGCCAGCAAATCGTCTGTGGTCACGTCCTTTTCCCGCAGTTGAACGCAGCGCACTCCGCCGAGCAGAGCCGCCTCGACCTGGGTCAACAGATGTTTGCCGGCCGGCAGGTTCAGGCGATCGGTGATGAGATAGAGATTGAAGTCGACCACAGACATGTTTGAAGGCCCAATCTGGTATGACAACCACTAACGCAATGCCGCAAAGGGGATAAGACAAGACGCAAAGATCAGATCTAATAGATCAATCGAAAGGGTTTCTTTGCGTCATTGCGCATCCTGGCGTCTTTGCGTTGAGAGCTTTACCCCGTTTGTTTGTCGAGAAAGGCCCGGTCCCAGTCCTTCCAGACCGGGTCGTAGCCCTTGTCCCGCAGCAGCGCGCAGATCTGGTCGGCAGAGCGATCGTCGTCGATGGCGAACTGTTCGGTGCTTCTGTCGCCGTCGGCGTAGCCGCCCGGAGCGGTGCAGGAGCCGGCGCTCATCTGGGTGATGCCCAGAGGCAGGAGATTGTCGCGCAGTTGTGCCCCCTCCCGGGTGGAAAGAACCAGGCCGGCGTCGGGCAGAAGCAGTCGCATTGTGCAGATCAGCTGCACGAGGTGCTTGTCGGAAACCGGGTTGGGGGGCGGGAAGGCTCCTTCGGCCGGACGCAGACGGGGAAAGCTGACGCTGATCTGACTGCGCCAGAAGTGCCGGGAAAGGTGAAGTGCGTGCAATCCGCAGAAAAACGCCTCGCTGCGGAAGTTGCCGAGACCCTGCAGAAAGCCGATGCCGATTTTCCGCAGTCCCGCTTCGCCGCCGCGCTCGGGAGTCAGAAGCCGGAAGTCGTAGTTGCGCTTCATGCCGAAGGGATGGAGCTTTTCGTAAAGGGTCCGATCGTAGGTCTCCTGATAGATGGTTAATCCGTCGACGCCGGCGTCGATCATGCGGCGATAGCCATCGGTTTCCATCGGATAGACCTCGATCGAAACGGAGCTGAACAGGTGTTTGATGCGACGTACCGCCGCTTCCATTTCGTCGTCGCCGAATTTGTGCGGTGCTTCGCCAGTGACGAGAAGGATGTGACGAAACCCCTGGTCGTGCAGCACTTTGGCCTCGCGTTCGATCTCGTCCAGATTCAGCGTGCGGCGCGGCACATTGTTCGTGGCGTTGAAGCCGCAGTAAAGGCAGCCGTTGCTGCATTCGTTGGAGAGATAAATGGGGGCGTAGAGGAGAATCGTATTTCCGAAGCGGCGCCGGGTGATCTGATGCGCCTTCTGCGCCATCTGCTCGATGTAGGGTTCGGCGGCCGGAGACAGAAGGGCCTGCAGGTCCTCTGGGCGCAGCCGTTCGCGTGAAAGGGCCTGTTCGACGTCCTCGGCTTTGCGTCCTTCGATCTGTCCGAGGAGTTCCGCAGGATCATACTGATTGATAATATCGAGAAAACTCATGTGTTTGAAATCCAAGACTTGTGTTTAACGCCCGTTCGCTTTGCTCACTCAAGGCTCTTTTCAGTGTCCCAGGAACCCGGTCAGAGGACTGCTCGCTTCTGCCCTGTCATGCTGTTCGCCCAGGCCGGCCAACCAGGCTTCGCGGCCGGCTTGAACGCCTTTTTTGAAGGCGGCGCCCATGGCACCCGGCTGGGGGCTGACGGCAAGTGCGGTGTTGACCAGAACGGCGTCGGCACCCATCTCCATCGCTTCGGCGGCGTGGGATGGAGCCCCCAGGCCGGCATCGACGATGACGGGGACGGTGGCCTGTTCGATGATGATGGCGATCGAATCGCGGGTCTTGAGCCCCTTGTTGGTCCCGATGGGAGCGCCCAGGGGCATGACCGTGGCCGTGCCGACTTCCTGAAGGCGCTTGGCGAGGATCGGGTCGGCATTGATGTAGGGCAGCACGGTGAAGCCATCCCTGACAAGGATTTCCGCAGCTTTCAGGGTCTCAACCGGATCGGGCAGCAGGTAGTAAGGGTCCGGGGTGACCTCCAGCTTGACCCACGGTTCACAGCCGGCCGCCCGGGCCAGACGGGCCAGGCGCACCGCTTCTTCGGCGTCCCGGGCACCGCTGGTGTTGGGCAGCAGCAGGTATTTCTCTTCGTCGATATGCGAGAGCATGCTGTCTTCGGGACTCTCGATGTCGACCCGGCGCAAAGCGACGGTGACGATCTCGGCTTCGGCCCCTTCCATGGCGGCGACCATGGCGGCATTGGAGGCGAACTTGCCGGTGCCGACCAGAAGGCGGGACTTGAAACTGCGTCCGGCGATGATCAGGTTGTCCATGTGTTAAACCTTTCAGTTTTTTTCTGAAGACGTTAGGAGTGAGGAGTGAGGCGTAAGGGGTCATTCACAATCCAAAAAGAATTCTCCCGCTTTTCTCCTCACTCCTTATGCCTCACCCCTCACGAATTATTCATCCACCACCCACGAACTGTACGACTTCGACCCGGTCGCCGTCGGCGAGGGAGGTATCGTCGAAGCGCTCACGCGGAACGATGTCGCGATTGAGTTCGACGGCGACGCGCTGTCGGTCGAGGTCAAGGTCCTCGAGCAGTTGGCCGAGGTTGACGCGTGTCTGCAGTTCTCTGGGCTTTCCGTTAACAACGATGGTCATGTTTTCTTGTCCTTTACTCCTCACTCCTTACGCCTCACACCTCACGATTATTCTGTCTATTGCGGTTCTTCGCCGAGCAGCAGGCGCAGAACCGCGTTCGCCTGATGATGGGCGGCGATACCGACCCGCGGCGCCATAAGCCCCTGACCCGGTCCGGCGGCGGTTTCGCCGTCGCCGACCATGTAGAGGCGTCCTGCGGCCCGCCGCGTGACCACGGTGTTCGACGGCGCATGCCCGGCCAGGCCGGAAGCGGCGACGAGAGGCTTTTCCGAGAGCTTCATCAGCACCGCCTCGGTAAGCATCGCTTTCTGGTCAGCGGCATCGAAGGCCTCGACGACGACATCGGCTTCGGAGAAAAATTCTGGAATATTGGCGGCGGTCAGCCGTCCGTTGAAAGTGGTGACGCGGACGTAGGGATTGATGCGTCTCAGGTTGTCGTTGAGAGCGAGCACCTTCGGCAGGCCGATCTGGTCGACGAAATACTGCTGGCGGTTCAGGTTGGAAGGCTCGACGACATCGAAATCGGCAATGATGAGATGGCCGACGCCTATGCGCGCCAGGGCTATGGCCACGGCCGATCCGAGGCCCCCGACTCCGGCGATGGCGACGGTGGCGTTCCTGACTTTGCTGTGGACACCCGGCGTGTGTCGAGCGCTCATCAGCGCTTCGAGTTCCGTCTCCGACGGTTTTTCGCCCCGACGGATCAGTACGACGCGGTCGCCCTCTTCCAGGCGGCGGTCCTCGCTTGCCGGAAAGCCGTTGGCGATGATCAGGTCCGCTTCCGGCTTGTGGCGGTCACGCAGTTGAAAAAGGGTCGTTTCCGCTTCGCAGGGTATTTTTTTCTCGTTCAGCCAGACATTCATTTCCGTCAACCGTTTGCAATAAAAAAAGGCCGCTTGATGCGGCCTGGAACGGAATAGAGTAGTTCCCGTCTGGTTCGCCGCTTCCCTACGCCGGTATGATCCGGATCAGGTTCAAAGGGTCGCCCGACAGGTGTTGATGTCAGGACTCTCAGTAAAATACTCCCCCAGGGCCTTTTCTATGTTTTTTAGTATGGCTCAGATAATAAATCTATCAGCTGGATGAGCGACAAGTCAACAATTTTCCGACGATTTGCCGTTGTCATGGGGGTGGAATTCCCGTATATTCCCAGCACACGAGAGATATTCAAGGGAGTGGAAAAGTGACTATATCAGAGCGTTATCGCAGTCTGGTCAAAAGGGTCGAGAAGATACTGGAAAACCTGGAGGGCGAACCTCCTGAAGGGTCCAGGCGTCCGGTCACTCTGGCCGGCAAAGCGGTCGAGGGGCTGATCGAGTTCAAGGAGTCGGTGGGGGAAGTGCCTCGCATCCGTCTGGAGGAGAAGCTCTCTCCTGTTCTGCTTCGCGCCCATACCGATCTCGACCGGTGTCGGATGCTTCTCGAAGAGATCGGCGACGAAGATCGGGCGGCTCTGCTCTGGGAGGTGGAGCAGGATATCTATCGTCTGCTCAATTCCCTTTGAATACCGGTCTCTAAACCTTTTTTAAAGCCTCCTGCCACCGGGCAAGGAGGCTTTTTCTTTTCTCTTCCGCCATGTCCGGTGTGAATTGTTTCTCTTCCTGCCATGTGGCCTTGAGCTCATCGAGGCTCTTCCAGAAGCCGACTCCCAGTCCGGCGAGCATTGCGGCTCCCAGCGAGGTCGTTTCCACTGTTTGCGGCCGGATGACCGTCAGATCTGTCAGATCGGCCTGAATCTGCATAAGAAGATTGTTCTGGGCGGCTCCGCCGTCGACCCGCAGATCGGTCAGCGGCTTGCCCCGATCATGATTCATGGCGGTTACCAGGTCGTGGATCTGCAGGGCGATGCCCTCCAGGGTGGCCCTCGCCAGATGGGCCGCGGTGGTGCCGCGGGTTAGTCCGCAAATCAGGCCTCGCGCTTCGCTGTTCCAGTGCGGGGCGCCAAGGCCGGTCAGCGCCGGTACGAAAATGACGCCGCCGCTGCCCTCCACCGACGCCGCCATCGCCTCGATATCGGCCGAGGATCTGAACAGGTGCAGTTCGTCGCGCAGCCACTGGACTGCGGCGCCGGCGATGAAGGCGCTTCCCTCCAGGCAGTAGGTCGGTTTTTTATCGTCCTCGAGTTGCCACGCCACGGTGGTGAGCAGCCCGTTCTTGCTGTGGATCAGATTGGCTCCGGTATTGGCAAGCAGAAAGGCACCGGTGCCGTAAGTGCACTTGCTCTCGCCCGGCTCGAAGCAGGCCTGACCGAACAGAGCCGCCTGCTGGTCGCCGGCTATCCCCGAGACAGGAATGCCGTCCGGAACCAATTCCATCCCTGCGGTATGTCCGTAGATCTTCGATGAGGGGGCGATCTCCGGCAGAATGTCCTGGGGAACCTCCAGATGGGCGCAGAGTTCCGGATCCCAGCTGCAGCTCTCCAGGTCCATAAGGAGAGTGCGGGAGGCATTGCTGACGTCGGTGACATGGTTCTGCCCGCCTGTCAGGCGCCAGACGAGAAAGGTGTCGACGGTGCCGAAGGCGAGCCTGCCTCCTTCGGCCTTTTTCCTCAGTGCCTCATCCTCGCGCAGCCGCCAGGTCAGTTTGGTGCCGGCAAAGTAGGGATCGAAGATCAGCCCGGTCTTTTCCCGGAAAAGCGGTTCGAGCCCTTTTTCTGAGAGCTCCCGGCATATTTCAGAGCTGCGGCGGTCCTGCCAGACAATGGCGTTGCCTTCCGAGCGGCCGGTTTCCCTGTCCCACAGCAGAGTCGTTTCCCGTTGATTGGTGATGCCGATGGCTGCGATCTGTTCGCCGTCGACATGAGTGTCCTTCAAAACGCGGCGAATGGCCTGCTGCACGGAGAACCATATCTCCTCGGGGTCGTGCTCGACCCGGCCCGGACGGGGGAAATGCTGGGGGAAGTCGACGGTGGACTTGCCTTTGATGCTGAGGTCGTGGCAGACCAGCAGCGCGGTGCTGCCGGTCGTGCCCTGATCGATGGCGAGAATGTAGCGCTCCATGCTCCGGCTCCTGTAGAATGGGGGTGGTTCCTTTTTACCTTTTCATCAAGAAGTATAGTGGAGGGGGGCAGGCCGTCAAGGATCGGTTCGGACTCTTGGACAGCTTGATGAAACCGGTTCAAGTTGACCCTGCCTCGCGGTTTTTGCGCTAAAATGCCTTTTGAACTCAGATAGCGGGAAAAAGGAGAGGCCGATGCGATTTCTTTTGGTGTTGATGGTTCTGTTTTGTGCCGTGACAACCCGGGCTGGCGATTCCGTTCTGATCGACGATTTCGAAGAGGGGCTCGATCCTGCCTGGGAGGAGAAGGTTTTCGAGGGGAAGACATCCTATTCTGTAGTGGGAGAAGATTCGGGACAGGTCCTCTGCGCGAAGAGTGAAGGGGCCGCCTCGGGATTGATCCTGAAGAAGGAGATAGATCTGGACGAAACTCCTATTCTCGCCTGGCGATGGCGGGTGGACAGTGTCCTTGAAAAAGGCGATGCCCGGACCAGGGCCGGGGATGACTACGCCGCACGGGTCTATGTTATTTTCCCCCACTGGGCCTTCTGGAAGACCCGGTCGATCAATTACATCTGGGCCAATAAGTTGCCGGAAGGGGAGATGATTCCGAACAGTTTCACATCGAATGCCATGATGATCGCGGTGCGTAGCGGACCTTCCAAAGTCGGAGAGTGGGTTGAGGAAAGGCGCGATGTCCATGAAGATTTCAGAAAGGCATTCGGGGAAGCCCCCCCACCGGTCGGAGCAGTCGCCATCATGACCGATGCCGACAATACGGGCGGCTCTGTTTCGGCCTGTTACGACAATATACGGTTCATTTCCGACCCGGCTCCATGATCCGGCGTCCATGTGGGTGGAGGTTAAAAATTTCAGGGGAGGGCAGCAAAAAAAAGAAGAAAAGCGGTTATACTTTAAAGTAAAATATTCATTTTAAGAGGAGGTTTTATGTCCCTGGGAAAAACATGGTTTACGATCGAGAACGCGGTGGACAAATTCGGCATCAGCAAAGAAACCCTTCTGGAATGGGTGGAGGAAGGGCTGGTGCGCACTGATAAGAACGAAGACAATGTGATCTTCGTCAATGCCGACGACATCCTTCTGCAGGAAGGAGATCAGACGTTCGAAACCTGATGATTTCTCAACAGCAGCTGCTGCCACCGTCGCTGCAGTCGCAACTCGGCTCATTGCCGGTCAGCCAGCCGTAAATGATAGCACTTGCACATCCTACGCCGGCTTCGACGCTGATCGCCGCTACGGGACAATTTTTTGCGCAAGCGCCACACTCCATGCAGCGATCCTTGTCGATGATTTCCACCTTCTCGCCGTTCATGCGAAGAATGCCGTGCGGACAGACCAGGGGACACATGCCGCAGCCGATGCATTGGTCGGTGTCGAGCTGAAAGGTGGAAACTCCCTCCAGGTAGCGCAATTCGCCCATTTCTCTTCTCTTCATTTATTTGCCCTTATCCATTCGTCGCTAAAAGGCCGCACCGAACCAGGCGATCGCTGCCAGGACAATGCCTCCCAATTGAAAAGGAATAGCCCTGCGCATTTCTTTTTCCACTCCGGAGGGGGAGGTGAAGGTCGTCGAACCGGTAAAGTTCATGGCAGTATAGGACGACACGGCGCTGATCGTCAGGAGCATGGCCACGGAATTCATCATTCCCGGCCATCCCGAGATAAAAAGCAGAATCCCGATGCTGACGACTGCCCCCGTAAGACCTCCCTTGAAGGAAAAGGCCCGTCCCGGGATCCAGGGCAGAAGCACGGGCGTGATGACCGCTCCTGAGAGCAAACCGGCTACCATGGCAATGACGGCCGCGCCGCCCCGGCTGAGTATATTCGCCAGTGAGTATCCACCTTCGCCGATACCCCCGAGAATCAAAAGAATCACCGATGCCCAGAGCAGGTATCTGGCCATTCCGGTCAACTCGACCGGCGTAAGAATAAACCTCTCCCACGTCCCGAATGTCACCTGCCTCATTTCGTCGGTCGCATGAAGATCCGCATCGAAAAAGGTTTTGATATCCCGGGCCCGCACGGGGCCATAAACGACTGAAAAACCACATCCCTTTTTGACCTCGTGGGCCGCAACTCCGGGGGCTCCCAACTGGGGAACAATGAGGCGGCGATGGGAAACTCGCTGGTGGAGGTTCACTCGCTCCACGCTCCGAATGATCTCCTCGGTGCCGAAGGTCCCTTTGCCGGCAGCGCACCAGACATTGATTCCCCGGGTGTCGATCACCATGATCCAGGCGTCGACCCCCTCGAGTTCCCGGCGCAGGAAATCGAAGCTCATTTTGTAATTGGCGCTGACCAGAACGGGCGATTCTTCATTCGGCCGTCCTGCGGCGTAGAGACCGGGGGCGATGCTGAAACGGTCGCGGCCCAGTCCCCAATGCATAGCCCAGTGGCCGATCCTGTCGTTCCATTGAAGTTTTGTTCCGACGCAAGGAACATCGTCGAGCCAGCCTTTTACGAAGGGAAGAAGGCTGTATCCGGGTTTATCACGCAACCCTTCCCCGGAACCGCCTGCGGGCGAGCAGCAGCTATCGCTGCCGTTCTCATCCGGCGGGCAGCAGGACGGGGATTCTTCCCCGGTCTCTGGGACGCAGCATTCTTGAGAGTCTTTGTCCCCCGGGGGGCAGCACTCTTCGCTGTTCTTGCCCGGGACTGTCTCCGGACAGCACTTTTTTTCGGACATAATCGTGCCTCTCTATTATTCACGGTCGATGAACTGTCAACCACTTATTTTAGCAGGAGAGGGGAGGGGGTGGAAAGACAAATCCCTGAAATGAAAACCGGCCGCAGTATAGAACCGCAGCCGGTTGAGGAATGTTGATAGCGGATCCGCTTCAGCCCAGCTTGCGTCCGCCGGCTTTTCTGAGCTGGTCATGTGCCTGACGTAGAATTCTCTCCGTTGTGGACCAGTCGAGGCACTTGTCGGTGATGGAGGTGCCATAACTCAAGTCGGACATGTTTTTCTTCATCGGCTGGTTGCCTTCTTCGAGGTTGCTTTCTATCATCATGCCGCAGATCGATGTGTTGCCGTTTACGACCTGTTCGATCACGTTTTCGAGCACCTCGGGTTGCCGGCTGTGGTCCTTGAATGAGTTGGCATGACTGCAGTCGACCATGATCGAAGGATTGAGGTCCGATTTGGCGAGCATCTTCTCAGTTGCCCGGATATCTTCAGGGAAGTAGTTGGGTCGATCGCTGCCTCCGCGCAGGACGATGTGCAGGTCCGGGTTCCCGGTCGTCTGCACGATGGCGCTTCGTCCTTCATTGTTGATCCCGAGAAAATTGTGAGGGTGTCGGGCCGCCCCCATGGCGTCGATGGCAATCTGCAGGTTGCCGTCGGTGCCGTTTTTGAAGCCGACGGGAAAGGAGAGGCCGCTGGCCATCTCCCGATGGGTCTGGGACTCGGTGGTCCTGGCGCCGATGGCGCCCCAGCTGATCATGTCGGAAAGATAGTGGGGGGTGATCGGATCGAGCATCTCGCAGGCGACCGGCAATTCGAGGTCGGTGATAGAGCTGAGCAGACCGCGGCCGACACCAAGCCCCTTCGATATCTGGTAGGTTCCGTTGAGGTCCGGATCGTTGATCAGCCCCTTCCAGCCGATGGTGGTTCGCGGCTTCTCGAAATAGACCCGCATGATCAGCAGCAGTTGGTCGCTCAATTCCTTGCCCAACACTGCCAGGCGTTCGGCGTATTCGAGGGCGGCGCGGGGGTCGTGGATGGAACAGGGGCCGACCACCGCCATCAACCTTTTATCGCGTCGGTAGAGAATGTCCTGCAATTGCTGACGACTGCGCGCCACGAACTGGGCGCCCTGTTCGTTCAGAGGAAAAACCTGCTTAAGGTCGCCGGGGCTGATAATCGGCGAGAGGCCCTGGATACGGAGATTGTTGGTTCTGATCATGTTCCACCTTATGAAAGAAAATTATTGTTTGTCTAAACCCTTGATTCCCGAAAGAAAAATTATCATTCCCCGTTTATAGACCTTTTCGCCCTGATTGTCAAAATGTGTTTGCTTCTCCGGAAGCACGCAGCAATGCGCACTCTGCTGGGAAAGCGTTTGACACGGATCGGTGCTTTCTGTATAAATTGATGAAAATTGCTGTTTTTTATTTAAAAATAACCGTTTAGAGGGGATGATATGGAGTTCGGCAACATTTTTCTGAATGCAATCTATCAGATCGTCGATCTGGCTTTTACCATCTACATTTTTATCGTTGTAGCCCGGGCACTCATCTCGTGGGTCAATCCTGACCCTTACAATCCCATTGTCCGTTTCCTGCACAGTGCCACCGATCCGGTTCTGAACAAAATGCGACGGTATCTTCCGTTGCAGTTCGGCGGCATCGATTTTTCGCCGATCGTCCTGCTCATAGGTCTTTCGGTCGTAAAACAAATCATCCTTCAGCTGCTGTTCAACCTTTCCCGGGGAATGTAGCGGGGCTCCTTCATGCGCATAACGCCGATCGATATTCAGCAACGTCAGTTCAAGTCCCGGATGATGGGCTATGACCAGAGCAGCGTCGACCAGTTCCTTGAACTGGTGGCGGAAGAACTGGCCCGTCAGCATCAGCAGAACCAGGATCTTCAGCAGGAGATGGCACGGCTGCGCAAAACCCTGGAAGAGATGCACCAGCGCGAGAAGGCCCTGCAGCGCACCTTGATGCTGGCACAGCAGGCGGCGGACGACGTCAAAAGCAACGCTCACAAGGAGTCGGATATCATTATCACCGACGCCAAGCTGCAGGCCGAGCGCATCGTTCGCGACGCCGAGGATCGGCGGATTCAGCTCATCGGCGACATCCAGGAGCTGAAGCGGCAGAAGATTTCCTTCGAGTCGAGCCTGCGCGCCCTGATCGAGAGTCACATGCGAATGCTCGATCTTGAAGTGGTGGAAGTTCAGGAGGGCGGACGGGAGAATCGGCTTCTCGAAGAGCCCCTGCCTTTCGATAGCGGACATGGGATGCGTACTGCGAAAAGGGAGCCGGGCACCGAATGACGGACTGGACCTTTCTCAGGGAAAATCCCGAGGGGGTCGTGCTCGATATTTTCGTGCAGCCCCGGGCGAGCCGGAACGAAATTTGCGGAGTCCAGGGAGATGAAGTCAAGGTCCGGCTGACGTCACCGCCTGTTGACGGGGCTGCCAACAAGCTGTGCCGCCAGTATTTCGCAAAACTATTCAAGATCTCCAAAGGTGACGTCCTCCTGATCGCCGGAGAGAAGTCCCGCCACAAAAGCCTGTTGTTGCATCGGACCTCTGTCGAGGCTGTCCGTTCGACGTTGGGACCCTTTCTTTTCTCTTCCTGAAATCCGCTTGCCGCAAATCTCCCCTTCCGGTTTTGAAGGACGAGGCCCGCATCCCTGATCGACTTGACAGCCCAGGAAGACACGATAGAATGATGACCATTTAAATAATCATTCTATTCAGCAAGGAGAATTTCATGGCTCAGGAAAGAACCGGAATCATCACATTCAAAGGCTCGCCTATGACCCTTCTCGGCCCCGAGATCAAGGAGGGCGATGAAGCCCCCGATTTCCAGGTGGTGGCCAATGATCTCTCCCCGGTGAGCCTGAAGGATTCAGCCGGGAAGGTGCGCTTAATCACGGCCTTGCCGTCTCTCGATACGCCGGTCTGCGACAGTATGGGACGCAAGTTCAATGAGCAGGCCGCTGACCTGCCGGACGATGTCTCCGTATATACGATCAGCGTCGACCTGCCCTTTGCGCAGAAACGCTGGTGCGGCAACGCCGGCATCGAAAAGGTGCAGACTCTCTCCGATTACCAGGAACGCTCCTTCGGTCTGAATTACGGATTGCTGATCAAGGAGTTGAAGCTGCTGGCCCGGGCTGTTTACGTGGTCGATCGCGATGGCAAGGTGGTCTACCGGGAGATCGTCGACGAGGTGACCGACGAACCCGATTACGATGCAGCCTTGTCGGCGGTGAAAAAATTGTTGTAGAACAGTAGGGAAATGAAAATGATACACGAGCCCCCGGCATTTGCCGGGGGTTTTGCTTTAGAGGATATGGACATGGCTTCGAGATTCGGGTTATGGTGCGGATATGAAGACCATTTCCGTCATTAATCGATCAGGAGCGTCACAATGAATGTCGAACAGATGAAACGGGCTCTGGCCGAGATATTGACCAGAACCGACCTGACTCCCTGTATCGTCGGCCATCGCGGCGTGGGGAAGACGGCCGGAATCGTTCAGGTGTGCCGGGAGCTGGAGCGCGAATACGTATCG
>JAWOCM010000098.1:0-35728 GCA_046483795.1 Desulfuromonadales bacterium | reverse complement strand
CGGCGCCAGGGTCTACGAGTGGATCAGGGTCGACGGGCAGCGCCTGGAGGGCGAGGACGCGGCCGCCGTCCTGTTGGCGCAGCAGCTCAGGGGGGTCAAGATGGCCGCCGAGGCCGGCATGCTGGTCAAGGTGAATCATGTCTACATCCCTGGCGTCAACGACCACGAAAGCCTCGATCTGGCCGTCAGGGTGCGTGACCTTGGGGGCGACATGATGAACATCATGCCGGTGATCCCGGTGGGACTCTTCAAAGACATCGATCCGCCCTCCGAAGCGGGGATGGAAGTGGTACGTAACCAGGCCGAGATGATTCTCTCCCAGGCCCGCCACTGCAAGCAGTGCCGGGCCGACGCCGCGGGACTGGTCGGGCAGGACCTCGATCTGGAGACTCTGGAAGCCGCCGGCCGCGGATAGGCGTCTAAGCGCCGCTGCGGTTTTCCGGGGCGCCGCGGTAGATTTATGGGGGGGGTAAAAAAACGATGATTGTCCGTTCGATATGCCGGATCGTACGACTGACAGGCTTGCTGGCCTTGCTGCTGGCCTTCTACAGTCAGCCGGCCCTGGGGGAGCGGGTGGGAATATTCGCCGCCGCCAGCCTACACGATGTTATGGATGAGTTGACCGCGGCCTTCGACGGCCAGCATCCAGGTGCCGAATTTTTCCGCAACCACGCGGCCTCGGGAACCCTGGCCCGGCAGATCGCCGCCGGTGCGCCGGCTGATATCTACCTCTCGGCCAATCCCCGCTGGCTCGATTTCCTGATGGAAAAAGACCGCATCGCCGAGGGGAGGGTTGCCACCCTGGCCCGCAACGACCTGGTTTTTATCGGCCGGGAGGCTCTGGAGATCGGGCAGCTGGAGGATCTGCTGCAACTCGAGCGCATTGCGCTCGGAAGCCCCGCCAGCGCGCCGGCGGGGGAATATGCCGTGCAGGCCCTCGAGGCCGCCGGCCTGTACGGAACCCTTGAGGAGCAAAGCCGGCTGGTGGTGGCGCGGGACGTGCGCCAGGCGCTCATCTATGCCGACCGCGGAGAGGTGGACGGGGCCTTCGTCTATCGCACCGATGCCCGGATGGCGCGGCGAGCCGTCATCCATTTCGCAGTGCCCGATACACTTTATCCCGAGGTCCTCTATCCCATGGCCTTGACCGCCCAGGGTGCTGAAAACAAGACGGCGGCCGAGTTTTTCCGCTTCCTGCAGAGTGAGAAGGCCCGACAGATCCTCAGAAGCTACGGATTCCTGGTAACCGGTGACCGCTAATCGACTCCTATGCGGTGTTGGTGGAATTCACCGGCGTTTGCTTTTCCTCTTCCCTCTCCGGAGACCTGAAATTTTATGGTCGAATTCACCTCCACCGACTACCAGGCCATCCTGCTTTCCGCGCGGGTGGCCTCCGTGGCCACGCTGGCCGCTTTGCCCTTTGGCTTTCTGGCGGGCTATCTTCTGGTCTTCAGCCGCATTCGCTGCAAGGCGGTTCTCGATGGTCTGATCAACCTTCCTCTGGTACTGCCGCCCGTAGTGGTCGGATATTTGCTGCTGGTGCTGCTCGGTGAGGGGGGGTGGCTCGGCTCCCTGCTGCAGGAGTGGGGGATTCGCATCGTGTTTACCTGGAAGGCGGCGGTCGTGGCCTCGGCTGTGGTGGGCTTTCCCCTTCTGGTGCGTTCGGTCCGGATCGGTATGGAGGGGATCGATCCCCGCCTGGTCCAGGCCTCGCGAACTCTCGGAGCCCACTGGCACGATACCCTCTTTACCGTGATCCTGCCTCTCTCCAGGCGCTCAGTGCTCGCCGGGGCCACCCTGATGTTCGCCCGCAGCCTCGGCGAATTCGGCGCCACCATCATTCTCGCCGGCAATATCCCAGGCGTCACCCAGACCATCCCCCTTGCAATCTACGACTACACTAATACCCCCGGCGGAGACCCCAAGGCCCTGGCCCTCTGCCTGGTCTCCATCGTGATCTCTTTTGCTGTACTTCTGGTCAACGAGGGGGTTGTGCGGCGCTTCCGGGGCGGTCAGACATGAACCTTTTTCTTTCCCTGCGCAAGCGTTTTGCCGGCTTCGAATTGTCCTCGGAATTCTTTTCCGACAGCAACCGTCTGGGCCTTTTCGGCCGTTCCGGGAGCGGCAAGTCGACGCTGGTCCACATGCTCGCCGGCCTGGTGGAGCCGGACGCCGGCACCATCGAGCTGGAGGGGGAGGTGCTCTATTCCTCGCAGGACGGTATCTCACTGCCTCCGGAGCGGCGGCGCATCGCGGTGGTCTTCCAGCAGGCCCACCTCTTCCCGCACCTGAGCACCCGCCGCAACCTGCTTTACGGCTACCGACGCACGGCCGCCGGATTGCGCAGGGTGGACCCCGAGGACCTGATTCGCGTCCTCGACCTGCAGGAGCTGCTGGACCGCGACGTCGCCACCCTCTCCGGGGGGGAGCGCCAGCGGGTCGCTCTGGGCCGGTCGGTGCTGGCCAGTCCGCGGTTGCTGCTGCTCGACGAGCCCCTTTCGGCCCTTGACGAAGGCCTCAAGTACCGGATCATTCCTTATCTGGGGGCTGTCTTCGAGGAGTTCCGCATTCCCTATCTGTTCATTTCTCACGCCATGAACGAGATGCGGCTGCTGACCGATGAAGTGGTGGTCATGAATCGGGGGCGGGTGACCGATCAAACCAGTCCTGAGGAACTGGCCCGCCAGCGCATGGATTGGGCGCCGGCGGGTTACATCAATCTGCTGCGGCTGGAGAATCCCGGCTTGGAAAACGGTCTTCTGACCTACCGCTGGGGCGACACAGGGCTGCTTGTCTCACCGGACAGAAAGAAGAGCCGGGGCGCCGGTCTCTTCGAGCTCTCCTCCAAGGATATCATCCTCTTCAAGCAGCACCCCGAAGCGATTAGTGCCCGCAACCTGCTTCGCTGCCGGGTGGCGGCGGTCTTCGAGCACACGGACAGGGTCGGAGTGGAACTCGACTGCGGCGGCGAGAAGCTGATCGCCCAGGTGGTGCGTCAGGCGGCCAACGAACTCGGCATCGCAGAAGGCCGGGAGGTTTTCGCGGCGATCAAGGCCTCGGCCTTCCGGAGGCTGTACTGATCCCGGTATTGTCTCCCGGCAACAGGACGACGAAGCAAGAGGTGTCCGGGGTGTGGGTTTTGCGGGCCCTCAGCGCCGGTCGTCCGTTCACTCCTTCTCGTCCTCGAAACAAAAGGCGTAATCGCTGCATACCCCGCAGTCGGGCGCTTTGCACATGACCCCGCCGCCCAGGTCGCAGACCTGTTTGAAGAGGTAGCGCTTCCAGCGCATCCCCTTGTCGTTGGCGGCGGCGAGGGAGGGGAGATGACGGCGGATGGATGCGGTCAGTTCGGGGCGCTCGAAAAAGCCCATGGCGGTCCACAGGTGGCCCGCATAAGCGGCACGCGCCGCTATGATGTGCGCCAGCCAGGTTGAAACCCTTATTTCGTCGCGGCTCCTGCCTTTCGGTACGTGAGAAAGAAGGATGTCCAGCACGTCGTCGTTGCGCTCAGGGGGCGGTCCGGCCGAGGGCCGGTCGTGAGCGTCGAGCACGTTGCGGCCGATGCCGGGGAAATAAGTGGCGAGGATGGCGTCGACCTCCTCCGCCTCGAGGCCGAGTCCGGCGGCCAGAGTGTGGGGGGCGCGGGCAGCGGCGTTGAGCAGGCAGGCGAAGAGGTGGCGGTCCTCATTGCTGACTTTGGGGGGACAGGACGTGTTCAGCAAAGTCTGGTAGAGCGGGTCGTCTGCGCTGCCGGCTTTGCCGTGTTCATCCACGGGGCTGATGCTGACCTGTACAGCTTTTGACTCGCTGCGAGCGCTGGCGACGGCCGCATGCAGCGCTTCGATGGCCAGGCCGGCGCAGTAATCGCGCTCCGGCGGCAGCCCTTCCAGTTCGGCGTCGATATCGCCTGTGCCGAGGGCGGCGGCTTCTTCGAGGGGCCGCCCTTCGCTGAGCTCGGCGGCCACGGCGCAGGCGGCGATAGTGAAGCCGCAGCCGAAGACCTCGAAGCGGACCGTTTCGATCCGCTCCCCGTCGGCCTTGATGGCGAATCGCACAGCCAGGCGGCGGCCGGCTTCGTCGGCGCCGAGGCCGACCTCGCCGATGCCGTCGGCATCGGCGAGGGGACCGGCGCGGCGGCTGTCGATGGCCCTGCGGCGTATGGTGTCGGTGTAGCCGGTCATAGTGTTCCCGATGTAGGGGCGGATCCATGTGTCCGCCCACATTCATGATCGTCTTGATTCAAGGGCAGACACACGGGTCTGCCCCTACATCCGACAGGCATTCGCCGCCTCGAACAGTAAATACGCCCCGCCTTCATAGAGGACGTCGTACCTGAGCTGGTTGCCGACCTGCTCCCAGTTCGGATAGCCGCGCAGCATCAGCCCCTTGTGCAGCCTGTGGGCCAGGGCCTCGGCGTGGAAGTTGCCGACGATCAGGTCGAATTCGGCGCCGTGGTTTTCGGCATCCTCAAGGTCGCCGACCAGGATTTTTTCCGCGGGAATGTGCGTGAGCAGCGGGGAGTCGACGGTCGAGATCGCCACCGTCACCTTGCCCCCCGCTTCAAAGAGCGACCGGCAGAGCCCGGCGATCTGGTCCGGTTCGCCGGCGACCAGGAAGCGCGTCTGTCCCAGGGAAAAATGGCAGTCGAGCATCGCATCCTGAAGCCGCTGGCGCCAGCGGCCGATTGCCGGAGGCGGCTCGATACGGCCGCTTTCCCGCAGTAGCCTGGCGGCCAGGTCGTCACTCGCCTCCAGCCCCTGCAGATGATCGAAGTGATGATGGCGGATGAATGGGTTCTTCTTCTGCAGCGCTTCGGCGCAGGGGCGCATCGATGAGCCGACAGTGAGCACCAGTCCGGCATTCGCCAGGCTGCGAATCTCCTCGACGCCAATGCCGCCGCTGGAAAGCGCCGCCTGTTTCTCGCCCAGGTGACCGTCGAGGGAGGTCGAAAGGTCGGGCAGCGCCAGGGCATCGAAACCGAAAGCGGCGATGAACTCCTTGATCTTCTCTACTTCGATCGGCGTGAGGCTGGCGTGCGGCAGTATCAGAACCGTGTCGTCGTCGATCGTCTCGGTCGGTTCGACCAGCTGCTCGATCATCGACCTGGTCGCTAGCGCCCAACCGCTCTCCATTCCCCCCTCGTAGTCGGGGGTGTTGACGTGCACCAGCGGGAAGTCGATGTCCGAGGCCACCCGGTGCAGGTCGTCCCCCTTGGTCTCGGTCAGGCCGGTAGAGAAGAGGCCGATCAGGTCGGGCGTGACCTTTTTGGTGATATTGCGCACCGACTCGGCGATGTTGTAGTCGCCGCCGTCGAGCACGGCGGTGATGTCGCTTACCGCACTGGTCTGGATGGCGATCGGTTCACAGAAATGCCTGGTGAGGAAGACCTTGGTGAAGGAGGCGCAGCCGATCGCGCCGTGCATCAACGGCATGCAGCGGTCGACGCCGAAGAAGGCGAGCGCCGCGCCCATCGGCTGGCTGAGCTTGATCGGGTTGACCTGCAGCGGTTTGGTCGTCCTGTGTATCACTTCTGCCATGGGGCCCTCCTGCCGGCAATCTTGAAGACGGGGTTCTCCAAGGCATTTTTCAAATCCTCGGCCAGGTTGAGCAGGCCGGCGTAGCCTCCGTAGCTCTTCTTCTTCTCCTGGTTGACGTCGGCGAAGGCGATCCCCTTCTTGGTCGCCGTGTAGAGGCTGCGGCCGCCGGCCAGCAGCAGGTCGGCGCCGCGCTCCTCGATCAGCTTCGCCTGCTCGGCGCCGGGGTTCATCATCAGCACCCCATTCTCTCCCAGGTACTCTCCGGCTTTTGCCCGGTCGGCCTCGGTGGCTTTCTTCACCGCCGTCGCCACCACTTCGATGCCCAGGTCCTGAAGGGCCGAGGCGATCGACCATGACTTGTTGCCCCCGGTGTTGAGCACCGCTTTCTTGCCGGCGAACAGCTTGCGATAGGGGGCCAGTTGCGCCTCGAGCTTCGCTTCCTCGCGGGCGATGAGCTTTTTCGTTCGTTCGATGAGGTCCGCGTCACCCAGCGCCTCGGAGATGGCGAGCAGGCCGGCGCTGGTGTCGCGTTTGCCGTAGAAGGAGAGGGAAATCGAGGGAATGCCGTAGCGCTCTTCCATCTGGCGGGTAAGTGAAATGAGCGACTTGGCGCAGACGATGACATTGAGCCTGGCCCGGTGGGCGGTGCGGATGTGCGCCACGCGGCCGTCGCCGGAGAGGGTTGAGAGGACGCGGATGCCCAGCTCCTCGAGCAGCGGCGTGTACTGCCACATGTCGCCGGTGACGTTGTAATCGCCGATCAGGTTGATGTCGAAGTCGGTGGTCTTCTTCGGCTCGGCGGTGCCGATCAGGTGCCGAAGCACCGCCTCGCCGCCCAGACGGCTGCCGAGGTTCTTGCTGCCGACGAAGCCCGGAGCGTGAACCGGCACCATCGGCACGCCGTGTTTCTTTCCGGCGTGCTTGCACACGGCGTCGATGTCGTCGCCGATCAGGCCGGTGACGCAGGTGGAGTAGACGAAGACGGCCTGCGGCGCGTAGCGCTCCATGATGTAGGCGATCGCCCGCAGCAGCTTTTCCTCACCGCCGAAGACGACGTCCTTGGTGGAGGTGTCCGTGGTAAACCCCACCTGGGTCAGGTCGCGGCCCGCGAAGCTGGTTGCGGTCGCCCGGGTCTCCCAGGACGCGCCGAGACAGGTGATCGGGCCGTGCACCAGGTGGGCGGCGTCGGCAAAGGGGAACAGGGAAATCTGGGCCCCCTCGAAGGCGCAGCCGCCGGTAGTCGCTCCCGGCTTGGGGGCGTTGCATGCGGTTTTTTTCGGTGTGTTGTGGGGACAGGCGCTCTCGTCGAGCAGGTCTCTTACGTTCGGTTTGTCGGCCAAAGCTTGATTCCTTTCTTGCAGGGGGATCGATTCAAGCTTTGTCACGTCGTTGGGACAAATACATCTGCCCAGTAACAGATGCAAGACTCTCGCCACAAAGGACTATCCTGACGCAAGACCTTGCAAGGGGCGGCAGGAAGTGTCAGGCGAATCTTGCTCTCCGGCTCCGAACGGGTAAAAATCGTGCAGTTTGCCCAACATTTAGGCAGGAATTCGCATCCTGAACGCCGCAGACCGCCGGTTGTTGCCGCTCCGGTTGCGGCACGGCTTTTGCTCCCTAAATCGAAAGCACAGACTTTCCGAAACGCCGGCAACGACGCCGCGCATGCCCGAGCGGCATGTGCGGCATTTTTTTACAGTCCTATAACCAAAAAGGGCTTGTAACGCAAAGGCGCCAAGAAAACTGAAAGACGCAAAGGGGAAAGAAGATGCCCTTCTTGCCTTTCTTTGCGTCATGCTTTCAATCTTTGCGCCTTTGCGTTGAGACGACCTTCTTTGGGGAAATAAGTCCGTTTTATTATTCGGGAGCGAGGACATGGGCGAACCACAGCAGAACGAGATTATCATCGACGACACCACCCTGCGCGACGGCGAGCAGGCGGCGGGGGTGGTGTTCTCCCGCCAGGAGAGACTCCACATCGCCCGGACTCTCGACGCGATCGGCGTCGGCGAGATCGAATGCGGCATCCCGGCCATGGGGGCCGATGAACGGGCCGACGTCAGGGCCCTGGTCGATCTGGGTCTCTCCGCCCGGCTGATCACCTGGAACCGGGCCGTCCTCTCCGATATCCGGGCCTCGATAGATGCCGGCGTTCAGGCCGTCGACATCTCTCTGTCGGTGTCCGACATCCACATTGAACACAAGCTTCGCCAGAGCCGGGCGTGGGTGCTCGAGCAGCTCAAGGCGGCTCTCGGCTTCGCCAAGTCTAAAGGGCTCTATGTTTCGGTCGGCGGCGAAGATGCCAGCCGGGCCGATCTCGAATTTCTTGTCGAGCTGATGGAAGTGGCCCGCTCGATGGGCGCCGACCGCTTCCGATTCTGCGACACCCTTGGAATTCTCGATCCATTCGCCACATTTGACAAGGTGAGCTACCTGTGCAGCCGGGTCGGACTCGATCTGGAAGTGCACACCCATGACGATCTGGGCATGGCCACCGCCAATGCCATCGCCGGCATCAGAGCTGGCGCCCGCTTCGTCAATACAACCGTCAACGGCCTCGGCGAGCGCGCAGGCAACGCTGCCCTTGAGGAGGTCGTCATGGCTCTCAGGCATGCCTGCGGCATCGATCCGAAAGTGGACACCTCGCGGTTCGTCGAACTCTCCCGGTTTGTAGGGCAGGCCAGTTGTCGGCCGGTGCCCGAAGGGAAGGCGGTGGTCGGCGACCGGGTCTTTTCCCATGAATCGGGACTGCATGTCGACGGAGTCATCAAGAATCCTTTGAATTACGAGGGTTTCGACCCTGCGGAGGTCGGCCTTGTGCGCCACCTGGTGCTCGGAAAGCATTCGGGCGGACACGGCCTTATCGAGCGCCTGCACCGTCTCGGGGTCGAAATCGATCGCGAGGAGGCGGAGAAGATGATGCGAGGAGTGCGCACCTTGTCGCAGCGCCTCAAACGTCCTCTGGAAGACGAGGAACTGCTCCGCCTCTGGCAAGGTCCCCGCCGGGTTGCCTGAGAAAGCAGAGATGCGCTTGCACAGCAGAACGTGTCACTCCCTCGAATGATTTCCCTTTTTCTTCTTTCGCCAAGAAGAGTCAATGACTATAATAAGCTGAGTTCAGACATTCCTCCTCCTCTTGGCCAAGGGGATCAGGGGACTTTGCTTCAAGAGATATGAATTTTATTAAAGGAGGGTACGGTCATGATGGGATTTTTTGTTTCAATTCTGGCGATTCTGGTTTCGATCTGGTTGTTGCTGCATTTCGCTCCGCGGGTCCGGCTCGATCTCGATCAGGAATGGGTCGATGTCAAAGCCGGTCTTGTGAAGGTCAAGGTGCAGATAAAGAATCTTTCCCATGCACGACTGACCAAGAGAACAATTCTGCTCCAGGTTCTTTCCTATCCGGTTCAGAACGCTCCGCAGCTTTCCGAGGCGGTTCCTTTCAATACGGAGGAAGTCATCAGCGGACAGGAACCTATCGAGTGGCATGAACCGCAGGAGATTTGCGGCGGGTGCGAATATCTCTATCCCGGCGAAATCAAAACGATCGAAAAGATCTTCCGCGTGCCTCAGGAGGACGCGCTCCTGCATGCCGGACTTCAGTTCAATGCGTCCCCCGGCCCCGTGACGTCCCTGGTAAGCCGGTTTTTCGCTATCAATGATAGCTGGACCACGACCCGTTTCGTTGTCAGACCCGGCGCTGAATGAAATGTCGCACAATCAGCTCATTGACCGGTTTCGCACAAGTTTTTTTCGCCCGGCCAGTGAGCCGGAAGCTGTGACATGAGGCATTCTGTCTGGAGAATCGCCGCTGAGGTGAACCGGGTTTGGTATTCAGGCCTGGACGGTGTTATAATATAAAAGAATAGAGGATCCTGTGCATGTCCGGTTTTTTTCGACCGGGGTGCAGATTTGAAGACACACCGACAACGAAAAGGAGAATTTATGGCCGATTCCAGTCAGTCTGACAAATCTCGCAAGGAAAGTGTTGAACAGGATAAACGCCTCGATGTTCTCGATGAAGATCTGGATATTATGGAGAAACATGCCACGGAAATGGACGATGTCGAATCCTCTATCCAGGAAGATATGAAACGGTGGGATCGCGAATACAAGGATGGTCGACTGCACAGTGTCCCCAATCCCAAGAAGCATACCCGTTAACAGGTTTCTCTTGTTGCGGTAAAAAAAGGCCCCGGATTCCGGGGCCTTTTTTTACGTCCGTGCCCGGGGCAGCGCTTTTTTCTCGACCGATTTCCGAAGACATATTATGAAGCGGTGCAGCAGAATGACAGGCCTCTGTGCCTGTTCCGGGGCTGGAGAAATACGGCGGGACCGTTTCCAGGCTTTGTGCTTGCCGCCGCACCAAAGATGTTTTAGACTGTGCGCCATATTTTAGCCCCTTTTCATTTTTTTGCCTTTATCGTAACAGGAGAACTTCCAATGACTGAGCCGGGAAAGACCAAGTTTCAAATCGACTTGCGTCGGCATATGCGGGAGAACGAAGAATGTCGGGACCTGACCCGTCTGATCTGCGAAATCGCCGAAGCGTCAAAATATATCGTCAATTCCATCCGTACGGGAGATCTCGGCGTAGCCGGAACCTCCAATCTCTACGGTGAGGACCAGCTCGCTCTCGACGTCCTCTCCGATCGCATTCTGCGCAAGCGCCTCTTTCACTGTGGCGTGGTCGCCAATATGGTCTCAGAGGAGACAAATGACATCGTTCCCGTTTCGCCGGACTGCGAGAACAAGTTTTCCGTTGCTTTCGATCCGCTTGACGGCTCCTCGCTGATCGACGTCAATCTGGCCGTCGGAACCATTGTCGGAATTTACGACGGATGTGATCTGCTCCAGCCCGGGAAGAAGCTGCGTGCCGCCCTCTATATTCTCTATGGCCCCCGCACGACCCTGCTTTACTCGACAGGCAACGGTGTGCATGAATTCGGTATGAATCAGCTCATGGAATACACATTGATGCAGGAGAACATCAGGCTTGAGCCCAAGGGAAATATCTACTCGCCCGGCGGCCAGCGCAACAAGTACAGCGAAGGGACGGAGAAGTTCGTGCGCCACCTCGAAGACACCGGCGCCAAGCTGCGCTACAGCGGCGGTTTCGTTCCCGATATCAACCAGATCATGATCAAGGGCAAGGGCGTTTTTCTTTACCCCCATCTTCGCGACAGGGCGGATGGAAAGCTGCGGTTGCTCTACGAACTTCAGCCGATGGCCTATCTCATCGAACAGGCAGGTGGCGCTGCTTCGACGGGGCGTCAGCGGATTCTGGATATCGTGCCGGATTCAATCGATCAGTGCGCGCCCGTTTTTATCGGTTGCCGCGACGGCGTGGCCATGGCCGAGGACTTTATCGCGAAATACGGCTGATCGGATCCTCGCCCATCAACAGAGACTGGATTGCGTTGAATTACCGGATTCTTCCCACTGGGTTTGCGAGGGCAGCCTTTATTGCGTCCGCCGGTCAGGCTCAGCCTGCCCCCTTGCAGTCTAGGGCAAAACAGTCCCTTCTCCCGCCACCCGGTCTCTTTTCGGCCGCGGTGAGATCGGAGTAGAGCCATGGGAGTGCGCGGCGCCCTGCCGGCTTTTGCTGCCGGTCTGATTGCAGCCTCCTACCAACTCCCTCCATCGCTGCCGTTGCTCTTGCCGCTGCTCGCTCTGGGGGCCGCCATCGGGTGGCTCGTCCTGCAGGGCCGCTTTGTCCGCCTTGCCCCTTTCGCCTGGCTGGCTTTTTTCGCTCTGGCCGGGATGTCGCTTTATCACCTGCGGATTGAACCGCCCCTGAACCCGTCCCACATCGTCCATTTTGCAGGTCCCGAAACCCATCGTCTCGAGGGACGGGTCCTCGATTTGTCCCGGCGCCCCGACGACACTTATATCGCCGATCTGGAAATCTCCCGCATTTTCAAAGAGGACAAAGCGCTTGCGGTTCATGGTCGACTGCGCCTTCACCTCGGCGCCGGAGAGGCCTTATTCCGAAGCGGCCACACTGTACGGTTCCGAACACGACTGCGTCCTCCGCGCCTCTTCGGTACGCCGGGCGAATTCGATTATGTCCGTTACCTGGCGGCGCGAGATATATTCGTGACCGGTTATATCGATTCACCGGCATCAGTCGTGCCGATCATTCCCGCGGAGGAGCGGGTTTCATCGTTTCAGGCAAACTGGCAGCGAGAACGCATCGGCGAGCTGATAGACACCAAACTGGACGATTCGGCAGCCCCTCTTGTGAGAGCGCTGGTCATTGGGGACAAAAAAGTGTTCGACCCGGCTACGAGAGATATTCTGTCGCGCGCGGGGCTCTCCCACCTCTTTTCCGTATCCGGACTGCACCTGGGAACAGCCGCGGGTTTTCTCTATCTGCTGCTGCTGTTCCTTTACCGGCGCAGCGAACGACTTCTACTCTGGCAGCCGCCGAAGCGCGTGCTGCCTCTTTTTCTGCTGATTCCCCTCTGGGGTTACGTTCTGCTGACAGGGGCTGCCCTGCCGACGCAGCGCGCTTTTATCTTCTTCGCCGTCGGGGCGATTTTGTTGTTCACCTCGCGCTCGGTCCGACCGTGGAGAATTCTGGAGGCTGCCGCCCTGGGTTTGCTTGCGGTTGAGCCCCTGGCTCTTTTCGAGCCGGCCTTCCAGTTGTCTTTTGCCGGTGTGGCCGGAATCATGGGGGTGTTGAGCCGAAAGAATGCCAAAGCCGAAAAGGGTGGCATCCGAAGGTTTTTCGTCGGGGTTTTCCTGACGACGACGGTGGCGACACTGGCCACTTTGCCGCTGGTCTTGTGGCATTTTCATCTTCTGGCGCCGGCCGGCCTGGTCGCCAACTTGTTTGCCGTCCCGCTGGTCGCTTTTGTGGCCCTTCCTCTCGGCTTGACCGGTCTGATGCTGTCTTTTGCCTGGCCGGCCGCGGCACAGTTCCTCTTCCTGCTTTGCGGCGGGATTCTGCGAGGCTGTCTGGATCTGGCGGAGGCGCTGACGAGGTGGCCCGTGATGCGCGGATGGGAGCTCTACGCAGCTCCCTGGGAGGCACTCGGCGTCGCTCTCGTCGTCGTGGCTTGCCTTTTGTGGTTCGCGGTACGACGAAGGCGGGGGCCTGCCGTCGCGCTGGCGGCAGGTGGTGCCTTGCTGTTAACCGGCGCTATTTCTCCGTCCCTCGGCCCTGCCGTGACTTTTTTCAGTGTCGGTCAGGGCGATTCCTCCCTTTTGTCGCTGAGCGACGATCGGCATCTCCTGGTTGACGGGGGCGGACTGTACGGCGACCGTTTCGATGTCGGCGAGCGCCTGCTGCTGCCGGCTCTGGCGAAACTCGGCGTCCATGAGCTGGAGGCGGTCATACTGACTCACGACCACCCCGATCATCGCAAGGGGCTTCTCGCTGTTCTGCGCAGTCTGGACGTCAAGGAGTTTTTGACCGAAGAGGAGCCGGAGCATCTCGACAGGGACCTGCGGCGGGTCATTGCCGAGGCCGGCGTGCCGATACGGACACTCCCGCCCGGTTGGCACGAGTTTTCCGGCAGTGCCGAGGCTGTCGAAGAGGTGCGACTTTTCGTTCCTCTGCGGAGTTTTCCCGACGAAAACGATCAGTCCATTGTCATCTACCATCGTTACGGCAGTCAGGGGACCTTGTTGACAGGGGACATCGAAGCAGCCGGCGTACGCCATTTTGTCGACCAGGCTCCCGTTTTGGGTGTCACTCATATGAAACTGCCCCATCACGGAAGCCGCTATTCACAGAGCGAGCTGCTACTGGATACGTTCCGTCCGGAGATAGTCACCGTCTCAGCCGGTTACGAAAACCCTTATCACCTTCCGGCGAAGCAGATGATCGAAGAGGTCGAACGCAGAGACATCCCTGTTTATCGAACCGACCTGGACGGGACAGTGATGATCGATCTGGAGCCGGACGTTTCCCACGTCAAGCACTGGAAAAGAGGGCTTTTTCGTTGACAGAACCTACCGATTTTGTTAGCTATGAGCATTTGGAGCGGGGTGGATGACAAAGTCAACTATTTTAATTGTCGATGACGAGGCGTTTTTCAGGCAGCTCTATGCTGAACTTCTGAACGATGTCGAGTATGAGGTCGAAACGGCCGCTTCAGGAGAGGACGCTCTGGACCGGATACGTCAGGGCGGCGTGGATGTGGTTTTGACCGATATGGTGATGCCCGGCATCGACGGCCTCGAACTTCTTAGCGAATCGAAGAATATTGAAAATCCTCCCGAAGTCATTCTCGTGACCGGTCACGCGACGGTGGAAACAGCCATTCAAGCGCTGAAGAGCGGCGCCCGGGATTACCTGGTCAAGCCTTTCAATCCGAACGAACTGATGCACCTGGTCAGGACCTGCCTCGAGCAGAGACGTCTCCTCGACGAAAACGCCCACCTGAAGAACCAGATACGCCTCTTCCAGACAGGCCAGTTCCTGGCCTCCATACTGGATGTGGAAACCCTTCTTTCCCGGACGGTGGCCACCATTCTTCGTGAACTGGAAGGGGGGCGCGGCATGGGGTTTATCCTCGGCAAATTCGGTCTGCCGGAACTGGTCACCCGGAACGGCCTGGATATCGGACCGGCCGAAACCCTGATGCACCAGCTTATGCCGCGCCTCGGGACCATGACCGGATTTCAGCAACTCAAAGCCGAAGACTTTCCAGAAAGCACCTCGGCCTTGCCTGTCAATCTCAGACAGGTTTTTGTTTATCCCCTGCGAAGTCAGGACGAGACAAAGGGGTGCCTGGTTTTGATCAATCCGGAAGAGTGCGATTTTCACCATCCCCTGCCGATCCTCAATGTCATGTTTCTGCTCGAGCAGATGGCGCTCGGATTCGATAACGGCTACCGTTATCTCGGGGCCCGGGAGCTCATGTACACCGACGACCTGACCGGGCTGTACAATTACCGCTATCTGCACATTGCTCTCGATCAGGAGATTGCCCGCGGTGACCGCTACGGCTTCAAGTTTTCCCTTCTTTTCATCGACCTCGATTGCTTCAAGGAGATCAACGATACCTACGGACACCTGGTCGGCAGCAACACCCTTCAGGAAATCTCCGATGTGCTGAACCAGTGCGTTCGCGAAGTTGATACTCTTTTCCGATACGGCGGCGACGAGTTTACAGCTCTTCTGGTAGAAACCGACAGGGCGGAAGCCGCGCTGGTCGCCGAAAGAATCCGAAATACCATCGAACGCTGCAATTTTACCTTTTCCTCCGATATCTCCTTCCGCATGACCGCAACTGTGGGTTTCGCCACGTTCCCGGACGACGCCCAGGAGAAGGAGTCGCTGATCGATCTGGCCGACAGGGCCATGTACCACGGCAAGATCTTCCGGAACGTATCGCGTTGCGCTGAGGATCTTCCGGACCGATGAAACGCCTCCAGTGTTTTATCTCTCTCGGGATGGTCACGGCCGTCCTTTTGTCGTTTCCGGGTCCGCCTCGAGAGGCATTCGCGGCCGAAGAAATCCGTTCTGTACCGCCGAAGGAGCAGTTTCGAAAGGCTCTCGAAGTCGACCCCGAAAACCCGGCCCTTCGCTACCATCGTGGCGTGGCCCTGCTTCATGACGATCAGCCGGAGAAGGCGGTGTCCGAGCTGTGTCGCGCCTATCCATTTCTCTTCGATTCCATCGAGATGAACTACAGTCTCGGAGTCGGCCTGACCCGCACGAACGATGCCGACAGTGCCATGCTCTACATGGAACAGGCCGAGGCCCTGGGTGCCTTGGGCCAGCCGCAGATATATCCTTTGCCCAGCGCTTACTACAATATCGGTCTGGTTTATCTGGAGGCCGGCCAGGCGCAGGATGCCCTGGATGTTTTCGGGAAAGTCCTGGAGCTGGCTCCAGACAGGACTGATATCTACCGTCTGCTCGGGGAGATTCATAGCCGCGAGTCCGGAAACGAGAAGGCGATCGAATCGTTCAGGACCTATCTTGACCACTATCCGGATGATGATGAAGTCCGCGAACAGCTTTTTGCCATTTTCCTCGACAACGCCCTGAATGCCCTCGGAGAGGATCGACTGGATGCCGCCCGCCTCGGCTTTGAGAAGGCCCTGGAGATCTCTCCCGCAAGCCCCCTGGCGAGCTATTATCTCGGGTCTCTTGCTTATCGGCAGGGCAAATGGGAGGAAACGGTTCGAGAGCTGGCCCCGAACTATGCCGATTACTCCGATGATCTTCGTCGTGCCGCCCGTCCGATGCTCTTCAAATCTTCTATTGCCCTTCTGCGGGGCGGTGATCCCGGTCAGGCCCGGGAGGCGGCAGCGGCCCTGCTCCGTCGTCATCCGGAAAACATCCGGATCCTCTATCATGCAGGTAACGTACACCTTGCCCTGAACGAGTTCCTGCAGGCACGGAAGCACTACGAGCAGCTTCTCAAGCTGGAGCCGACCCACCGGGGGGCAGTCCTCAATCTGGCCATCGCCCTGAACGGTGCCGGTGAAGAATTGACCGGCAAAGGAAAGAGCTCGGCTCGGGAAGGGGATTATTTCGAGGCGCGGCAGCGTCTGGCTGCGGTCGAATCGGTTCGTCGTGAAAGGGCATCCTCTCTGGCCGATGAAGGAAGGGTCTTTCTCGGCGAAGGCAAGCTGGACGAGGCACGACAGGCGTTCAACTCTTCTCTGGCCCTGCAGCCCGACCATTCCAAAGCTCTCGCGGGACAGCGCGAACTGGAATCCCTGGTCTCGTCAATGTTTGCCGAGAAGGTCAAGTGGGCCCGCCGGGCCTTGAACAAAGGGCAACTCGAGACGGCCGAGGGCTTTTACAACAGCGCTCTCGAGCTGAAGGCCGATGCCGCGGTGCAGGCTGAAAAAGAGGCTCTGATACAAAGCAGGTGTCGCCGGCTGGAAGGGCTTCTCGCAGCCGCTCGGGAAGCACAGGACGGGGGCGATTGCCGCAGAGCAAAGACCCTTGTCCGAATGGCGCTCGAGATGGCTCCGGACAATACAGAGGCCGGAAATCTCTTCTCCGAGGTCTCTACCACGGCAGCCAGAGCTGTCAGGGATCTGCTTTTAGCGGCTGGCGCAGCTCTGGACGCTGGCGAGCCGGCGCGGTCGCTGTCATACTACCGCAAGGTGCTTGTTCTCGAACCAGCCAACAGGTTTGCTCTGGCCGCAGTGGAGTCGGGACGTGCGGCGCAGTCCGCCGAGATCGACTCCCTGGCCTCCAGGGCTTCCGAAGCTCTTGCCGGGGGAGAGATCGACAGGGCGAAGGCGCTGATCGGCCGGGCTTTGGAGATGGACCCTTACAGCGCTTCTGCCCTGAGCGTATCGAAGCGGATCGCGGCGGCCGGCGAAGAAGTTCTCCGCGGGGGCACCGCCCGGGACAGGGCTCGTCGGAATATCGACAAGATTCGTCACATGCTCGAGAGGGACAGCGCAAGACAGAACGGCTGAAAGCTTCAAGGGCTGGTCCCGCCCGAGATTCGACAAAAAAACTGGCATTCCACCGATTGAAAAGAGGTTGAACATTGAGCATAGCAGGCATAAAGGGAATGAACGATATCCTGCCGGGAGAGGTCGAAACCTGGCAGTTTCTGGAACAGAAGGCACGGGAGGTTTTCGGAGTTTACGGATTTTCGGAAATTCGTGTGCCGGTGGTCGAGAAGACCGAGCTCTTCTGCCGCTCGATCGGCGAAACGACGGATATCGTCGAGAAGGAGATGTACACGTTCGACGACAAGAGCGGCAATTCCCTGACGCTGCGGCCGGAGGGAACGGCGCCGGTGATGCGATCGTTTATCCAGAACAAGCTCTATAATCTCGATCCGGTCAGCAAACTCTACTATTTCGGTCCGATGTTCCGCTACGAGCGTCCCCAGAAAGGACGTTACCGGCAGTTTCATCAGATCGGCGTCGAGGCTGTCGGCGTGGAGGATGCCCGGATCGACGCGCAGGTCCTGGCCATGCTCATGCACTATTTCGATGCGGTCGGTATCGACGGGGTCGAGCTTCAGATCAATTCGCTCGGATGTGCGAAGTGCCGCCCCTCATACCGGCAGGCCCTGACCGAGTATCTGCGCAACACCCTCAATGCGTTGTGTGAAGACTGCAGACGGCGCTACGGGAGCAATCCGCTGCGTACCCTCGACTGCAAGGTGCCGGGCTGCAAGGAGGCCACGGTAGGGGCTCCGTCCGTTCTCGATCACCTGTGCGGCGACTGCGAGACGCAATTTGAAAGCGTGCAGCGCTACCTCCAGGGGATGGACCTGCCGTTTACCGTCAATCCGCGCATGGTTCGAGGCCTCGACTACTATACCAAGACGACCTTCGAACTGGTGACCGACCGTCTGGGCTCCCAGGGCGCCGTGGCCGCCGGCGGGCGCTATGACGGACTGATCAAGGATCTCGGCGGACCGGCGCTGCCCGGCATCGGTTTTGCCATGGGACTGGAGAGACTGGTCCTGCTCAAGGAGTCGGACCGCATCGAACCCGAGGGCCCCGAGCTTTTCCTGGCCGCGCTCGGCGACGAAGCGGCCGAGCGGGCCTTCCTCCTGATGTCGAAACTCCAGCGCCAGGGCATCCGTGTCGAAATGAGCTATCAGGGCAAGAGCCTCAAGGCCCAGATGCGCCGCGCCGATAAGCTGGGCTCCCGCTTCGTCCTGATCCTGGGCGAAGAAGAGCTGCAGAAAGAGGTTGCGCCGTTGCGAGACATGGCCGGTGGCGAACAGCGCGAGATTTCACTGGCCGGCGACGCGGGCGAACTGGCAGCACGCCTGCGCCCCTGCCTGGGCGGAGTTTGAAGATCGAGCTTGACCCATGGTGAAAGCGGTTTGTATAATTCTACAGTTCAGCTTCGCCTTTTTTCATGAATAGCGCCCGCCGGCACGCCGGACGGGCGTTGATGAGTTTCTGTCACCCGAACGCGTATTTGTCCTCAATGGTGTGGATGAGGCGGCCGTCGGCGGACCGGGACACAATAGAGATGACAAATATTTCAGGGGGTTCCTGTGAACGACGTTCTTGGTAGTTGGAAGCGTACCCATTATTGCGGCCAGTTGCGCGCCAGTGATATCGGCAAGGAAGTTTGTCTGATGGGCTGGGTTCAGCGCCGGCGCGATCATGGCGGACTGATCTTTATCGACCTGCGAGACCGCGACGGCTTCGCCCAGCTGGCTCTCGATCCCGATCGTGACCCGGAAGCCCATCAGAAAGCGGATACAGTGCGCGGGGAATACGTCATCGCAGCCAAAGGCGTTGTGTCGTCCCGTCCCGAGGGGACGATCAACCCGAAGATGGCCACGGGCGAGGTGGAGATCGAGGTCAGCGAGCTGCGCATTCTCAATGCATCCAGAACGCCCCCCTTCATGCTTGACGAGTACACCGACGTGGCCGAGAACCTGCGCCTGAAGTATCGCTATCTTGATTTGCGACGGGAAACGGTTCAGTCGAATATCATCATGCGGCACAAAGTCGTCAAAACGGTTCGCAATTATCTCGACGGCCAGGGATTTCTCGATATCGAGACCCCTGTCCTGACCAAGAGCACGCCGGAAGGGGCCCGGGACTATCTCGTGCCGAGCCGCGTCAATCCGGGCCAGTTCTACGCACTGCCCCAGTCCCCCCAGCTCTTCAAGCAGCTCCTGATGGTCTCCGGTTTCGACCGCTACTTCCAGATCGTCAAATGCTTTCGCGACGAGGATCTGCGTGCCGACCGGCAGCCGGAATTCACCCAGATCGACTGCGAATTGAGCTTCGTCGATCACGAGGATATCATGGATATCATGGAAGGGCTTATGGCGGCCGTTTTCAAGGAAACGCTCGACGTGGAGCTGTCCCTGCCGATGCCGCGCCTGTCCTATGCCGAGGCGATGAACCGCTACGGCGTCGACAATCCCGATCTTCGTTTCGATCTCGAGCTCGTCGACCTGACCGAAACGGTCAGCGGGTCCGGTTTCAAGGTCTTTGCCGACGTGGCCGCCAAGGGTGGGCTGGTCAAGGCTCTCAATGCCAGGGGATGTGCCACTTTTTCACGAAAGGAGATCGACGATCTGACCGATTTCGTCGGCGTGTACGGCGCCAAGGGCCTGGCCTGGGCCAAAGTCACGGCAGAGGGCTGGCAGTCTCCCATCGCCAAGTTCTTCTCCGATGACGAGCTGGCTTCGATGAATGACCAGCTCGGCTGCGAAGTGGGCGATCTGCTGCTCTTTGTTGCAGACACCTACCACGTGGCCAACGAAGCCCTGGGCCGTCTGCGCGCCCATCTGGGACAAAAACTCGGTCTGGCCGACAAGAACGATTTCAAGTTCGCGTGGATCACCGAATTTCCCCTGCTGGAGTGGGACGGCGAAGTGCGGCGTCACGTGGCCGTCCACCATCCTTTCACCGCACCCCTGGACGACGATGTGCCGCTGCTCGAATCCGACCCCGGAATGGCTCGCGCCAAGGCCTACGATCTCGTTCTCAACGGTTCGGAAATCGGAGGCGGCAGTATCCGTATCCACGATCCTAAAGTCCAACAGAAGATATTCGGACTTCTCGGCATCGAAGAGGAAGAGGCGCAGGCCAAATTCGGATTCCTCCTCGACGCCCTCCAGTACGGCGCTCCGCCCCATGGAGGCATCGCTTTCGGACTCGACCGGATGGTGATGCTTCTCTCGGGTGCAGACTCGATCCGGGACGTCATCGCCTTCCCCAAGACCCAGAAGGCGACCTGTCTGATGTCGGAAGCACCCGGCACCGTGGACGAGAAACAGCTGCTGGAGCTGTCCATCCGTCTGGCTGCCAAGGCCAAACAGAAACAACAATAACCGGCCGCTACCGGCCGGCGCTCGTCGAACCGCGAAGGGATCGGCAGGGACCGTTCATGCTGAGATTTTTGCTCACAACAATACTGCTCACTGCCCTGTGCAGTTGCGCCTCGACCCCGCCGCCAACCGCAGGCAGGATCATGCCGGCCCGACATGCCGTAGCCCAGGCGTATGCAGTGGGGGCGCAGGAGCTGGCCCGGGGCGATTATGAACGGGCAAAGGCGAAGCTGGAAAAAGGATATGAGTTGAACCGCGAGGGCAAGCCGGAGAAGGCCGATCTTGTCCTGAAGCAGGCCATCTTTTTTGCATCGCGGGCCATAGAGAGATCAAGGGAAGCCCGGAAAATCGAGCCGGCGCGGACCGAGAGCGAGGGGAAGTCCTCGGCTTCCGAAAACGCCGCCGGAAGCGAAGTCTTCGAAATCAGGATTCTCAGCGACGAAGAGAAAAGCGGCAAAGAGAAACCGACTGAACCTGTGACGAAAGCGGTGCCAGAGTTTCGGGAACAGCCTCCAAAACAACCTGAAACCGCTCCAGAGCCCGACCCGCCACGGCCGGAAGAATATGTGGTCAAACAAGGGGAAACACTCTGGACGATCGCCTCACGTCATATCATCTATCACGACGCTCTGCTCTGGCCGCTGATCTACAAGGCCAACCGGGACCAGATCAAGGATCCGAGGCAGATATTCCCGGAGCAAGTCCTGGCGATTCCCCGCGACAGCACCGAGAAGGAGACCGAGGAGGCCAGAGAGAAGGCCCGCCGCTCACAGATCTTCCCCGTTGAAATCCTCATGAGACAGAATGCCGACAGCTCAAAATGAAATCGTGTTTTAAAAAATATCCCCCTTCAGGCGACCGGCCTTCAGGGGGATATTTTTCTTGACAGTATCCTGACCTTTGTATACTGTATACACATTTAACCCCCCTCTTTCCGGTGGGGTTGAAAACGCTATTTTTATACTGGCTCAAAGCCGGTTTTTCGCAAGTATTGCCAAAGGAGAAAGTACATGACACCAAAGAAGCCTACGATCATCTGGACGGAAATTGATGAGGCCCCGGCGCTGGCCTCTTACTCGCTGCTTCCCATCATTCAGGGTTTTACCGGCGAATATGGTATAGCTGTCGAGACTCGGGATATTTCCCTCTCCGGCCGCATCATCGCCACTTTTCCGGATAATCTGACTGAAGATCAGAAGATTCCCGATTACCTGGCTCAGCTCGGCGAGCTCGTCAAGACGCCGGAAGCCAACGTGATCAAACTACCGAACATCAGCGCGTCCACTCCTCAACTGCACGCTGCCATCAAGGAGCTCCAGGAAAAGGGGTACGATATCCCCAGCTATCCGGAAGAACCGAAGACGGAAGAGGAAAAGCAGATCAAGGAGCGCTATGCCAAGGTTCTCGGCAGCGCCGTCAACCCCGTGCTGCGTGAAGGCAACTCGGACCGCCGGGCCGCCGCTTCTGTGAAGAAGTTTTCCCAGAAAAATCCTCACAAGATGATGAAGCCGTGGCCGGAGGACCCCAAATGCCGCGTTGCTCACATGGAAGGCGGTGACTTTTACGAGAGTGAAAAATCGGTCACCATCGAGAAGCCCGACACCATCAAGTTCGAATACGTCGACAGCAACGGCAAAGTAGAGGTTCTCAAGGAGGGTGTCGACCTGATCGAAGGGGAAGTGCTCGATGCGTCTTCCATGAATGTCAAGGCGCTGCGCGACTTCTACGCAAAGACAGCTGATGAGGCCAAAAAGAAAGACGTACTGCTCTCCCTGCATCTCAAGGCGACCATGATGAAGGTCTCCGACCCGATCATGTTCGGCCATTGTGTTTCGGTTTACTTCAAGGACGCCCTCGAGAAGCACGCGGATACCCTGAAAGAGATCGGTGCCAACCCCAACTACGGTCTCGCGGACATTCTCTCCAAGCTCGACAGGCTTCCCGCCGACAAGAAAGCCGAGATCGAATCCGACATCGCTGCCTGCTACGACAAGCAGTGCGACCTGGCCATGGTCGACTCCAGCAAGGGCATTACCAATCTGCACGTGCCTAACGACATTATCGTCGACGCGTCCATGCCGAACGTCGTCCGCGACGGCGGCAAGATGTGGAACAAGAATGATGAACTGCAGGACACCATCGCCATGGTCCCCGACCGCTGCTATGCAACCATGTACCGGGAAATCATCGAAGACTGCAAGCGCAACGGGCAGTTCGATCCCGCGACCATGGGCAGTGTCTCCAATGTCGGACTGATGGCCAAGAAGGCTGAAGAGTACGGCTCCCACGACAAGACCTTCGAAGCTCCCGGCAACGGATCGATCCGCATTGTGAACGCCGACGGCAAGGTCATGCTCGAGCAGAAAGTCGAAGAGGGGGACATCTTCCGCGCCTGCCAGACCAAGGACGTGGCTATAAGGGACTGGGTCAAGCTGGCTGTCCGCCGTGCCAAAGAATCGGGAGAGCCTGCAATCTTCTGGCTCGATGAAAATCGCGGTCATGACGCCGTGCTCATCGAGAAGGTCAACCGGTACCTCAAGGACCACGACACCTCCGGGCTGGACATTCGTATCATGCCTCCCCTTGATGCGATGAAGGTCTCTCTCGAGAGAATCCGCAAGGGGCTGAACACCATTTCGGTGACCGGCAACGTGCTGCGTGACTATCTCACTGACCTGTTTCCGATTCTCGAATTGGGAACAAGCGCCCGTATGCTGTCGATCGTTCCCCTGATCAACGGCGGCGGCCTTTTCGAAACCGGCGCTGGCGGCTCCGCTCCCAAGCATGTGCAGCAATTCCTCAAGGAGGGGCATATCCGCTGGGACTCCCTGGGTGAGTACTGCGCCCTGATGCCTTCGCTGGAGATGATCTCCTCAAAATACGACAAGCCGCAAGTTGCGCTGCTTGCCGAAGCCCTGGACGACGCAATCGGCAAATACCTCGAAAACCAGAAAGCTCCGACCCGGAAGGTGAATGAGATTGACAACCGGGGCAGCAACTTCTACCTTGCTCTGTACTGGGCCCAGGCGCTGGCAAACCAGGACAAGGACTCCGAGATCAAGGAGCGCTTTACCAAGGTAGCCTCCGATCTCGAAAAAAATGAAGCCAAGATCAACGAGGAGTTGATCGCGGCACAGGGGCGCCCTGTGGACATCGGCGGTTACTTCCGTCCTGACAGGCAGAAGGCCGACAAAGAAATGCGCCCAAGTCCGACACTGAACTCAATTATTGATAATATGTAATCTGTCAACAGTCGGGACGGGGCCACGGGCCCCGTCTCCAACTCATTTCAAACGAGGAGAGAGAACTATGGCGAGATCAAAGATTGCATTGATCGGTGGTGGTCAAATTGGTGGTGTTCTGGCTCAACTGGCGGCACTGCGTGAACTCGGTGACGTGGTTCTGTTCGATATCGTCGAAGGGATGCCCCAGGGCAAATGCCTCGATATCGGCGAGGCATCCCCGGTAGACGGATTCGACGTCGAACTGAAGGGAACTAACGATTACAAGGACATCGAAGGATCCGACTTGGTCATCGTTACAGCCGGCCTGCCCCGCAAGCCCGGTATGAGCAGGGACGATCTGATCGAGGTCAACTCCAAGATCATGACGCAGGTGGCCGAGGGCATCAAGCAGTACGCTGCCGATTCCCACGTCATCATCATCTCCAATCCTCTCGATGCCATGGTGACCCTGTGCCAGAAGGTGACCGGCTTCCCCTCCGAGCGCGTGATGGGTCAGGCCGGTGTTCTCGACTCGGCCCGGTTCGAGTCTTTCATCGCCTGGGAGCTGGGTGTTTCCGTGAAGGACGTCACCGCCATGACTCTCGGCGGACATGGCGATACCATGGTGCCCCTGGTGCGCTATGCCAGCGTCAAGGGTATCCCTGTCATGGAACTGCTCGAGCAGAAGTACGGCAGTGCAGCCAAGGCCCGGGAAGTTATGGACGCCCTGGTCGAGCGCACCAAGAAAGCCGGCGGCGAAGTCGTCGCACTGCTCAAGAACGGCAGTGCCTTCTACAGCCCTGCTTCCTCAGCCATCGCGATGGCTGAATCGATCCTCAAGGACCAGAAGCGTGTGATGGCCACATGCGCCAAGCTCAAAGGTGAGTTCGGTGTCGACGGTTACTATGTCGGCGTTCCCTGTATCCTGGGAGCTGACGGTATCGAGAAGATCATCGAGTTTAAGCTCAACGATGAAGAGCAGGGGATGTTCAATCATTCGGTTGATGCTGTGAAGGAACTCATCGGCAGCATGAACCTGTAAAAATCATCAAATTGCCGACCGGGAAGAAGGGCAATGGCAACATTGCCCTTCTTCTGTTTAATTCAAATATTTAAATGTGTTACTTAAAAGCATTTCACGCCAGGTGTCCCTTGCCGCTTTTTGATTCTTTTTCCTGCGAACGAGCTCAAAAAAAAAGTATCCGAACTGAATTTTTTTGTGGCATACCTCACCTTAATACGGTATTTTACCACCGTTTTATCAAGACGCCAGTGAAGGCGAACACGCATAAAAGGAGAAAAACGGTAATGAGCAGTGCAAAAGCAGATCTCGAAATCATCGAGCGGTACTGCAAAGGGTGCAGCATTTGTGTAGAATTCTGCCCGACGAAGGTGCTGGAGATGGATGCATTCGTTGTCAAGGTGGTCAATGCAGACGCTTGTATCGCTTGTATGCAGTGTGAACTGCGGTGCCCCGACTTTGCAATCAAGGTCCACAAGAAATAAGTCAACAACTGACAGGAGGTTGTTAACGTGGCTAAGAAAGTAGCTCTATTACAGGGGAATGAGGCTTGTGCCCTTGGCGCCCTCTACGCCGGCTGCACATTTTTTGGCGGCTACCCCATTACCCCCTCGACCGAGGTGGCGGAGGTTCTGTCCGTCGAGCTTCCCAAGTCGGGCGGTAAATTCATCCAGATGGAAGACGAGATCGGCGCCATGGCGTCCGTGATCGGTGCTTCCCTGACCGGCGCCAAGGCCCTGACCGCAACGTCGGGACCGGGCGTGTCACTGAAGCAGGAACTGATCGGTTACGCATGTATCGCCGAAACCCCCTGCGTTATCGTCAATGTCATGCGAGGAGGTCCCTCGACGGGGATGCCGACCGGCCCGGGCCAGTCCGACGTTCAGCAGGCCCGCTGGGGAACACACGGGGACCACGCGGCAATCGCCGTCGTGCCGGCATCGATCCAGGAAATCTTTTCCGAAACGGTTCGGGCGTTCAATCTGGCAGAAAAATACCGTATGCCCGTTCAGGTTCTTTTCGACGAGATCGTCGGTCACAGCCGCGAGCGAATCGAGTTCCCCGAGCCGGGTGAACTGGAGGTCATCGACCGCACCGGACCCTCCGTCAGTCCAGAGGAGTACAAGCCCTTCGATACCGCTTTCGGAGATGTTCCGCCCCTTGCAGCTTTCGGCAGTGAGTATCGTTTTCATGTCACCGGTCTGAACAAGGCCACCGACGGCTTCCCCACCACCAAGCCCGATCTGGTCGATGCCGAAGAGCGCCGCCAGATCCGCAAGGTGGAGGATGCCCGTGACGACATTGAATTGAATGAGGAATACGAGACCGAAGATGCCGAAGTCATTATCCTGGCTTACGGTTCCACGAGCCGTTCCGCTCGCTATGCGGTCAACGAGCTGCGAAAGCAAGGTATCAAGGCTGGTCTCTTCCGCCCCATTACTCTGTGGCCCTTTCCCGAAAAGCGCGTTGCCCAACTCGCCGATCAGGCCAAGGCGATCATCGTTCCGGAAATGAATCTCGGACAGATGGTTTACGAGGTCGAGCGCGTGGCAAAGGGGAACTGCATCGTTGACCACATCGGCCGCGTCGATGGGGATCCGATCACCCCCAGCCAGATCATGGACAAAGTCCAGGAGGTTAAGTAACATGGCTTTCGATTACGATAAGTATCTGCGCCCCGGGAAACTGCCCCACATCTGGTGTCCAGGCTGCGGCCACGGCATCGCGATGAAGGGCCTGCTCCGGGCCATCGATATCTGCGATCTGGAAAAAAACAACACCGCCATCGTGTCCGGTATCGGCTGTGCAAGCCGGCTGCCCGGCTATGTTGACTTCAATACGCTGCACACCGCACATGGCCGCGCAGCGGCTTTTGCGACCGGCATCAAGATGGCCAAGCCGGAGATGGACGTCATCTGCGTCGGCGGCGACGGCGATGGAATCGCTATCGGCGGCAATCACTTCATCCATGCCTGCCGTCGAAACATCAACATGACCTATGTCATTTTCAACAACAGCATCTATGGCATGACCGGTGGACAATTCTCTCCCTGTACGCCCATGGGTGCCAAGGCGTCGACCACCCAGTATGGTAACCCCGACCCGGTGTTCGACATCAGCAAGCTGGCTATCGGCGCCGGAGCCACCTATGTGGCCCGCACCACGGCGTTTCATGCGACCCAGATCGACAAACTCGTCGCAGACGGCATCAAGCACAAAGGCCTGTCCGTCATCGAGATTCTCGACGATTGCCCGACGACTTATGGTCGACGCAACAAGTTCCGCAGCGTTGTCGACATGATGAAGCGTCTCAAGGAAGTTGCTGTCCCGGTGGCCGCCGCGCAGAAGATGTCGGCGGAGCAGCTCGAGGGCAAGATTCTGACCGGCCTGCTCTACACGGAAGACAAGCCCGAATACTGCGACCAGTATGCCCAGGTTATCAAAACGGCTTCGGGCGCCTGATCATCACCGAAAAGGAGAATATCGATGGCAGAAAGATACGAAATTCGCTTTTCCGGCGCCGGTGGTCAGGGTCTGATCACTGCCGGAATCATTTTTGCTGAAGCCGCGTCGATTATCGAAAGCAAGAACGCGGTCCAGTCGCAAAGTTACGGGCCGGAGGCACGCGGTGGCGCTTCCAAGTCGGAGGTCATCATTTCCGATGGACCGATCGACTACCCCAAGGCAACCATTGTCGACGCCTGTCTGGCCATGACCCAGGAGGCCGCCGACAAGTATGCCAACGGCATCAAGGAGGGCGGACTGTTGCTGCTCGACAGCGATTTCGCTCCCAATGCTCCCGAAGGCAATTACAGGGTCTATCGCCTGCCGATCATGCGGATCGCAAAAGAAGAGCTCGGTCGCGAGATCGTGGCCAATGTCGTCGCCCTCGGGGCGATGGTGGCATTGACCGGCGTTCTGAAACGCGAATCTGTTCTGCAGGCTGTTCTCGCCAAGGTTCCCGAAGCCTTTGTCGACCTGAATGAAAAAGCCTTCAATCTCGGCTTTGAAAAGGTCAAGGCCCTGCTTGATTAAGGTCCATTCTTTGCAAGATAAAAGCCCGGGGGCTCTGCCCTCGGGCTTTTTTTATGAATGGGACTCTGTGCTTTGGGATTGACAGTTTTTCCGACAGGCGTTATTAAGAGGAGTCATGACTTTTCAAGAGAACCTAAGCCTTTGAAAAATATCAAGATGTCCGTTTCTGTTTAACCGGGAGGATCACGATGCGTCAACTTTTTCTTGTCCTGTTTATTGTCGGGTCTGTTTTGCTGGCCTCTACTCAGAGCCGGGCCGAAACGCAATACATTTCCGACCGTCTCGTTGTCTCGGTGCGAGACGTACCCGGTGACCAGTTCACTCCGGTCGACTCCCTCGCATCCGATGAGCCGGTGGAGGTGCTGGGCGAAGAGGGGCGATTCGTGCATGTTCGGACCGAGGAGGGAGTCGAGGGCTATATACCGGAACAATATTTGACGGATGAAACTCCCAGTCCGATCGTTATCAGGCGACTGGAGGGGGAAATCGCCCGATACAAAGAACAGGTTGCGACCCTGAAGGATCAGCTGCAGAAAGAGCAGGGCGATCTGGCTGCCCAGTTGCAGAGCGAACAGGAAAAGGTTCGCCAACTGCAGGAGACACTTGCGGAGACCGAAGGGGAGCTGGAAACGGTTCGGGAAGAACTCGCAAAGACCAGTCAGAGCTACGAACAGTTGAAGGATGACGCCGGACGGGTCGTCGAAATAACCCGCGAGCGTGACCGCCTCAAGGCGGAAGTCAGCGATATGCGGCAGGAAATTGAAGCGCTTGAAAAGGAGAACGATACCCTGCTTCGCACAGGCGCCATCAAATGGTTCCTCGCCGGAGGAGGCGTTCTTTTGGCGGGCTGGATTTTAGGAAAACTCTCCAGGAAAAAGAAGGGCAGGTTCGCCTGATCCTTCGATCGTGATTGGCGGCAGGCCGGATCATTTGCTTTCCACTACACCCTGTTTGGTCATCTTCGTTTCAACGGCTGAGAAGGTGATGCCGGCTTTTTGCGCCACCCGTCCCCAACTTTCCCCTTCGGCATGAGCCCTGTCGAAGACCTCTGCCGCGGAACAGGAGGTCAGAGCTGAAATAAGGAGGCTCAAGGTCATTTCCTTCAAACTCGCTCCCTTCTTCTGCAAAACAGCCAGCTCTTCCTTTTCGACACCGAAATAACGGATCATCTCCCATTGAGCCACCGATTCCGCCAGCTTCCGGTCACTGGAGAGGTCCTCCGTGGACGAGAGGTCCCCTCTTTCTGCAAGGCCTGCACGCCGGGCCAGTTCCAGCCATGAGCCTGTGGCCTCATACCGGTCTGTGATCTCTTCGACGGAGAGACCGATTTCCTTTGCCAGCCAATGCTTGAGCCAGAGTTCTTCCGATGTTCGGCCGGACATTTTGGCACGGACGATCGACTTTTTGTCGATTCCCAGAGCCAGGCCCTGAAAGGTGTTGAAGGTTGTCGTCAGCAGGTAATCGTCGGCGGCGGCGGGCTGATTCGCATCGAATTCCCGGTTCTGAAAGCAATGACAGGATATCGCCGGCATGGCTCTGGAGAAGCTCGGCAGGGTGATAATCGCTGCGACAAGGGCTAAAATGATCTTTCGTTGCATCAGGAATCTCCTCCTTTTGTCAAAAAAAATCATAATAATGAAATCGCGCCCGAAATCAATTGACCCAGGTCAAGCCGGGCAAATAGTTTTTGCTGTCAGCTCTTGTGTGTCGAAATGCTTAGGATATCGGCATCCTCTGACTTTCGTCTTCGCTTCGTGCGATGCACCGAGCGTGGGATTCCCCTCTTGCGCGAGACTTCCCGGGGATGAGGCGAGCTTTCCCTTCCCGGCCGGGTCTTTTTCTCTTCCGGTCCCAGGGAGGCGAAAACAGCAAGGAGAAGGCCGGACAAAAAACATAATTCGAACATGCGGAGACCTCCGTTGTTGGTGGTATTTACATGCTAAACGGAGGCGAGACAGAATACGTCACAGCCGATGGAGAATGGAATAAATATCCCCTCGGGGTCTTTGTCCGTGATTGTTTGAAAAGTTTCTCCGGAAAGGAGCGGAGGGCTTGGAAACGAAGGAAAATCCAGAGGACTTCGCCGTTGACACCCCTTCGTGGATCGTATACAGTATGCAATGCTTTCCCGGATGATGCCGAAAAATCCGCCTTGCCGGACCAGGCTTTCCGGTATAGGCGGAAACAGACGAAACGACAGTGAAATCGATTGCTTCCGCGTCGAAGCAGCAACTTTATAATGGAGGAGAGAAATGATCGAAGCATATTTGAAACATGAACAGGAGCGGAACGCCCAGGGGATTCCCGCGCTCCCTTTGAATCCAGAGCAAACGACAGAGCTGTGCGATTTGCTCCAGAGCCCGCCGGCCGGAAAAGAAGACTTTCTGCTTTATCTTTTTACGCAGCGGATTTCCCCCGGTGTCGATCCCTCTGCCGAGGTCAAGGCTGCATTCCTGGACAAAATCGTCAAGGGGACCGCGACGTCTCCGCTTATTTCCAAAAAGGGCGCTGTCGAAATTCTCGGAACGATGATCGGCGGCTACAATGTTCAGCCGCTCATCGATGCCCTGGACAATGCAGAGGTCTCGGATGACGCCGCTAGCGCTCTTTCAGGTCTGACCTATGTCTACGATGCGGCGGAGCAGATCCTTGAGCTGGCCGAAAAGAACGACGCAGCGCGGAAGGTGGCCGACTCCTGGAGCGAAGCGGAATGGTTTACCAACAAGCCCGAAATTCCCGATACCATAACGGTCAAGGCCTTCAAGGTCGAGGGGGAGATCAACACCGATGATTTCTCTCCCGCTGGAGATGCCTGGAGCCGTCCCGACATTCCCCTGCATGCTCTGGCCATGGGCAAGACCCGTTTTCCCGGTGGCATCGAAGAGATCGCCAAGTGGCGCCAGGAGGGACACAAGGTGGCCTTCGTCGGCGACGTCGTCGGAACCGGTTCCTCACGCAAGTCGGCCTGCAACAGCGTGCTGTGGCATATCGGCGAAGATATCGACTGTGTTCCCAACAAGCGCCGCGGAGGCGTCATTATCGGCGGCGTTATCGCCCCGATCTTTTTCAATACAGCCGAGGACTCCGGCGCTCTGCCGCTGACCATGGATGTTTCCACCATCAACCATGGAGATGACCTGACCATCAACACCGCCAAAGGCGAAGTGACCAACGCGGCAGGCGAGGTGGTCAGCACCTTCAAGATCAAGCCGAACACCCTGCCCGACGAATACCGTGCAGGCGGCCGCATCCCGCTTATTATCGGCCGCTCGCTGACCAACAAGGTCCGCGAAACCTACGGCAAGGACGAGGCGAAGATTTTCGCCAAGCCGGACAATCCCGAGCCGAAGCCGAACCAGGGCTTTTCGCTGGCGCAGAAAATGGTCGGAAAAGCCTGCGACCTCGACGGCGTTCTGCCCGGTACCGCCTGCGAGCCGAAGATGACCACAGTCGGTTCCCAGGATACCACCGGCCCGATGACCGCCGACGAGATCAAGGAGCTGGCCTGCCTCAAATTTCAGGCTCCCATGTTCATGCAGTCCTTCTGCCACACCGCCGCCTACCCCAAGCCGGCCGACGTGAAAATGCACCATGACCTGCCCAAGTTCATCGCCGAGCGCGAGGGCGTCGCACTGCGTCCCGGCGACGGTGTCATCCACAGCTGGCTGAACCGGCTGCTGGTTCCCGACACCGTCGGCACCGGCGGCGACAGCCACACCCGTTTCCCCATCGGGATCAGCTTCCCCGCCGGTTCCGGTCTGGTCGCCTTCGCCGGCGCCCTCGGCAGGATGCCCCTCGACATGCCGGAATCCGTACTGGTCCGGTTCAAGGGCGAACTGAATGAAGGCATTACCCTGCGCGACGTGGTCAACGCCATCCCCTATTTCGCCATCCAGCAGGGCCACTTGACCGTTCCGAAGAAGAACAAGGTCAACGTCTTCAACGGCCGCATCCTGGAGATGGAAGGCCTTCCCGACCTCACCGTCGAACAGGCCTTCGAACTGACCGACGCCGCCGCAGAGCGCTCCGCCGCCGCCGGCTGCATTCAGCTCTCCGAAGATCAGGTCGGGACCTACCTGCGGTCCAATATCGCACTGATGGAGAAGATGATCGAGGAGGGCTACCAGCATCCCGAAACCCTTCGCAAGCGCATCGAGGCCGTTCAGGAATGGCTCGAGGATCCGAAGCTGCTCAAGGCCGACGAGGACGCCGAATACGAGGCTGTGATCGAGATCGATCTGGCAGAGATCACCGAACCGATCCTGGCCTGCCCCAATGATCCGGATGACGTCAAACTGCTCTCCGACGTTGCCGGCACTCCCATCCAGGACGTCTTTCTCGGATCCTGCATGACCAATATCGGTCATTTCCGAGCTGCTGCCGAGATCTGGCGCGGTCAAAAATTCAACCCCGATATTCGGACCTGGGTCTGCCCGCCGACGCGGATGGATCAGGACAAGCTCAAGGAAGAGGCCCTCTTCTCCATCTACAGTTCCATCGGGGCCCGCATCGAGATCGCCGGCTGCTCCCTGTGCATGGGAAATCAGGCCCGCGTGCCCGACGGAGTCAACATGTTCTCCACCAGTACCCGGAACTTCGAGGACCGGATCGGAAACGGCGCTCAGGTCTATCTCGGCTCTGCGGAGCTGGGAGCGGTGATCAGCACCATGAGCAAAATCCCGACCCCGGATGAATACATGGCGGTCATCAAGGAGAGAGTTCTTCCCAAAGCCGACGACATCTACCAGTACCTGCAGTTCGATGAAATCGAAGGGTACAAATAAACCAACTTTTTCATCTGCACAGCCCGGCCGCCTCCACTCCGGCGAGCCGTTTACTTAACGTGTGTAAAATAGCTTGATGTTTCCCCAGAACCCTCCAATTTTCATGATTGGAGGGTTCTTTTATGTCTGGAGACAGACCCCAGCCAAAGGCCACATGTGAGTTGCTTTTGCACACCATCTTGCCTTTCCGTAATAAAAGAAATACCTGTGTTGCTTTTATGTAAAAAAGAAGCTAATATGTTTCATCCAATCAGAAAGCAACACAGGGGTTTACAATGAAAAGTTCTCTACTGAAGCAGCTCAAAAAAAGACGATTAGAACTGGGCCTCAAGCAAATCGACATGATGATGCGCGTCGGCGTATCCCGGCAACAATACCAACGCCTGGAGTCGAAGGGAAATCCGCGACTCGATACTCTGGAATTGATTGCCAAAGGCCTGAACAGCGAACTGATGCTTATCCCAAAAGAAAAGGTGAATGCCATAATCGCTGTGCTTGAAAACGCAGAGACAGAGCAGAAGCCCGGGCAGAAACAATCCGGCCGGACAATGAACAGCGGGAGGAAAAACCTGTCTGACGATCCCTGGCAGGATCTCCTTGAGGATGAGCAATGAACGATCACGGCACAAATGAAGTCAACGTCCTTAAGCTCAGCTTGCACGGACACCTGGTCGGCTATCTGGCAGGTTTTCAGGATGGTCGCAACGTATTGACCTTTGCAGATGAATATAAGTCGGACGCAGCTCGTCCTACGTTCAGCTTGATTACCCACCCCGGCTTTCCACGTTCAGAGAAGCTCATGGCGGAACCCTGGTCACGCAGCCATAAATTGCATCCAACGCTATCCAACTTGCTCCCGGAAGGAGCATTAAGAGAGCTGATCGCCCAAGGTCTCAAGGTGCATGTCGACAACGAATTTCAACTCTTTTCTTACTTGGGGGGAGATCTGCCCGGTGCACTGATTGCCGAGCCTGTGGAGCCGGAAGATATCCCGGCGAACCTTTTGTCGGCATACGGGAAAGTGAAAGCCGTTAAACTGGAAAAGACTGCTCGGGAAAACAAATTCTCTCTCGCCGGGATTCAGATGAAGTTTTCCATGAAGCAAGAGGATGACCGCTACAACCTGTCCAAGGGAGATGCTCTCGGGGACTGGATCGTTAAGACGCCGTCAACGAAACACAAAGATGTGCCGCTCAATGAATTCACGGCAATGACATTGGCATCCATTGCAGGTGTTGATGTGCCTGAAATAAAGCTGGTGGAACTTGATAAGCTCGACAACTTGCCGCCGATCAATTTGCCCGATGAGAAGCTGGTATTTGCGATTAAACGTTTTGATCGCCAAAACGATCGGCGAATTCACATGGAAGACTTTGCGCAAGTCCTGGTGAAATATCCGCATGAAAAATACAACGCCGCAAGCTACGAGCAGATAGCGAACATTCTTTACAATTACTCTGGAGATGGCCTGGAAGACACGCAACAGTTTGCAAGACGCCTCTTGGTTAACATCCTCCTGGCCAATGGCGATGCGCATATAAAGAATTGGAGCTTGCTCTATTCCGACCAGGTCACGCCGCGACTTTCCCCGGCTTATGACATCGTAACAACGAGCGTTTACATTGAAAACGAGAGGCAATACGCGCTCAACCTTGGAAAAACAAAGGAGTGGTACGGTGTCACTTATGAAAACTTTGAGGCGTGGGCCAAGCGGGCGGGAGTGCCATGGCGTGCTATAAAGCCGCACCTGAGCGATGCCTTGGAGAAGGCACGCAGTTTATGGCCGGAAAAAATAAAAGAGTTGCCGATGAATGAGGAACACAAAGAAAAACTCCGGGCCCATTGGGCTGATTTGCAAAAAGATTTTCAGATTTGAATTTTCTCCACGTTCTCAGGGCAGAAAAGGCCTGTGAATCCGGGGGCGGCTTTTTATATCGGCTGAAAAGGGAGGAGCAAAAAATAACTGGGTGTGTTTATGTCCGGTCTGCCGGCACGGTGTTTTTGAAAAAGGAGAGAGCCAGGACGAGGAGCACAACGACCAGGATCGAGCCCACCGTCAGAAATGTCGTCGAGAGGCCTTTCGAGTCAGCGAGCATACCGACCAGGGGGCCGGTCAATACGAAAAGCAGTCGGAAAACAAGGGATTTCAGGGAAAGAATGCTGGCCCGACGTGACGAGGGCGCTTCGGTCTGGAGAAAGTGGCGCATGACGGGGGACTGCATCCCGCGTGTGGCGGTCAGCAGAAAATAGAAGGCGAAGGCCCAGGATGCGTTGAAAAAACCAAGGCCGCCGTAGCCGGCAAGGACCAAAAGCAGCCAGAGGCAGACCGCCGGCCGGGTGCCGAGGGTAAAGTGTATCCGTTCGCTCGTCCATGCAAAAACGGCGACGGTCATGTTCGCTGCAGCCCAGATCGGGCCGAACCAGTGCAGCGGAACACCGGTCTGCTGCATGAAGGGCTGGATCAGCCAGACGGGATAGAACGACGCGAGCCCCAGGACCGTCGTCAGCAGCATCGCCGAGCGGATGGTGCGGTTGTCGACCAGGGAGATCTTCAGGGTCTCGAGCGCTTCCGCGGCATGGGTTTTGGCCTGAATCTGCTTGTCCCGCGGGGCCTCCTTCAGGGAGCGGCTCAGGCCGTAGGCCGCCAGCCACACGCCGACCTGGATGACGAAAGGGAACAGGGGCCAGATCGTGTAGAGGACACCGGCAAAGAGAGCCCCGGCCGCCTCTCCTGCCTGCCCGAAGCCGCTCATGCGGCCGTCGTAGCGGGTGTAGTGCATCTCCTTGCCCTCGGTTCGCAGCGTCTCGTAGAGCAGGGCGCTGTCGGAACCGCTGATGAAGGCGAAGGATGCCCCGAGGAAAATTTCCGCCAGGAAAACGTCGAAAAAGGAATCGGCCGGCAGGTAGAGGCACCAGCCGATGATGCCGAGGACGGTCGCCAGATTGAGGGTGAAGCGGTAGCCGAGCCTGTCGCTCAGGTAGCCGGAAGGATATTCGAGCAGAAGGGTGGCGACGGAGAAAAGTCCCTGCAGCAGAAGGATTTCGGTCAGGGACAGACCGATGTGATCCTTCCAGAAGAGGGTGATCACCGCCATCGGGAAGAGCGCCATCTTCAGCGCCGAAAAGATGTACAGTTTCGATATGTTGCCGGAAAGATTCACAAGGAAAGGGGAAAGGTTAAGGGTTCAAGGGGAAAGGAGAAAGACGAAACAAAATTCATAAGACGACCCCGCATACATATCTGGATTTATCGATTTGCCTTTAACCTTTCACCTTTGGCCTTTCACCTTCGATCTTGCACCTGCCTTATTCCTCCCAGTAAATGCAGGCCACGGGGCAGTTGTTCATCGCGTCCTCGATCTTCTCCTCCGGA
>JAWOCM010000134.1:0-5726 GCA_046483795.1 Desulfuromonadales bacterium | reverse complement strand
CGATCGCCTCGGGGATAAGGGCCAGAGCCACGACAATCCCGGCCAGAGCGTCGCCGCGAACATTGGAGAACCAGTTTTGGCGGATCATTTGAATATGAGACATGCGGATTCCTGGAAAAAGGACACAAAAGGACGGACGGCACACCAAAACCGGCAGCCACGGAAATATACTGTAATAATCACGGCAAACTTAGCGGGCCCCGAAGAGCCCATTTATTTCACCGCTCCGAACAGACTGATGCACGGATATGCCGACGGCAGATACATGCACAAATCATTTGATTTTAAAACTGCTGCTGAGTTGAAGAAAAAACGACATCGGCAGGGTGTTGAGCGGGGTCGAGCTCTTTACATGGACTCGCGTTTCTTGAAAAAGGAGAAAATCAGCCCCCGTCCGACAGACAGAAGCAATCACGTACTATGAGCTCATCGAGAACAAAACACAAGTTAAACTTTCCCAAACATGGTGTTTCCTTAAGGGAGAATGAGCTCTCATCAAGACTGGACAGGCGCTCCCCCGGCAAGGCATACTGTCCGGAGGAACTGAATCGCAATATGCCCTCGTGCCGCGAAGTTTTACTCATCGTTTTCAAAAAAAAAGGTGAACCAATTGAAACTCAGTCTTATCCTGAATGAATTGTCCCTCGATCGGCAGATTGAAAAAGACCCTGAGATTGCAGGCATTTCATCCCTCACGGATGCACAGGGAACACACCTCGCATATGCAATAGGCGACAAGGAGGTGGAGGCCCTGAGGACCACCGATGCAGCGGCTGTTCTGGTCACTGCAGAGCTCAAAGACCAGATCCCCGATACGGCTGTCGCTGTCGTGGTGGACAATCCTGAACTGGCCATGGCGCAAGCGACAAGGCTGTTCGCAAAATCCATCGAACTTCCGGATCCCGACAGCCGGAAGATCGATCCCCTCGCTGTAATTTTTCCCAACGTCTCTCTGGGAAGCAATGTGTCCGTGGGCAAGAACAGCCGGATCATGTCAGGCGTCTACCTGGGGGACGATGTCGTGGTCGGAGACAACTCGGTCGTCCATCCCAACAGCGTCGTCTATCACGGTTGCCGCATCGGCAGTCGCTGCATTGTGCATGCAAATACCGTGATCGGCAGCGATGGCTTCAGCTATGCCCATACAAAGACCGGGGAGCATGTCAAGATCGAGCAGATGGGGAATGTCATCGTGGAAGACGATGTCGAAATCGGGTCCAATTCGTCCATCGACCGGGCAACCTTCAAATCGACCGTTATCGGCAGGGGAGCCAAGATCGACAACCTGGTGCATATCTCCCACAATGTCATCATCGGAGAAAATTCGATCATTGCCGGACAGACCGGCATCGCCGGTTCAACGACATTGGGAAGAAATGTCGTCATGGCTGCACAGTCGGGAGCGACAGGGCATATCCATATTGCTGATTTTTCCACGATCGCCGGCCGAGGCGGAGTGACGAAGGACACCGAACCGGGCAAGATGTATGCTGGATTCCCCCTGATGGAACACAAAACATGGCTCAGGCTTCAGGCGAAACTGGCTCGTATTCTGAAGTCGGGGAAGTAAACCGCATCCGCCTGGGATGGCGAAGGTCTGCATCCATTGCATCTCGGGGGGGGGAAGAGGTCTCACAGTAAAAAAAGCGGGACAGCACTCACTGAGGAGGCTGTCCCGCTTTTTTTGACTCTCCGTAACGCTTCTATTCAGCAGCCTACTGGATCTCCTCCACCATGTAATCGACCGCCGCCTTGACCTCCTCGTCGCTCAGGCTCGAATTGCCGCCCTTGGGCGGCATCGACTTAAAGCCGTTGATCGAATTATCGTAAAGGGTCTCTTTGCCCTTGGAGAGCGAATCCGACCAGGCGGCCTGATCGTCCAGTTTCGGAGCTCCGGCCACGCCGTTCTTATGGCAGGAGGCGCAGTTCTTCTCGTAGATCGCCTCGCCTTTTTCAACAGAAGCATTGGCGGACTGTCCTGACTCGGCCTGACCGGAGTTGTCTTCGCTGCTGCAAGCAACCACCGGAATCAGCAAGGTCAAAGCCACTATCAATCCCATCAAGTTTCGTGTTCTCATAAAGAATCTTCTCCTTTTCTGTTTATGGTTTTTACGCAGTCTAACAAACCTTGAACGTTTGTCCATTGCCGGCCCCCTACAGAAATGAATTGTCATCCCTCCGGGCCAGAAGAAGAGCAACATTGAAGCTCGGTTAAAGAGGGATCTTTCCCTGTTTGCTTTTGTCCCTTTAATTGGTATTATGCGGCCTACTCAGGTGTGTCCGTGAGCTGTACAGAAATCGGGGGCGGACACCTCCCCTCTCACTTTCTTCTCTCCGTGCGCATCAAGGCGACCCGCAGGTGCTCCTGAACCCTGGATGGATTTGGTTTTGTCATCAAACTGGAAAAGGAAAGAGGCATGAGCAGACCGAGCAAATTAACCGACCAGGAACTGATCGAAGAACTCAAGGATCGCTTCGACTTCAATCGCAAGGCGTTGCAGGATCTGTCCGCCTTGACGAAAAAACTTGAGGAGGTCAACAACAAACTTCAAGATTCAGAGGGTTTGAAAAGCCATTTTCTATCGAATATCCGCAATGAGATCAACAACCCCCTGACTTCGATCCTGGGACTGTCCAATCAGCTCATGGACGGGGCTATGGAGCCGCAAAAAAGAATCGCCACCGCCAGCCTGATTTACTCCGAGGCGTTCACACTCGACTTTCAACTACGCAACATTTTCATGGCCGCCGAACTCGAAGCCGGCGAGGCGCTCCCGGCATTTTCTCATGTCGACATCGACAACCTGGTGGTCAGCGCGCTGGACCTGTTCCGGCACCAGGCCGAACTCAAGAAGATCACGGTCGTCCCCTCCTGCCCGGGGGATTTGTACTTTACGACCGACGCCCAGAAACTGCAGATCATAGTGCACAATCTTCTGGCCAATGCCATTGAATACACGGGCGAGGGCGGCAGGGTCGAGGTCGAGGCAGAGACAAGGGACGGCCAGCTTCAGATTGCAGTCCGCGATTCAGGCCAGGGTATCAGCAAAAAGGACCGCAAAGCCATCTTCGATCGGTTCAGGCAAGTGGAGATGGGAACCACCAAGACTCATCGCGGCCACGGACTCGGATTGAGCATTGTCGGTGCACTTGCGGACTTGCTTGGCGGCAAGGTCGAGATGGAAAGCTCATCATCTGCTGGCAGCACTTTTATCCTGGAATTGCCGGTCGGGGAAAGTTTCGACAACATCAGCACAACGGCTCAGGACGGAAATTTTTTCCTGTTCGAAGAAACGGAAAAATTCTGAGCTGGCCTGAAGCGGCCACAGGGAACTGAGAACCAACATGCCTGAAAAAAAACACTACCTTTTGCCTGGAACCCTCTTTGCCAAAGATGAGCGACATATAGTGACAACCGTACTCGGATCATGCATCGCCGTCTCTCTCTGGGATCCGGTGAAATGTCTGGGCGGGATCAACCATTACCTGCTTCCCCTTTGGAATGGCGAGGGCCTTCCGACACCCCGTTACGGCAACGTCGCTATACCCAAACTGATCGAAAGACTCGTCTCTCTCGGTGCAGACCCGAAAAAACTGCAGGCAAAGGTTTTCGGCGGCGCAGCCCTGTGGCAAAAAACTGAGGGATTGATGAGCATCGGGGATCGCAATATTGAACTGGCAGAGGATATGCTCAGCGAAGTCCGCATCCCTATTGTCAATGCCGATGTCGGCGGCATCAGAGGGCGCAAAATCATCTTCGATACTTCCGATGGGACTGTACTTCTGAGGCGCCATCCTTTCCGGGAGAAACCAGGTCTTTGACGACCCCCACCCACAAAAAACAGGCAGCTGTAACCGCTGCCTGAACCTCGTCTTGGTCATATTATCCCATAGCCTTTATCCATTACTCTGGGCGAGAAATTCCTCAAGTGCCTGCCGTGCCTGTGCGGACATCTCCACAAATCCCATCCCCATGCCGCAGGGAAAATCGTCCTTCTTGATCCATTCCGGATGGTTGACCCAGGCCACCTTGACAGGGAATACCACCATCTCTTTGCGGCCGGGAAATTCGATTTCCAGATCGAGCACGTTACCCACGGGCACCAGGTGGCGGGTTTCGACGAACACGCCGCCCAGACTGATATCCTGGGTGAGGCCGTGTCTTTTGCGACCCTTGTAACGAAAATGAGCCGGCAGTTGTGTCAAGACCCGGCGATTCGGCCGTTCGCATATTCCCAGATATCTGCAGGTCAGCGAAAGAACCTTCTGATGGTCGATCGGCTTGACCAGGATGTCGTCGAAGTGTTCGCGGCAGGAGTCGGTGAGGGAGTCTTCTTTTTCGGCGGGGAGCAGGGCGATTAGAGGGGTGATCTTGAGGATGGGATCGTTCTTGACCTTTTCGCAGCACTCTATCCCGCTGAGGCCGTCCATGCGGGGTGAGAGAAAAACGAGGTCGGGATCCTCCTCCTCGATCAGTCGAAAGGCTTCGGGTCCGCTCTCGGCCACAAGAAGATCAACGCCGCCGGCGAAAAAAAAGGCTCCGTTGAGCGCCGAAAGCAACTCGTCGTCATGGGAAACAAGTATCCTCTTACGTCCCACAGGCATCTCCCTTGATGTAGCAGTTTAGGGGCAGCACATTCAGATATATCTGTAGCAGAGACTGTACCGCCCCCAATATTAACAGATCATCCGCGTTCTGTCTCTCAAATATTCCCGGAGGGCGCCTGCTCCTCCAGCATGGGGAAGCGAGCGAGCAGGACAAGACCCAGAACCACAAGCATTTCGAGAAGAACGATCAGCCCCGTCCAGCCGAAATGCTGGTAGGCAAAACCGGGCAGATACGAGCCGATCATCCCGCCGCTGTAATAACTCGCCACGTAAAGACCGTTGACCAGCCCCCGATTCGCTTCGGCACGCCGGTTGAGAAGACCGGAGCTGGTGGCATGCACGAGAAACATGGCGCCGCAGAACAGGAACATGTCGGCGAACAACCAGGGGATCGAAGGCGTATTGAGCCCGAACAGGGCAATGCCGAAAACGGCTGTCCCGGCCAGCAGGGCGCGTTTTTCGCTCCCGATCTTGCGGCAAATGCGGACAGCGGCGAGGGAGGTGACGATCCCCATGACATAGCCGCTGTACATCAGGCCGATGCGCATGTCATCGGCCTTGCTGCTCAACTCCGTCAGCCGGAACGGCAGAAAGTTCATCACGGCGGCGAAAACGAAAAACATGCAGAAAATAAGAAAATAGATGTGCAAGTAACCGGGCTGCCGCAACACGCGGCGCACCTGGTCCAGGCCGGGGCGCAGCGCCTGGCGGCCCCCTGTCTCCGGCAGCCTGCCCAGCAGGGCGCCGATGGCCAGGAGAGTCACCCCGAGTATCAGAAAACTGAAGCGCCAACCGGCCCAGGCTGCTATCGCCCCGGAGGTGGCCCGGCCAAGAAAGCCGCCGAGAATGGTCGACGCCACATAGATCGCCATGGCGCGCTGAACCTTGTCCCCGCTCGATCTCGCCGAGACATAGGTCATGAGAGCGGTGAAAATCGCCGGCAGCAGAAGACCCTGCAGCAGTCTGAGCGTCAGAAGCTGACGAAGACGAATAGCCGTTTAACTAACAGCGGTTCTATCCAGCTACTTTATGGCCGATAAACAGGACACTGAACTTTGGACAGTGCTTAGAATGCTGGAGTGGACTACGGGCTTCTTCAAGGAGAAGAAGATTCCAGA
>JAWOCM010000132.1:0-3475 GCA_046483795.1 Desulfuromonadales bacterium | reverse complement strand
TTCCCTGTCGATACCCTGAAGATCGATCGTTCCTTTATTGTCGACGCCGTCGATAGCCCCACCGGTGCAGCAGTCACGACAAGCGTTATCGCTCTGGCGCACAGCCTCAACCTGACTGCCATAGCAGAGGGGGTGGAGACGGCCGAGCAGCTGGAGTTTCTCAAAAATTGCCTTTGTGATTCCTTCCAGGGGTATTTTTTCAGCAAGCCGGTTCCCGCCGATGAATTCGAAACACTGCTGCGCGGGGAGGGTAGGCTGGAGATGTGAATGCAGCGTTTGAAAATCGAGAAAAAAAGCAGGTTCTTTTCTCAACGCAAAGACGCCAAGATTGGCTTGCAAGGCGCAAAGAAATGCCAAAATGTTTTGCTTTTCTTTGCGTCTTTGCGTTAACAGGCCTTTGGGTCAGGGGTCAGGCGCGCCGGCGGGCGACGAGCTGTGCTCGGGGCAGGGGAACGCGTAAGCCTGTGAGCCGGACCGCGCCCGACTCCCAGTCCTCTTCGCGCAGGTGCAGCGGCTCCAGCAGTTTCCTGTCGGGCGACTGGTCGAGCCAGGCGTCAACCAGGGTATCGATCCGCTTGTTGTAGGCTGCACGGGACGATCCGTGGGCATAGTTGCGGCCCGGGAAGCGCCGGATGTCTCCGTCGAAGTCAGGGGAGATGTGATAGAGCTCGTGAACGATGGTCCGGAGCTTCTCCCGAACGGAGAGGCGCAGCAGTCGCGGGATCATCAAGTAAATGAGGTAGAGAATCTCCTGCCCTTCGTGCTGCAGGCGCGGCAGGGCATAGATCTCCCTGTGCCGTCCGCGCCTGAGGGTCGTCTCCTGTTTTCCGCCGGGGTAGCGCAGCGGAGCGATGCGGGCGTAAACTCCATGCTTCCCTTGTGCTCGAGAACGTGACAGGCAAAACAAAACCCGCTCTGCGTCGATATGGGAGAGTTCCGGAAGACGGCGGGCAAGGTCCCGGCACAACGTGTCCAGCCACCTGGACAGGTCAAAGGTCGATGCCTCTTTTTTCAGTCCTTTACTCAAGCCCTTCCTCTTCCATCTTGTGGCAGAAAAGGCAGCGGTACTTGGGAGGATGGTCTTCCGGAAAAGCCACATTCTCTTCATTGTGACAGGTCTCGCATTGCTTTCCGGCCGCCTTTTTCCCTTCGGCCTTGTATATCTCGTAGTATTCACTGTGCGTTTCGTCGAAAGGGACCCGGTGGGTCGTTTCTTCAGGGGAGTTCAGCAGAACAGTCACTATCACCACGGCGACGACAATCAAGGCGATATCGATGATGGTCTTGGTTTTTTTGTCCATAAAATCTGTGTTCCCTTCTTCAGGTCCGATCAATAATATACGATCTGAGATGATGGATCATTGCAGGATTGACGAAGAAGTTTACGGCAGATTGGTCGAAATGTGAATTTTTTTCGATCGGGGGAGATAAACGAAGCCCAGTGTAAAAAAAGCCGAGGGGCGAAGGTGGACCAGAATCTCCCGGCCTTCGTCGGCTTCGGTTGAAAAGGGTTATGTTTGCCCCTGGTTCAGAAGGTGTTTTTTTTGATGGGTCAGTCGGATTGGATGAAAAGCATGTAGATGACCACACCCATGACCACAACGCCCCCGCCAACGAAGACGAGCAGAGTGGAATCGCCGACTCCCCCCAGGTCGGTTCCGCGTTTCATGGTATAGGAGAGCAGATAGGTAAAGCCGCTCAGCCCCAAGATCAGCATCAGAAGAACCCGCCACCGCAAAATCAGGGCCAAAAGAGCCAGAGCGGCGACGGTTCCCAGAAACCAGGGGTTGTGGATGAGGGTTTCCAGTTTCATCGTTTCAAGAGACTCCACGACCTTGTCCGTCGTGAAGTTCTGCAAAAATTTCGATATGTCGTCAAGGCTCATAGAGTTCTCCTGGGAGAGGTTGAAACGCGCTTGAAGGGGTCAAGGGACAATGGTTCGTCGAGGCTCTTAATGGGATCAAATGTTACCAGTTTTACGCTCAATTGAAAAGGCTTAATTGTGTCGGTCTGCGACCAGCATCCTTGACTTTTCCGGGGTGTCTCTCTACGATGAAGTGTTTGTTTCTCTCTGCTGGAAGAAAGGTTTTGGGCTTTGCCGGAGCGGGCGATCGGTGTTTTTGATTCGGGGGTCGGCGGGCTAACCGTATTCAAGGAACTCATGCGGCTGCTGCCGGCAGAGGACCTCGTCTATCTCGGCGATACGGCCCGTGTTCCCTATGGGACCAAAAGCGCCGACACGGTTCGGCGCTATTCTCTCGAGGCGGCATCTTTTCTAGTCTCGCAGGGCGTCAAGGCACTGGTTGTCGCCTGCAATACCGCCTCATCGGTGGCTTTGCCGACGCTGCAGGAGCATTTCGATATTCCGGTTATCGGAGTGATCGAACCGGGAGCCCGACGGGCCGTCGAATTGACCCGATGCGGCATTGTCGGCGTTATCGGCACCGAAGGGACGGTCAAGAGCGGGGCCTACACCCGGGCGATTCAGGCCGTGGGGCCGGAGTTGCAGGTCGCCTCCGCCGCTTGCCCGCTGTTCGTTCCTCTTGCCGAAGAGGGGTGGGCGAATCATGAAGTGGCCCTTTTGACAGCCCGTGAATATCTCGCTCCGCTTGTTGCACAGGGGATCGACGCGCTCGTTCTCGGATGTACCCACTATCCGCTGCTCAAGTCGACTCTGGCGGGAGTCCTCGGCCGCGACGTGCTGCTGGTCGATTCGGCTGAGGAGACCGCCAACAGTGTGGCGGAAAAGCTGGAAGCGGTGGGCATGCTGCGCTCCGTGCCGGGAGGGGGCCACCGCCGTTTTTTCGTGACCGATGTGCCGACCCGATTCCAGCGCGTAGGAGGCGCTTTTCTCGGCGCACCGCTCGAAAGTGTGACACAGGTCGCTATCGACTGATGAGGTTGTTTTTCTCCTTCAGGGAGGTCTGTTGCAAATGAAGAAACTGGATAAAATCCATCTGGTCCTCATCATGGCGGGACTTTTGGTGGCGGTCGCAATCGTCGGTTTTCTCCTTGGCCGCAGCTCGCAACCGGGCGAAGACACAACCCCGCTGCTTGAGCAGGAGGCGACATCCGAGGCCGAAACGCAGGAATTGACCCTCTATTTCGCGGCCCGGGACGGGATCCATCTTGTGGCGGAAAACCGGGAGGCGCCGGATTGCGAGAAAGGTGACGATTGCCTGAGAACTGCGGTCGAGGCCCTCCTTTCAGGCCCGGAGGGTTCGCTGGGTTCGGTGCTGCCCTCCTCGACCACCCTCTTGGCTGCGTCGGAGGAGGAGGGGACGGCCGTTCTGGATTTCGACCGCTCCTTTGTCGATCTGCATCCCGGCGGGAGTGCGAGCGAACTTTTGACCGTCTACAGCCTGGTCGATACCCTGGCGGTGAATTTTCCCCATATACGCCAGCTCAGGATTCTGGTCGAGGGAGAAGAGATCGAAACCATCAAGGGACATGTCGATCTGCGCAAACCGATTAT
>JAWOCM010000095.1:0-4561 GCA_046483795.1 Desulfuromonadales bacterium | reverse complement strand
TGCGCAGCAGCGTGGTCGAGACATTTTCCGCAGCCAGGACCAGGATTTTTGAGGGCGACCATGACATGGTGGTGTTCGATGAGATCAACAACGTCCTGCATCGCGGCGACCTTCCGCTGCAGGAGATGACCTCACTGATCGAAGAACGGCCGGCCGGAACCGAACTGGTGCTCACCGGCCGCAATGCGCCGCCGGAGATTCTCGAACGGGCGGATCTGGTGACGCGCATGGAAGCGGAGAAACATCCGGCAACCCGGGGCATTTCCGCCCGCAGAGGAATCGAGTACTGACCATGGCCAGAGTTGTTTTCATCACCGGAGGCGGCCGTTCCGGCAAGAGCTCCTTTGCCCAGCGGCAGGCCGAGGCCTGCTCCGGAAAACTGCTTTATGTGGCGACCGCCCGGGCTCACGATGCCGAGATGGCCGAGCGGGTGGAGCGCCATCGTCAGAATCGGGGGGAGCGCTGGGCCACGCTCGAGGAACCCCTCGATCTGGCGGGGAAGCTGCCTCGGGCTGCCGAGGGCATGTCGGCGGTGCTGCTCGACTGCGTCACCCTCTGGATCACCAACCTTTTTTTTGCGCACAGCGAGGAGTTCGAACCGGTTTTCGCTGCAGTAGATCAATTCGTCGACAGTTGGCAGCACCTGGATATCCCTCTCTACCTGGTGAGCAATGAAGTGGGCTCGGGCATCGTGCCGGAGAACAGTCTTGCCCGCCGCTTCCGCGACCTGGCCGGGGAGGTCAACCAGCAGTTGGCTGCTGCGGCTGACGAAGCCTGGCTGGTCGCAGCAGGTCTTCCCCTGCGACTGAAATGAGCGACTGTATTCTGGTGAAGATTATGACCCTGCAAAAGACCCTCGAGCGCATTGTCCCGGTTTCTGAAGAGAAGATGGCCGGAATCCAGACCCGACTTGACAGACAGGCCAAGCCGCGCGGCTCCCTGGGACGACTGGAGGAATTCGCCTGTCGCTACGCCGCCATTAGCGGAAGGGACGATGTGCGCCGCAAGGCGATCTTCACCTTTGCCGGGGACCACGGAATCGTCGAGGAGGGCGTAAGCGCCTTCCCCCGGGAAGTGACGCCGCAGATGGTCTTCAACTTCCTCGAAGGCGGTGCCGGGATCAACGCCCTGGGACGCCATGTCGGCGCTGAAGTCATCGTCGTCGATAGTGGCGTAGACTATGACTTCGAACCGGCAGAAGGCCTGATGCTGCGCAAGATCGCCTACGGCACCGCCAATTTCGCCAAAGGCCCGGCTATGAGCCGCGAAGACGCGGTGCGGGCGCTTGAGGTCGGCATCGAGATGGCCCTTTTCTGCAAGGAGAGCGGCATCCATCTTGCGGGCACCGGCGACATGGGCATCGGCAATACCACATCTTCGTCGGCGATCGTTGCGGCTCTCACCGGCCTTCCCCCCGGGGAGGTCACCCACCGCGGCACAGGAATCGACGATGCGGCGGTGGCCCGAAAGATCCGGGTCATCGAAAAGGGTCTTCAAGTCAACAGACCCGACGCCAACGATCCGCTCGACGTGCTGGCCAAGGTCGGCGGCTTCGAGATCGCCGGAATCGCGGGGCTGGTTCTGGGCTGTGCCGCGCTGCAGATCCCGGTGGTGGTCGACGGCTTCATTTCCACCGCCGGAGCCCTGATCGCTTCGGAGATGCATCCAGACGTGCGCGACTACATCGTTGCGGCCCACCAGTCGGTGGAGATCGGCCATGCCCACGTTCTGGCGCGCATGAACCTGCGTCCTGTCCTCCATCTCGACATGCGGCTCGGGGAGGGTACCGGCGGCGCTCTGGCCATGGGGCTGATCGAGGCGGGGCTCCGGGTGATGCGGGAAGTGAAGACTTTCGACGAGGCCGGCGTCAGCGAAGGCAGGGAGCAATGAACACGGGCTGGTACGATTTTCGAGCGGCGGTGGCTTTTCTCACCATTTTCCCCAGCGCCCGCGGCTTCGATATGGAAAGTGAACGTCTCGGGCGCTCCATGGGCTACTTCACGGCCGTCGGCCTGGCGATCGGGCTGGGCCTTGTCGTCATCGACTGGGCCCTTGCCGCTCTCATCCCCCGGGCCGTCCTCGACTGCCTCCTGATTCTCATCCTCATCGCAGTGACCGGTGCCCTGCATCTCGACGGCATCGCCGATCTGATCGACGGTCTGGCCGGAGGCAAGGACCGCGAGGGGGTGCTGGCGATCATGAAAGACAGCCGGGTCGGCGCCATCGGGGTGGTCGGACTGGTCATGGTACTGCTCCTCAAGTACCTGTGTCTTTTTAACGTGCCGGCCGATTACAAATCGGCGGCTCTGATCATGATGCCGGCCGCCGGCCGCTGGATGCAGGTCTTTCTCGCCTCATTCTGCAGCTACGTGCGCAGCGAAGGGGGGACCGGCGGCGCTTTCGTCGATCAGGTCGGCGAGCGCGAACTGATGCTCGGCTCGGTCACTCTGCTGCTGGCAGCCGTCGTCCTCTTCGCCTTCAAGGGAATTGCTCTTCTTCTTCTTCTCGGTGTCGGCGCCATCGTTCTGTGGCGGTATTTCGAGCAGCGACTCGGCGGGGTGACCGGCGACGTGCTCGGCGCCGCCACGGAGATCACGGAAGTGCTGACTCTGCTTCTGATCCTCGCACTTTACTGATAGGTACTTACGGGCCGGGAAAAACCTTTAACGCAAAGGCGCAAAGTCCGCAAAGACGCAAAGAAAAAGCGACTCGAATTTCTCACGAACTGCTTTGCGCCTTGAATTAAAAACATTGCGACTTTGCGTTAAGAAAAAAGGTCACTACTGTCCGGTTAATAGTTGAATAAATTCAATTGGTTATTCAATGGAGGTTCTGGAATCTGTTTGAGAGCGTCTTCAAGCAGCGATGAAATGGGCTTTTTCTCGAACAAATTAACCTCCAGAATTTGTAGAAAAGTGTAGAGTTGACAGCGGATATTGAGCTTCTTGTGTGCAATCACCACCAGCAGGTAGATGCTCAGTGCAACCCAGATCTGGCTCTTCACAGCGTTGATAGATGTTCCGTAAAACGACTTGATCCGCAAGTGGACTTTGATCCACTTGAAGAAGAGTTCGACCTGCCAACGTTGTTTGTAAATTTCGGCAACGGTGGCTGCAGGAATCGCAAAACTGTTGGTCAGAAACACCAGCCGTTTGCCGCGCTCTTTGTCAACATAACTGATCCGACGCAGTTTTCCCGGGTAATCCTTTTTCGATTTGTGGGTTGCCAAGCTGATCGTTTGATCCGCCATTACTCCTGCGGCCCTGTCTTTGGGGGCTGAGTACAGGCGCTTAAATCGCAAGTTATCCTTGGCCCTGATGACGAAGAAGGCTCCTTGCTGGTGCAGCGAGTAAAGCCGAGAGAAGTCGGTATAGGCCTTGTCCATGGTGTAAATGGCATCTTCGGTCACCGGCATGGAATCAAGCATTCTAACGTCGTGAACCTTGCCTGTTGTCACTGCGACATATGTCGGAATGGTTCCCCGTAGATCGAGCAACGTATGCATTTTGACGGCAGCCTTCGTGGTTCGAAACTCGGCCCAGGGGAACAGGCTCAAACACAGATCAATGGTTGTTGAGTCGAAGGCATACAGCGGTTGTTTGAGTTCCAGAGCAAACGGCTCATTCTGATAAAGCTGCTGAGCCATGCGAACGAGGACCAAACCGAAGTCCTGAAATATGCGCCAGTCTCGACGCTCATTGGCGTCGGCCAAAGTCGAGCGTGAAACGGAGCCACGAAAGCCGATGTGATAGAGTTTCTCTCGATGCGAGTTCAGACAGGTTTCGATATCACGCAGGCTTTCGCGCCCAGCCATCTGGGCATAAGCCAGACACAGGAACTGATCAAGAGTCGAAAAACGCTTGGCCCTGTAATCGCCGCGATAACGCCGCACGCACAGGTTGAAATCATGACTTGGCAAGAAATGCAACAGCTGCCGGAAAACAGTTTGACCAGAATTCATTGTCGCCCTCCCGCGAAAAGCAGGAAGGTATCACCGCACATCGGCGCGGCGAATTCAAATCGAAAACGGATCAGTTATGTCAAAGAGCTATAATTCTCAAGGACTTACGTCGTTTTCTGAATTTTTAACCGGACAGTAGTGTCTAAATATATATCAAATTCAGTGCAAATACAAATACCCTTTCGCAGGCCTCAGGGGTCGCATCTACATATTTGACAACATCGTCGCTTGTCACGATTTTCTGTCACCAATGACTTCAGGACCGGCGGGTCGCGTCCCGCCATGACGCCTTACTTTTTGCCTATGCGGCAGCAAAAAGTAAGCAAAAAGTGCCTGCGCTGGCAGCGGGCATGCGTATATTGCCGAGTTTGGAAGGGTCCTTGGGTGGTGGTGCCGAAAATGCATCGATCGTTTCTCTTTGCAACGTTTTGCCGGGGGCTGTCCCTCTGCGCCCCCGGGTGCGGTCCTGCTCCGGCGGTGGTGGAATTGTTCGGCGTTGTTTTTAGGTTCTTTGTGGGTAAACCAAAACTGGTAGAGACGGCTCCTGCAGCAAGGCTACTGTGGCGTTGGCGAACCTGAGGTGATGGGGCGGTGGAAACC
>JAWOCM010000039.1:0-7113 GCA_046483795.1 Desulfuromonadales bacterium | reverse complement strand
GCCCAAATATTGCTAATAAGACTGTAGCAATGAAAGCGATTTCACCAAAAACAGGGGGGCTTCATGGGAAACATTCCAGATAGCCTGTTTCTAAATGAAAAAATAGAGGATCAGTCACTCGTCGCTCAGATCGAATGCACCGCAGAGGAACTGGGCGACGGGATATATTCTCAGGCACTCCGACATTTTGTGGGCATCGAACTCGACGATCAGACGAGCCGCCATCACTGGAAGGAAGCCATAAAAAACTGGCGCAGAATACACAGTCAGAGTCAGGATGCTCCCGGGTTGCGCGCGGCGCTGCTCGACTACATGCACCGCATTGCGGGCATCATCAAAAATCCTTGCATCGTGGAGGCAGAGTATCTCCAGAATCTCCGACAGTCTTCGATTACGGATGAGTTGACGGGACTCTACAACCAGACGTATTTCAAAGGTTATCTGAATCGCATGCTCGACCGCGTGGGAAAGCAGGACTCCACGGGCGGAGCCGTCCTGATGTTCGATCTCGACCGGTTCAAGCAATACAATGACCGTTGCGGTCATCTTGCGGGTGATGAGGTCTTGCGCCATGCCGGTCAGCTGATCACTGCGAGTCTGAGGCAAGGCGATCTGGCCTGTCGTTACGGCGGCGAAGAGTTCATGATCCTGTTGCCCAATGTCGATCAGATCGAGGCGCTGTTCGTCGCCGAGAGAGTCCGGAAGATCTTCGAAGGGACCCACTTCGATGGCGAAGAACTTCTTGACAGCGCAAAGCTCACCATCAGCGGTGGCATCGCCCTCTATCCGGATAACGGTTGCACTGCCTCCGAGCTCATCGATCATGCCGACCGGGAACTCTACCAGGCCAAACGCCGCCGGAATGCCATTGCACCGGTCGCCAACCCTACCCGCCGCGTGCCGAGGCGCGATATCCGCACGCTGGTCGAAATACGGCTCCCCGGATCGCAGGAGTATATTCCCGCCCTTAGCTTCGATATAAGTGAAATGGGTATTAAAATAGGATGCCAGAGCCTGGACAAGACGGCCGACATGCTGAGCATACGCTTTCGAAGACCTTTCTGGCCTGCAGACATCGAACTGGAGGGGAAGCTGTGCTGGTCCCGCTGCCAGAACACGGAAGGCATGCTGATTATGGGACTGGAGTTCAAAAAAGGCCAGGAAAAGGCAGGGGAGCTTTTGCCGGTTATGGCAGGCACCAGTGGGCCGATGCTTTTCTCAGAAAAGGTCACCAGCCTGCTTGCCCGATGATTCGATCAATCTGAGGCCGGTCGAAAGACCGGCCTCTATTTTTCCAGATCATCATTCAGACTTCAGCAACTCTACAGAAAACCGAACTTCTTCATCCGGTACCGGAAGGCATCGATGCCGAGGTTGAGTTTTTTGGCAGCCTTGGACTGGTTGCCGTTGGCCACTTCCAGGGCCTGACGGATCAGTTCGCATTCGACATCCTCGATGTCTATCCCTTCGGGCGGAATCTGCAAATTGATGGGACCGACGCTGACCCCTCCGGTCGAGTCCATCATTTCCGGGGGCAGATGCTCGAGGTAAAGCGTATCCCCGCTCTCCAGGATGACCGCTCGTTCGATGACGTTCTTCAATTCGCGGATGTTTCCCGGCCAGCTGTACTCGAGCAAAAACTTCTCAGCCATCTTCGAGACGCCCTTGACGCTCTTGCCGAACTCCCTGTTGAAATGTTCGACGAAATGTTTTGTGAGGGTGAGAATATCGTCTGGCCGCTCGCGCAGGGGGGGAAGAAAAATGGGGATAACCTGCAGCCGGTAGTAGAGGTCGTTGCGGAAGGTCTTTTCCTCGATCGACTGGAGCAGGTCCTTGTTGGTCGCCGAAACGATGCGCACATCGACCTGGACATCCTTTGTCCCCCCGACCCGCCGAAAGGAACGCTCCTCGAGCACGCGCAGCAGCTTGGCCTGCATGCCCATTTCCATATCCCCGATCTCGTCGAGAAATACCGTGCCTCCGTCGGCCATCTCGAAAAGACCCTTTTTCTGGGCTTTGGCGTCGGTAAATGCTCCTTTTTCATGGCCCATCAACTCGCTTTCGAGCAATGCTTCGGGCACCGCGGCGCAGTTGATGGCCATAAAAGGTCTCTCGGCTCGACTGCTCTCGGAATGAATCGCCTTGGCAATCAACTCCTTGCCGGTACCGCTTTCACCATGAACAAGCACTGTACTGGCATCGCTTTGCGCCACCTTCCTGACCATGTCCAGAACGTTCTTCATGTGCCGACTTTCGGCGACGATGTTCTGGATGCCGTAGCGCTTTGTCTGCTCGGAGCGCAGATGCTGCACCTCGCGCTTGAGCTCGCCGGTCTCGAGGGCCTTCTTGATGACGATCGCCAGTTCATCGAGGTTGAACGGCTTGTTGACGTAATCGTACGCCCCCATGCGCATCGCTTTGACGGCGGTTTCCAGCACACCATGGGCGGTGAGCATGATCACGAGGATATCCTCCTCGCTCTCCTTGACCTTCTCCAGCACTTCCATCCCGTTCATGCCGGGAAGCTGGATATCGAGCAGCATCAGGTCGGGGCTTTCCTCTTTGGCGAGCTTAAGGGCCTCTTCACCCGAAGACGCCGTGGTCACGTCATATCCCTGTTTGGAGAGATTCTGCTCAAGAGACCAGCGGATCAAGTGCTCATCGTCGACAACGAGAATTCTATGTTTGCTCACGTCTGTCCTCTTCTGATATAGGGATTAAGCTGTTTTCGGACGCTGCGGGAAGGTCGATCGCGAATGTGGTCCCCTCGCCCTGGCGACTCTCGACTTGGATCCCACCCCCCTGTTCTTCCACCAGACGCTTGCAGATTGCCAGCCCCAGGCCGGTTCCCTGTGTTTTGGTCGTGAAGAAGGGGGTGAATATTTTTTCAAGTTTCTCCTGGGGAATGCCGTCGCCGCTATCGGCAATGCGGATCCTGATCATCTCCCGCTCGCCAAGCTGGTACCTGTCTGTGCCGACCGAAAGGGTTCCGCCCTCCTTCATGGCCTGAATGGCATTGATGAAAATGTTCAGGAACACCTGCTGAACCTGCTTGGGATCGACACAGGCGAGCGGAAGATCCCGCGTCAACTCCTTGACGCGATGGACATTGCGCGCCTCGGGATGCTGACTGATCAGGAAAAGCGTTTTGTCCGCCAGATCGTTGATATCGGCAAAAGCGAGTTCCGGTGTCCCGGGGCGACCGAAATAGAGCAGGTCTGTCACCGTTTTGTCGAGACGCTTGATCTGCTCGAGGACTTCGTCGACCACCTGGCGCCGTTCGTCATCATCGGGAAACTCCGCCGCCAACACTGAAATTGCGCCACTGATACCCGCCAGGGGGTTCTTGATCTCATGGGCCAGACCGGTTGCCATTTCACCGACCGAGGCCAGCCGGTCCGCCCGTTCCATCTGGCGGTAATGATAGCTCTCCAGTTCCTTTTTCGTCTTGTCCAGGTTGGAGACCATTGCGTTGAAGCTGTTCATGAGGCTGCCGATTTCATCAGGATACTGGGGGGTCAGTCGAACCGAGAGATCCCCATCCTCGACCTGGGACATCTTATCTGCCATCAGGTGCATGGGACGTTTGACGAACCGGATCAGGATAAAGGAAATACTGGCCGCCAGAAGGATGACGATCACCATCGTCGATCCCATGAAAAGCTTGGACGATTCACGCAATTGCTGTGAGGTGTGGGCCAGAGAGAAATTGAGATTCAGCACCCCCACAACCTTGCGGCCCATGCCGTGGCAGGGATAACACCGACTGTCGGAAACGATCGGCTTGACAATGCCCAGCACCTCCTCGCCGTCGACCCGATAGGTCCCCTCTGAGCGCCGGCCGAGGTAAAGCGCCATATCCTGGGCATTGACCTTGGTCCCGATCTCCTTGGGATGCGAGGATTTGAGCACCGTGCCGTCGGGATGGAAAATTCGCACCGACCGGAGACGCGAACCGCGTCCGACCATCTCAAGAGTCGCCTGGACATCGTGGGTATTGCCCAGCCGCATGGCGTTGAAGATGGAGCGCTCGATGGTCTGCAGAAGCAGTGCGGCGCTCTCCTTGGTCGTTGCGATCAGATGAAACTGCTCGCGCCGGATATGGAACAGCGTAAAAGCGCCGAATCCGATCGACAACAAAATGATATTGATGATGATGACGCGAGTGATGAGGCTTTTAAAAAACAACGATCCTCCAAAAAGTCAAGGCCCAAGGGACAAGGAGAAAGGTCACACCTTTCACCTTTCACCTTTCTCCTTTTACCTTGCTTCCTCTTTTCTCTTCAACACCCGCTCTGCCGCCTCGACCAGATGGGCCGGTGTCAAACCGTAGTGCTCGAGAAGCTCGTCCGCCTTGCCGGACTGACCGAAAACATCGCGCAGGCCGACCCGCTCCACCGGCGCGGGGAATCCTTCGGCGAGCGTCTCGCAGACGGCCCCGCCGAGCCCGCCGATAACAGAATGCTCCTCGGCGGTCACCACGGCTCCGGTTTCCCGGGCCGCAGCCAGGACCTGATCGACATCGAGAGGCTTGATGGTGCCGATGTGAAGAACCCGTGCCGAAATATTCTCCGCGGCGAGGATTCCAGCGGCCTCCAGGGCCTTGGCCGTCATCAGGCCCGTGGTGATGAAGGTCATGTCGGTTCCCTGACGCACAAGCCGTCCGCAGCCCAGTTGAAAATCGTCATCGTCATCACCGAAAACCACAGGCACTTTGGCGCGACCGAGACGCACATAGACCGGTCCGTCGAAAGCGGCCACGGCACGGATGGCTGCGGCTGTCTCGGGAGCGTCCGCGGGGCACAGAACAGTCATGTTGGGCAAAGACCGCATGATGGCCAGATCTTCCACCGACTGGTGTGATCCGCCGTCCTCGCCAACGGTTATGCCGCCGTGAGTGGCAACGATTTTGGCAGAAACACCCGGGTAAGCCAGAGATTGGCGTATCTGCTCGAACGCCCGCCCGGACGCGAACACAGCAAAGGTGGAGACAAAGGGGATCATCCCTCCGGCAGCCAGCCCGGCAGCCATGCCGACCATATTGGCCTCGGCGATGCCGGCATTGAAGAAGCGGTCCGGGAATTCCTTGGCGAACAGACCTGTCTTGGTCGAGCCGGACAAGTCGGCATCAATCACGGTGATACGCTGATCCTCTTTTCCCAGTTCGACCAGCGTCTTGCCGTAAGCGTCACGGGTAGCAATCATTTCGCTCACAATCTTTTTCCTTTATCTGAGGCTGAAACCACATCCATCAACGCAAAGTCGCCATGACTGAAAGGCAAGACGCAAAGAAAGGCAAAAACTATCTCCAGCTTTTTCTCTGCGGCTTGATCCCCTTTGCGTCTTTGCGTTGAACGATTGTTTTCCATGAAAGAAGCCGTCACGAATGACCGAGATGCTCCAGGGCCTGCTGCAACTCGTCGTCGCTGGGCGGGACACCATGATAGCTGGCCTTGTGCTCGAAAAACGGCACCCCCTTGCCCTTGACGGTCCGCGCTATGATCAGGGTCGGCTTGCCGGAGGTCTGCCGGCCGTCCTCTAAGGCCCTTGCGATGGCCTGCATATCGTGTCCGTCGACTTCAAGGACATGCCATCCGAAGGCGAGAAACTTGGGACCGACAGGCGCCACGCCCATAACCTTCGCCACTTCGCCATCGATCTGCAAACCATTGAGATCGACAAGGGCGCAGAGGTTGTCGAGTCCGTAATGGGCCGCCGCCATGGCTGCCTCCCAGACCTGGCCTTCCTGCAGTTCGCCGTCGCCCAGAAGGGTGTAAACCCGGCTGGAGCGTCCGGAGAGCCGGGCCGCCAACGCCAGCCCGCACGATTGGGACAGGCCCTGCCCCAGGGAACCGGTGCAGACTTCGACTCCGGGGGTCTTGTTCATATCGGGATGACCCTGGAGGTGGCTGCCGAGACGACGCAGGGTTTTGAGATCCGCCGGCGGGAAATAACCGGTCTCAGCCAGGCAGGCGTACAGCGCCGGAGCAGCGTGGCCTTTTGATAACACGAAACGGTCGCGATCCTCCCAGTCCGGATTGCTCGGGTCGTGCCGCAGGACATGAAAATAAAGCACTGTCAGAACGTCGATCGCCGAAAGACTGCCACCGGTATGGCCGGAACTGGCCGTATTGAGCATTTTGAGAATTTCAACCCGAAGTCGCCGGGCCGCGCCTTCAAGCTCCCGGATTGTCGGTTCGCTTAACATCTCTGGTGCAACTCCTTTTTTTTGAAGAGGAAATGATCGGGACTTGGCAATTACAGGGCGGACAAACCGCTATTCTTTCTTTTCGTCACCGACCAGGTAGGAGAGGATAACTTCATCGAGACTGTTTCCGGTCTCACGGGAGGTCTCGTCGGTCGCATCCTGCTTCGTGCGCGTCTTCTTTTCCTCCTCGCCGGAAGACTTTTCAGCCGGGAGGGTCGAACGCGGCTTCGTGGAAGACTCGCGGGTGGCGGCATCGGAGCCCTGCCGGGATTTGGCCGCCAGCAACGCCTGGATATTCCGGTCGAACTCAGCATTTTTCAGACGGCGCAGCATCTCCTTGTGTTGCTCCTTCATCAAATCCTCAACGACCGCTTCGAGATTGTCGACCCTGGTAATATCAGCGTAGGATGTTTTTTTGGAAGCGATGATGGTGCCGCCGAGATACAGGAGGGTGATGATATGGGGGTTTTTGAGTCCGCTGTCCTCGGTCTGGACATGAAACAGCTGTTCTCTGTAGCGAACATTGTGGTTGAAACCAACAACCATGTCTATCTCTCAAAAAATGACGGAAATATAACCGAATGGATATCATACTCCGCGAAATGGCGCAAGACAAAGTTGCTCCCCAAGGGTCGGGAGTTCCTTTACTTTTCCCGGCTCTGCGAAACATCAGGTCCGAGGTCTCCCGGCAATCGAGTATACTTGAAATCGGCAATAATCGGTTTGCGCAGATCGACATGTCCCTTGATGGTTTCGATCTCTTCTCCCTCGACCAGAATCCTGAGCTGGCGTATATGGGGAAAATTCACCGCCAGGGTATCGACCAGGCTGTAGACGGTCAAAAGTTCGCTCGCACTCCCGCCGGGATGCAGATCGACAAAGGAGCGGTCGAAATCCAGAACGGC
>JAWOCM010000022.1:0-7916 GCA_046483795.1 Desulfuromonadales bacterium | reverse complement strand
TCGAGGGTGTTGAGGGTTTTGTAGAGAATCGCAAGCACCGGTCCGCCGAGGAAAAGGTAAAAAAGCGGCGCCACCACTCCGTCCGAGGTGTTCTCGGCGACCGTTTCGATGCAGGCGCGCAGGATGCCTTCTTCGTCGAGGTGGGATGTCTGCCGACCCACGATCAATGACAGGGCGCTGCGCGCATCTTCAATATGTCCCATCTCGACCAGACGCACCACCTCGCGGCTCTCCTTGTGCAGCGAGTGCAGGGCAAGGCAGGTCCAGGCCAGCCAGAGGCTGACGGCGAATCCGACAGCCGGAGCAATGGCCCCTCCCAGGGAGATCAGACCCCAGGCAATGGCCCCGGAGATCACCAGGGTCAGGAATACGAGAAGAGAGCCCGTATCCCTTCGCCGTCCGATCATGCTGACGAGGAAAAGCTCGAGACGATTGACGAGACGGCCTATATGGATCACGGGATGGGGCAGGAGGCGGGGATCGCCGAAAATCAGGTCGAGAAAGAAAGCGCTCAAAATCAGCCAGTCCATGCCTTGTCCTCCGTCGCAGAAAGATCGAGCATCTTTTCGATACAGTCGAGATCGAGGTGTTTTTCGAGATGATCGGCCAGGCGATCGAGTTCCTCCTGCAGATTAAACAAGGGCTCGGTTGAATCCGGATCGGCGAACCTGCTGTCGAGAGTGGCTAGCAGCTGCCGGCAAAAACCGACGTTGTCGAACAGGCCGTGCAGATAGGTTCCCCACACCCGGCCGTCGGTCGAGACAGCGCCATCCTCCACCCTGGCGTTTTCACCGCTGGTGCGACTCAGAGCCGAGAAAGCCCTCGCATAGGCCCCCCGTCGCGTCTCTCCCATATGAATTTCGTATCCCTCGATGACCGTATCCGGAATCAGTCCGCAGTCGGCTGTCGACCCCAGAAGCGTGCCCTCGGCCTGGTGAGTCTGCTTGTCGGGCTGCATCGCAGTGGTCACATCGAGCAGGCCGAGTGCTTTCGCCTGGCGGCGCGGAGACTCGAGACTTCCGGGATCATCGATCCGGCTGCCGAGCATCTGGAAACCGCCGCAGATCCCGATGATCCGGCCGCCTGTTTGATGATAGCGGCCTATGGCGGCATCGAAACCCTTTTCAAAGATCCAGTCCAGATCGGCCAGGGTGTTCTTGGTACCTGGGAGGATAAGCAGGTCGAGCCCTTCGATCTCTGCCGGATCGGTTACGTAGTGGATGGAGACCGCTGTTTCGCGTTCCAGGGCGTCGAAATCGGTGTAATTGGAAATACGCGGCAAACGCACGACGCCGATGTGAATCGCGCCGCCGGGCGCGGCCCTCTTGCGGTCCAGGGCCACCGAGTCTTCTTCGGGCAGGCGCAGGTCGATCCATGGAACGACTCCCAGGACAGGAACTCCGGTCCGTCGTTCGACTTCTTCGATACCCGGCTTGAGCAAAGAGGCATCGCCGCGGAAGCGATTGATGATCACTCCGGCGATACGGCTGCGCTGGGCGGCATCGAGCAGATCAATCGTCCCGACGATGCTGGCGAAAACGCCCCCCCGGTCGATGTCCGCCACGAGCAGCACCGGCGCCCCCGCCATGGCGGCGGCGCGCAGGTTGGTGATATCGTGGTCCATGAGGTTGATCTCGGCAATGCTGCCGGCTCCCTCCAGCACAACGAGGTCATGCTGCGCCGCCAGGCGTCTGAATGCCTTTTCGACCTCCAGAAAGGCCGTCGTCTTGTAGGAATGATACTCCCCGATGCTCATGTTTCCCACCGGCCGTCCATGGAGGATGACCTGGGATCCCTCCTCCGAATTCGGCTTGAGCAGCACTGGATTCATGTCGGTGTGCGGTGCAAGCTCGCAGGCTGCGGCTTGAAGGGCCTGGGCCCGCCCGATCTCGCCACCTTCGGGGGTGACCGCCGAATTGAGAGCCATATTCTGGGCCTTGAAGGGGGCCACGCTCAGACCCCGGCGCTTGAATATGCGGCACAGCCCCGCCGTCAGGATGCTCTTTCCGACATCGGAGCCGGTGCCACCGACAAACAGCGCCCTGGCAGGCCCAGGTTCAAGGTTCAAGGTTAAAGGTTCAAGGTTTGGCGCCTTCCCTTTCTCCTTGCCCCTTGTCTCTTGAACCTGGTATCCCCGCGGCGTCACCATGCGGCCTTTAGAATCGATGCGGGTGGCGGCATTGCCGACGATGACCAGGGAGAACATGTCGATCGGCTCGTCGGTGAAGCGACGCAGATCGCTCATCGTCATCGTCTCGTTCTCGCGGGTGGCGTTGCGAACGATGCCGACAGGGGTGCCGGGCGCTCGGTGACGCAGCAGGATCTCGCGAGCCTCGCGAATCTGCTGCGTGCGGGCCTTGCTTCGCGGGTTGTACAGGGCGACGACGAAGTCGGCGCCGGCTGCGGCCTCGAGCCGGCGCCGTATGGTCGTCCAGGATGTGAGAAGATCGGAGAGGGAGATGACGGCGAAATCGTGCATCAGTGGTGCACCCAGCCGAGCGGCAGCCGCCTGCACGGCCGAGACGCCAGGAACGATTTCGATATCGATATCTTGTAGGGGCGACCCCGTGTGTTCGCCCTGATCCAGGCCGACACACGGGTCTGCCCCTGCGAGTTCCATCACCAGACCGGCCATGCCGTAGATGCCGGCATCGCCCGAAGAGATCAATGCGACGCAATTGCCTTCCGCCGCCTCGGTCAGCGCCGCGCGGCAGCGTTCCACCTCCCTGCGCATCCCCGTGGAGAGAATTTTTTTCCCCTCGAGCAGTTCGGGGATCAATTCCAGGTAAGTCTTGTAGCCGGCTATGACGTTGGCCGTCTCGATCGCAGAACGGGCGGCCTGGGTCATGTGAGTCAGGTCGCCGGGACCGATTCCAACGACATAGAGTTTCCCGGTCATATATGAGATCCATGGAGTGACATGTGAGGCATTCCCATCCGGCCGTTACCCGTCATTCTTCACGGACAAGGGGTTTAATTCCGCCACCGCTACAGTGACGTTGCCGCGTTTCTGTTTGGGCACCAGTATTCGGCCTTCTCTTGACGAGAGAAGAGCGGCGGGTTCGCAGACACCGACGGCGCCGACCGCCCGCCGGGCATGATCCGAGGGGGGACTGATGGTGAGAGCCGCGTCGAGAGCGGCGGCCTCGTGGTATTCGACCGGCAGGCCGGCGCGGGAAGCGTAGGCATTGATCCCGTCCTCTTCGCGCTTTGCGGCAATCGTTGCCAGACAGAGGATACCGGAGGGCGAGAGGAAGGCTCCGGTCATTACCTCCTCAATCACCTCTGCGATCTCCTCTGCGGTGGTGCCTCTGTTGCAGCCGAGGCCCACCACCAGATCGCGCGGCCGCAGCAGCAGAAGCGCGCCGTGGCGCTCGGGCTGCGGAATGTGGCGGTGAGTGACGAAAACCCGGCCGGAGGCGGCGCTGACCACCGGGTCGACAAAGTTGTTCGCCACGCGCACCGACGGCACGCTGGTGAAGTAATGGGCCACGCGCTGCCGGCGATCGACCAGGGCAATGGGACGGCCTTCGAGCAGCAGACTGTTGAGGATACGGACGTGGGCCAGAGGCTCTATGACCATATTCTCGCGCCGGGCGATGTCATCCCAGGCGGGCAGATTGTTGACGTCCGTAGCGGTGGTGACGACTGCCTGCCCCCCGGTGGCGGCAGCGACCCGCCCGGCCAGTTCATTGGCACCGCCGAGATGCCCGGAGAGCAGACTGATGGCGAAACGTCCGCCTTCGTCGGCCACGACCACCGCCGGATCGCGCTCCTTGCCTCGTAGATGCGGCGCGAGCATCCGCACGACAATGCCGGTGGCCATGAGGCAGACCAGGGCCTCGGCTTCGGCAAAAAGTCCAGGCAGAACCTCGCCGGCCGAGGCGGAGAAATAGCGGCAGGCATCGTTCCGGCGGAATTTCTCCGGCAGGAACACCTCTGCCTCCGGCATCGATTCAGCCAGCCGGCGGGCCAGTTCGGCGCCCCCGGCGGTAAGGGCAATAATGGCTGTTTTCACGACATGTCCATGATGATCAAGGATGTTGATAAATTGACTTAAGGCACAACCGCATTGTGATCCGTCTATCTCTTACCCCGAAACCCGTGCGCGAAGGTGGGATCGTACAGCTTCGACTTCTCCGGCACCCCCCGGCTGCGGGCCGCCAGGGCTTCGCCGACGATGATCAGCGCCTGGCGCCGTATACCCGATCCCGCCACCTTGTCGGATATCTCTTCCAGGGTGCCTTCGACGATTTGTTCGTCCTCCCAGCTCGCCTTGCTGATCACCGCCGCCGGCGTCTCGGAAGTAAAAACGCCTCCAGCGAGCAGTTCCCCCACCACGTCTTCCATCATCGCCACCGAGAGGTAGAGACAGACCGTGCCGCCGATGGCAGCGATGCGGCGCAGTTTCTCGGTCTCGGGCACCGGCGTGCGTCCTTCCTGCCGGGTCAGGATCACGGTCTGTGCCACCTGCGGCAGGGTCAGCTCCTGCCGCAGACTGGCGGCGGCCGCGAAGGCGGCGGTCACGCCCGGAATGACGCGGTAAGGGATGCCGGCGGCATCGAGCGCTTCCATCTGCTCCTGAATCGCTCCGTAGACGGAGGGATCGCCGGTATGCAGTCGCACCACCTTGCGGCCGGCCCTGGCGCCTTCGAGGAGGATGGCCAGGACGTCATCCAGGTCGAGGGGGGCGCTGTCGTGAGCCAGGCACCCGGCGTCTGTTTCCTCGATGAGGGCAGGGTTGACCAGCGACCCGGCGTAGACGACGACATCCGCCTCGCGCAGCGCCTTGAGCCCCTTGACCGTAATCATGTCCGGGTCGCCCGGCCCGGCGCCGACGAAGACCACTTCTCCGCCGCGCAAAACCTCAGCCATGGGATGCCTCCGCAAAATTCCCGCCGCGGCCGACGATCACCAGCGAGAGATAGTCGAGGTCCTGCTCGTCCACCGCGTCCAGATCGGTCAGCACAGCCTGGCCGGACAGACCGGCGCGCTTGACGTACACGGCACCGCTGGTGCGGCCGGTTCTCTCCAGAAGCCGGCGGATCCTGTCGAAATGGCGATTGACCTTCATCAGCACGACCGTTTCGAATTCGCCCAGGGCCCGCATCAGTTGCGTCTCGTCGGCGGTAGAGGGCAGAACGGCCAGGCGGTCCTCGAACAGCCCGAGCGGGACACCGGCCAGGGCAGCTGCGGCGGTGAAAGAATTGACGCCGGGGACGATCTCGACCTCCACCTGTCGCTTTCCGCGCTGCAGGGCAGCCCAGAGATGCAGAAAGGTACTGTAGAGGCAGGGATCGCCGAGGGTCACGAAGGCGACCGTCCGGCCCTGGTCGATCCAGTTCCCGACATCTTCTGCCGCCTTACGCCAGATATCCTCGAGTCGATTGCGATCGGCCGTCATCGGCGAGATCTGGGTGCGGATCTGCTGACGCTGCGGGTCGAGGTGCGCCTCGACGATGGTGCGGGCGATGGAGGTATCGGAGCGATCGCCGACCGGCGTCAGCACGATATCGGCTTCACGCAGAAGGCGAACGCCCTTGAGGGTAATCAGTTCGGGATCGCCGGGACCGACGCCGACGGCAATGAGACGTGCTGACATATAATCCTCGTGCGATATTCGAGGTTCGAGAGTCGACGTTAACAACCTGTGCTTTTCAACATCGAACGTCGCGCTTCGAACGTCGAACTGTCCTTATTGCTTGACGCCGGTAATGATATAGACCGGATTGTAGGCTTCGAACATCTTGTAATCGGTCAGTGGCCGTGTCCGGGCGATATTGACTGCAGTGACCTCGACCTCGTAGCCGGCATTGTCAAGGAATTCGCCGGCAGCGGTCAGCGTGTCAAGGGTGACGGCATTGAGAACGATGCGCCCTTCGGCAGGCAGGCGCGCATCGACCGCCTCGAGGATCTCCCAGAGATGGCCCCCGGAACCGCCGATGAAAACACGGTCCGGATCGGGCAAATCCTCCAGGCACTCCGGCGCCGGGGCCGCGACCATGGTGGCCCGACGCACGTTGAATTTTTGAAAATTTTTCTTGAGAAAATCGAGGTACTGCTCGTTGCGTTCAATGGCAAAAATCCATCCGTTCGGCATCAGATGGTCAGCCTCGATACTCACTGAACCACTGCCGGCACCAATATCCCAAAGAGTCAAATCGTGGCGCAGTTTGAGTTTGGCCAGGGTCACGACCCGGACCTCTTCCTTGGTGATCAGTTTTTTAGAGGTCGCGAATTCCTCGTCCGGAATGCCGAGGGTGGGGACGTATTTTTCTCCAGCCGCTTCGAACTTCTTGATCAGGATGAGGACATTGAGTTCGGCGGCTTCCACGCCGGTCAGGTCACGAAGAGGCATCTCGGTAATCTTCTCGTCTTCGGTGCCGAGATTTTCGCAGAGAAAGGCGGTGAATCCGTCGCGACCGCGACGGATCATTTCGCTGGCGATGGCGCGGGGCGTATTGGCGGAATCGGTCAGTACGGCCGCTTTGTCATGGGCAATGATGCGACCCACGGCCTCTTCGAACTTTCGCCCGTGAATCGAGACGAAAACGGAATCGTCCCACGGTTCGCGGATTTTGGCGAAAGCGTACTGCACAGAACTGACGTTGGGAACGAACTCGAGTTTCTTCCTCGGAAGATTGCGCAGCAAGGTCCGACCAATACCGAAAAAGAGCGGATCCCCGGAAGCGAGTACAACGGTATTCTTGTCGCTTTTCTGCAGCCTTTCGACAATCCCCCGTATATTGTTGCCGATCACGACTTTCTCACCCTCAAAGTCGGGAAAGAGAGCCAGCTGCCGTTCTCCCCCCATGAGCAGTTCGGTCTGTCGGATCAGGTCGAGTGCCCGCTGACTGAAGCCTTCCTGTCCTTCCACTCCTGCACCGATGACATGAATCGTCTTCATCGTTCGTCCTTTTCCGCCGGCTCAACCGGCTGTGGGCCAAAGCACTGTATTCTATGGTTGTATCCGACGAGCATGATCTTGATCTCCGAACCTGGAGCGCGGCCGGAACACTGCAGTATGGCCTTCTGTGCCACGTCCGCAAAAAGCGCCTGAGGGATTCGGGGATTTTCCCGAACTTCCCGAGCCGTATTCGCACACTCTATCGCTTCCATCGATCCCTGGTCAAGTCCGAGATTGCGGCCCCAGGAGGCCAGTTCCTCAAGGTCGAGCCGGGATGATGAGACATGAGTCTGGGCATGACCGCAGGCGATTTTCACCAGCTTGGCGAACTGAACCGCCAGAATGATCTCTCTGATACCCCGACGATGACAGGCCTCCAGGGCATAACCGACATGGTCGCCCATCATGACGAAGGCCTCTGAACGGTCGGGCAGTTGCTCCTGCGCCGCTTTTTCGCTGCTGCGGCCGGTGCATAGAATCACCCTGCTGCAGCCGCAGGCAAGAGCCACATCGAGAGCGACATCGAGGGTGTCGGTCCAGGCCTTGTGCGAGATCGGCTTGACCACGCCGGTGGTACCGAGGATCGAGAGCCCTCCGATGATCCCGAGTCTTTCGTTGAGCGTCCTGCGCGCCCGTTTCAACCCATCGGGGATGGAGAGGGTCACCTGAGGGGCGAAGGGGGAGGAGTGAGGGGGAAAAACCTCCAACACCGCCTCGGCGATCATCCGTCGTGGCACGGGATTGATCGCCCATTCGCCAACCGCCACCGCCAGCCCCGGCTTGGTGACCCGACCAACACCGGGTCCACCTTCGATGACGACCTTCGTAGGGGCGAACCCATCTGTTCGCCCTCCAGGTCCGGGCAAAACAGGGCAGACACAAGGGTCTGCCACTACGGTTTCGGCGAAGGAAATTTCCGCATGCACCTCCGCTCCGTGGGTGACGTCCGGATCGTCGCCGGCGTCCTTGACAACGTAACAGCGCCCCACGTTTTCGTCCCATTGCTGGC
>JAWOCM010000005.1:0-6167 GCA_046483795.1 Desulfuromonadales bacterium | reverse complement strand
GGAACAGCTCGCCTCCATGGTGGTGGAGCAGACAGGGACCGGTTACAACATTCGCGAGAAATTTCTCCGCTGGTACTTCCGCAAGGTCGACCTGCCCGGCGAAGGCCCGGTCCTGCTCGGCCAGCGGATGGGAACACCGCGCAAGGACTTCTCCGGCCCGGTTTTCCGGGTCCTGCACGAGGGGGGAGAACTCACAGAGGGAGAACCTGTCGATCTTCCCCGGCAGCTCAACGTCCTGAATTTCTCCGCGCTCGGATCGGACAAAATACAGGCTTTCGCCCACCTCTCCGAGCTTGGCGACCTGGAGGTTCTCGACCCCGACGGCGACAGGCTCTGGCAGAGCGTCGACGATTTCGGCGGCTCGGAAGCATTCATCGAGCGCGTCAACCCGGAAGAGGCTCCACAAACGGGCGACGCCACCCGCAACCACTACATGACGGCGCGTCTCCTGAAACTCTCCGGCGACACCGTCCTCGTTCCCGCCAACGAAGGGACCGACTTCATCCAACGGATACAGATATTCAAGCGCAGCAGCCTCAGGGCGATGCGGTGGAACGGCCACGTCATGAACGAGGTCTGGCATACGAAACAAGTTGACGCCTACATGCCCGATTTCCGCATCGCCGACGTCAACGGAGACGGCCGCGATGAGATCATCATGGCCCTGGTCTTCAGCCGCAAGGGGATGTTCTCGAAAGGGAGATCCTCGCTCATGGCGGTCGAACTGCCCTGACCCCCTCCAGCACATACAGACCATCAAGAGCCCGACCCACCGGTCGGGCTTTTCTTTTCTTTTCTTGATTTCCTGTGAAAGTTGGTAAAATGAGCACAAGGAGGTCGATCATGCAACGGAATACAGGTTCCTTGAAAGCCATCCTCTTCTGGCTGTTTCTCCTGTCCGCGCTATCGCCTGCTGTTGCAGCGGCGGGAACGATCGTGCTGCCTCCCGTCATTTTTTCGGATACCCCGGTGGATCGTTATGAGCAGAGGCTGGCCGCCGATGCTTTTTACGATTCCGCGCGCCAGGAACTGAAGCAAAAGGGATACGAGGTGGCGACTTCTGCCCCCATTCCGGATGTCAACCACCCGGAAACGGCCCGTTCCCTGGCGGAAAAGGGCGACGGCCTTGCCGTCATCCGGATCGATCATTATCTGGATGCCGGCTTCGGCGAGGACTCCCGCAGATCCGGTTATCTGGAAGTTTACGCCTCCGCGAAAGTGTTCGATACGCAAACCGGCGAAATTGTCTGGGAGGGCGAAGGGCACGGAACGAGCACTCGCTCCACCACAGGGGTCTCCTCCATCCGCATGGAGCTCTCCCTCACTGCCGACGAGGTCATGAGCGAACTTTTCGCTACCCTGCCGGCTCCTTGAGCAATGACTGCCTGCTTGGTCCCAATCCATCTCACCGATTTCACCCTTCGTTTTCAACCATACCGAAGCGATGTTTCACGGAGCCAAAATAAGCAAAACAGTGTTCCATTTTTTATTGAACCGATTCCGCCTCCCTGCTAATCTATAATTCTTTTTTCCCCTAATGAAATGTCTGACAGGAGGTCGTCCTTATGAAGGTGGTGCGCTTTTCTTTTCTCGCGACGCTGGCCCTGGCACTGATCTGTACTCCGGCGTGGTCCGCAGTGGAATTCTTCGGCACGGCCAAGGTCAAGCCGTCCTACTACAGCAATTTCGATTTCGACGATGACAAATCGGACGCTCCGATCATCAACGAGGCCGGGCAGGTCAAGGGAGAGCATATCCGCTCCGAATTGCGCCTGGGCTGGAAGGCGTCGGGGGAGAAGTGGAAAGTCAAAATGATCGCCGAGGCCGATCTGGTCATGGAGAAGGACAACGTCGACCGCTCCTTCTACATCGGTGCCGAGAAAAAGGATTCGCCCAACACCGGCGGCGAATTCGGCATCGAGCGCGCCGAATTCATCTATACCTTTCTCCCCCAGCTCGAACTGCAGGCCGGATGGGACATCCGCGCCCTCGACATCAAGACGGGCGGTCTGCTCTTCGGGGACGACCACCCCTTCCTGGGCTTTCGCGGCAAACTAGCCGAAAACACCGGCTACGAGATGCTCTACCTGCCGGTGCAGAACAACACCAAATTCTGGCTCGACAGTGATGATCCCTCCCTCGGTCTTGACGATGGCAGCTCCGTGGAGGGCGACTGGCGCGTCTACACCTTGAAGCTGAACCACAGGCTCGGCGGGGAAAAGAACAGCATGGATCTGAGCCCGATCTTCGCCTACAGCGACAACCGGGCCCAGGATGCCGACGTTTATTACTACGGCCTGGAGAGCACCGGCAAGTTCGGCATCCTGTCGCCCTCCTTCGAAGTCCTTTTCGCCGACGGCGAATTCGGCGACGGAACCGACATCAGCTCCATGGCCGCCTATGCCGGCGTGAAGGCCAACCTGAACATGGCTTTCAATCCCTATGTCGCGCTGCGCTATACCCAGGGCGACGACGACGATACGGACAACGATGTGGAAGGATGGGTCGGCATCACCGACATCGGCCGCTTCACTCCGCTGATGGGGATGGACGGCAACATTCTCGGCGAAGATATCGGTCAGTCCTACGGCGCCACACTTTACTCCTATTCGCCGGAAAGATCCCTGCCCACCAACCAATACGGCGGCATCAGCAACGGCGGCTCAGGCGACAACCCGGGGCAGAAGCTCGTGGCCGTGGGCGCCAGCGGAGACTTGAGTGCAGTCATCCCTGACACGGTCTACAAAGCCCAGGCGTTCATGATCTGGTACGACGAAACCGCCAACCTGACCAACAGCAGAAATCCCGGCGAGGAGGTCGACGACTACGCGGGGACTACCTTCGACCTGCAGCTGAAGTGGGCTGCGTCGAAGCATTTCGGCGTCGACTACATCTTCTCCACCTTTGTCCCCGGCGACGGCATCGAAGATCAGTTCGGCGACGATTCGGCCTTCGCTCACACCCTGACCCTTGCCTGGGCGTACTGATCGGCCGCCCCTATGACCCGACTCTGCAAAAACCTTCTTCTCCCGCTGCTTCTGCTGGCCCTCTCCGGCGTTGCAGCCGGGAGCGAGGAGAGCTCCTCGATCGACAAGGCCCTGGAGGCCTGGAGCGGGGAGCGAACCGTTCTTCTGCGCACCGGTCTGGACGATCCGCTCTCTTCGTCTCTGGTCCAGGACCTGCTCGCCGAGCTGGTGAGCCGGGGATATGAGGTCTCGCCCGCCCCCCTCGATGCCCTGGCGGAGAAGGGACTGATTCTCGATGTGCGCGATGCCGGAGACGCCCATGTCCTGGCCCTGATCCGCGCCGACGAGGGCACTATCATCGCGTACGAAAAAAGATCGACGCATCAAGCCTCCCCGGTAGATCACCGGGGACATTCGAAAGATTTGCAACCCGCTCAGAAGACAGGCCCCTCTTCCGAATCCTGCCTGCCCCCCGGCCTGAACGAATTGGACAGCCAACCCCACTCCGTCGCCCTGCTCGACGCACGGGACGATCGCTGCAGCATTCTCGTCCTGAACGATGACGCACTCCTTCTCTACCGGGCAAGCCCGCGGGGCCTCGAAAAGACCGCGCGGTTTCCTGCTCCGGAACAACCTTCTCGCGCACTGCACCTCGATGCCGGCGATATCGACTCGGATGGCGAAAAGGAGATCGCAGTCGTCTGGGGCAAAGATGAGAAAAGCATCTACGAAGGGGCCGACACCCGAATCCATAGCTGGATCCTGCACCACTCTGAAGGCGGATTCACCCGAGCCAGCGAGGACCTGCAAGGATACCTGCGTATCACTGGCGAAAATGGCTACTTTCAGCGACGGGGCCGGCACACCCCTTTCGCAGGAGAGGTTTTCTCCCTGACCGGGGATGCCGACGGCTTCACCCGAGGGGCTACCGTCGACTGGCCGGACGATGTCGGCCTCTATGAATCGACACCGATCGGAGACTACCGTGCTTTTCTGATCGGCGATGAGAACAGGCTGGGCGTCATGGCTCTCGGGGAGGGATCGACCAAGGCGTTTTTGCAGATGCCGGAAACGCTGGGAACCTTCAAGGGCCCTGAAATTGCCATCCGCCGAGAGGAAGCCGAATATCGCCTCGGGCTCTCCAAGGAGGACCAGATCCGTACCGACTACATTCCCCTGCCGCGGCCCGTGGCCATGTCGCAGGATGGAGATGTCTACACCGTCCGTCGCGGACGCACGGAAGGAATTCCCCTGCTATCCGGGTCGGCCGGCAAAGATGATATTGTGCGTATCGTCACCACGGAAAACGGGCCGGACATGCTCACGCCCTTCGACGGTATCTCCGCCTTTATCCTCGACTTTGCCCTTCTCGAAACAGGGGAAGCGCCCTCCGCCCTCCTGCTGGTCAACGAAAAACCGGACGGAGACGGCACCGCCTATCTGACCCTCCAGACATCGCCGGTGCCTTGAACCGTCATCAGAGCGGACAGCTCACTGCCGGTAGGTGATCCGGTAGCTGAAGCCCTCGGGGTCGAGCCAGTCAAGGGTCTCACCGCCGATCTGGGCGAACGGATACATCAGATAGTTGACCGGGTCGCCCTGCTGGGGCGGATTGAGGATCAGATCGCGGCCGGTAGACAGCTTTACCCGGTAAGGGTCGATGCCACCCCAGAAGTAGGCGCGGTATTCTGCTGTCTTTTCATCATCGAGCTCCAGTTCCTCCTTGAGCATCATCTTGCGGACATCACCGGGATCGGCGGGGATCCAGCCGGTTCCCGGCAGATAGAATTCGACCCAGCAGTGCTGCCAGCCGGTGATATCCTGACCATCCTTACGACCCTGGCGGATTCCGAACACCTCACGGGCGGGAACTCCGGCGGAGCGGGCCAGCGCAACATAGACCGAATGGATGTCACCGCACTTTCCCCCGCGAGTCTGAAGAAGGGTGCACACGTCTCCCGGCCCGCATCCGCGAGTGTCCGGGTCGCGGTACATATTCTCCACGGTCCAGTCGTAAACGGCTCGGGCCTTGCCCAGAACCGTCGTCCGGCCCTCGACGATATCATCGGCCAGCGCCTTGACCATGCCGTCGGTCGGCCCGAGGCGGGTGGGCTCCAGCCAGAGAGCGAAGTCGTTCCGGTTCCAGGCCTTTTCCCCGCCCTGCAGCTCGCGCACCAGCACCTCGTTCCGCTCGACATCGAAAGAGAAGCTCAGCCTGCGGCTTTCGGCGCCCTCGTTCCAACGGGCAAAAAGCATCGGCGTGCCGTGTTCGCGGTCGGTATATACCGCCGATTCCGCATAGTCGCCCTCGATGCGGATATTGCTGATCAGCTGGTCTGCATCGGACACCGGATAGGGCACCCACAATTTCGCCTCCCCGCTTTCCGGTCGGGCCGAAAGGTCGAACTCCATGACTATCGTTCCACTCTGCTTATCGGCTGCAATTGATACCGCGGCTGTCAGCAAAAAGACCATTGCTATCAAGACCTTTTTCATCATTTCCTCCTCGCTGGAATGTCATCGGCATTATATAGACGGCCCAGCAGGTGTCCAATAGAAATTGTTTATGAGAACGATCCGTTCTATCGGTTTTATCGATGGATCAGCTCCGTAATCAATTCCGGGCGGAAGTTGTTGACGGGAGAAGAATGGAGAAAGTTCAGCAATGGAAACAGTCATGCATAACGCACGGGACCAGAGAATTTGATAATGATTTTAAGGGATTCGATAGAATTGCAAAGTCCCCCGACTTAGAGGCTGCTCAACCCGACTGGCCTTGACCGCGCCGCCGCAGCGCCACGGCGAACACCCCCGTGAGCACAAGGGTCGCCGCTCCCCCGACTAAACCGGACAGGCTGGTGCCGGCCTCCGCCGGCGCCCCGTCATCGCGCAGGGCATAATCGGGCAGCATCGCCGTGCCCTGCTGCACCTGCTCGAGCGAGCGGTGCATCTCGCCGCGTGGACCGTGAAACTCCTCGCTGCCGCTCGCTCGGGCGATACTCCACTCAAGTCCGTCGGGTCGCTCGGAGGCGAACCAGGAGAGGACCCCGCCGGTCAGCGCTGTGGCCACCAGCAGTGCAACCATGACCTTTTTCAGCGACGGGATGGCAGAGCTGCGCCCGGTATCGGGAGCTGCAGCCAGGATCTCAGGCTGGGCCCGAAGCAGGAAGGCGAGCACGGCGGCGGTCACCAGCCCCTCGA
>JAWOCM010000124.1:0-6431 GCA_046483795.1 Desulfuromonadales bacterium | reverse complement strand
TGCAGGTCAGGGAAATTGAAGACGATTGCGCCATATGCGAGATCGACGGGGTCAAACGGAAGGTCAGCCTGATGATGGTCGAGGGCACCGAGATCGGAGATTACGTTCTCATCCACGCCGGCTTCGCCATCGAGAGGCTTGACAAGGCCGATGCCGAGGAGACGATCAGGCTGTTTCGAAACGTTCTCGCCGAAGGGGAAGCCATCGGATGAGTGTGATCAGCGCCTTTCGCGACCCCGCCGTGGCGGGCAGCCTTCTGGGGTCGATCGAAGGGCTGGCCGACGGCCTTTCGCGACCGGTGACCTTCATGGAAGTCTGCGGGACCCATACCATGGCGATTTACCAGAACGGCATCCGCGCCATGCTGCCCGATGCGATCCGGCTCATCTCCGGGCCCGGCTGCCCGGTCTGCGTCACGCCGGTCGGCTACGTGGACCATGCGGTGGCCCTGGCACGCCGTGAAGATACCGTCGTCACAACCTTCGGCGACATGATGCGGGTTCCCGGCTCCACGAGCAGCCTGACGGAGGAGAAAGCCCGCGGGGCAGACGTCCGTATCGTGTATTCTCCGCTCGATGCGGTCTCCCTGGCCTCCCGGACGCCGGAAAAGACAGTGGTCTTTCTCGGAGTCGGTTTCGAAACGACCACCCCCGCGGTCGCCGGCGCCATCGTTACGGCCCGTCGCGAATCCCTGGACAACTTCTACGTTCTCGGCAGTCACAAGACCATGCCGAGGCCGATGGCCGCCTTGAGCGCCGATCCCGAGCTGCAGATCGGCGGCTATATCTGCCCGGCCCACGTCAGCACCATCATCGGTGCCGAAGGGTATCGACCTCTGGCCGATCGCCACGGCGTTCCCTGCGTCATCACAGGCTTCGAACCGGTCGACATACTCCAGGGGGTGGAGATGATGGTGCGCCAGGCCGCTGCCGGTACGGCGGAAGTCCAGAACCAGTACAGCCGCTACGTCAAATGGGGAGGCAACGTCAAGGCCAGAGATCTGCTCTACGAAGTTTTCGAACCCTGTGATGCCCGCTGGCGGGGCATCGGAGACATTCCGGGAAGCGGCCTGCGCATACGCGATGCCTATGCCGCCTGCGACGCCTCAGTTCATCTGCCGGTTTCGGTCGAAGAGGCGCAGGAACCCCCCGGCTGCCGATGCGGAGATGTCCTCAAGGGCAAGGTGACTCCCAAAGAATGCAGCCTGTTCCGAACCGTCTGCTCGCCCCTGGATCCTGTCGGAGCCTGCATGGTGTCCAGCGAGGGGACTTGCGCTGCCGAGTACAAATACGGGACGACCTGAAAAAAGATTTCAGCTCTCTGCTTGGGACTTGTCATTTGAAACTGTTATGGAGGATTCTTGAAGTCCGACATCATTCTGCTCGGTCACGGAAGCGGCGGCACTCTCAGCCACCAGCTGCTCGACGAGATTATCATCCCCGCTCTGTCGGACGTTGCCCGGCGCGACCAGAACGACTCGGCGATCATCGATCACGATGGGGATCGTCTCGCCTATACCACCGACTCCTACGTGGTCGATCCGGTCTTCTTCCCCGGCGGCAATATCGGTGATCTGGCCATCAACGGCACGGTCAACGATCTGGCGATGGCCGGAGCCCGGCCGCTTGTGCTCAGCGTCGGGCTGATCCTGGAAGAGGGCCTTCCTCTCGAGGAGCTGAAAACGATTCTGACCTCGATGAGGAACGCCGCCGACCATGCGGGCGTGCGGATCGTCACTGGCGATACCAAGGTCGTGCCGCGGGGCAAGGCCGACAAGATTTTCATCAACACTTCGGGAATCGGCGTCTTCGAGCACCCCCTCGATATCCGCGGAAGCGGTGCCCGGATCGGGGACAAGGTGCTGATCAACGGCACCGTCGGGGACCACGGGATGGCCGTACTGGCCAGCCGCGAGGGGCTCGAGCTTCAGAGCGACATCTGCAGCGACAGTGCCGCTCTGGGGACGCTGACCGCCGATCTGCTGAAGACGCACGGCGAGGCGGTTCACGTGTTGCGCGACCCCACCCGCGGCGGCGTGGCCACGACCATGAAGGAGATCGCAAGGCAATCGCAGGTGGAGATCACCCTGAGCGAACCTCAAATCCCGGTGGACGAGGCGGTGGGAAGCGCCTGCGCCATCCTCGGTCTCGATCCGCTCTTCGTCGCCAACGAGGGGAAAGTGCTCGTCGTGGTGGCTGCAGAGGCAGCCGAGGGCGCGCTGCTGACGATGCGCGGCCATCCCGAAGGGCAACGGGCCGCAATCATCGGCGAAGTGACCGGCCCCTCTCCGGGCAGGGTCGTCATGCGCACCGCGATCGGGGGCCTGCGTGCCATCGAGATGCTGGCCGGAGAACAACTGCCTCGCATCTGCTGACTGCGATTTTTGATGCTGCTTTCCCGGAAGAGGTTCAAAACATCACTTATTCGTGCTACCGTGCGAGCATCATAAAAACTGAAAAGGACATTCCATGAAAATAGTTGTCGATGCGGAAAAGTGCAACTCCTGTGGCTTGTGCGTAGATGCCTGTCCCGTCGGGGCGATCAGCCTGACCGGCGAAACCGCCGTTATCGATCACGAGAGCTGCGATCTGGACGGCATCTGTATACCCGTCTGCCCCACCGAAGCGATCGACTTCCTCGAATAGAGCGTTCTTCTGCTCTGAGCCAGTCGCCGTCCCGAGAGAAAGAGCGTGCCTTCGGCAAAAAAGCAGAGCCCGGATCAACCGAGGCCTACGTTGATGCTGCGCTTCTTTATTTTCTCGGTGAGAGTGGTCCTTTTGAGGTTGAGCAGTTTCGCCGCCTCTTTCTTGTTCCCTCCGGTCTGTGAAAGCGCCTGACGGATCAGCTGCTCCTCAAAGCGCCCGATCACCTCATTGAAATCGATCCCATCCTTGCCGATCTCGACAGAAGGCACCTCCGCGGCCGGTCTGATTTGATTGGAGAGATCGGAACCGGTCGTGAATTTTGAAGGCATCTCTTCAAGCCCCACCATTTTTCCCCCGTTGAGAACCACCATATGCTGAACCAGATTTTCCACTTCCCGTACGTTACCGGGCCACGAATATCTGACAAGGCACTCGACAGCCTCGGCGGTGAAGCCTAGCAAAGGCTCTCTCTTGCCGCGATTGTACACCTTGACGAACGTCTCGATGAGGTGGCTGATATCGGCTCGACGCACGCGCAGGGGGGGAATTTCAATCGGCACGACGTTGAGACGATAAAAAAGATCTTCCCGGAAACGGCCATCGGCAACACGTTGTTCGAGACTGCAGTGAGTGGCTGCGATCACCCGAACATCGACAGGAACCGATCTCAACCCTCCCACCGGCTCGAATTCCCGCTCCTGGAGCATTCGCAACAGCTTGGCCTGGAGGCTCGGTTTCATATCGCCGATCTCGTCGAGAAACAGCGTCCCGCCGTCGGCATATTGAATGCGCCCTATTTTCGACTGGACAGCGCCTGTAAAAGCGCCCTTGACGTATCCGAAGAGCTCGCTTTCCAGAAGGTCTTCGGGAATAGCCGCGCAATTGACCGGCACGAAATTCCTGCTCCGGCGTTCGCTGTGGGAGTGGATCGCCCGGGCAACCAGCTCTTTGCCGGTGCCGCTTTCTCCCTGGACAAGAACGGTGGCATCGGGTTCTTCGGCCACCTTCTCGACGATGTTGAACAACGACTGCATTGCTTCCGACTTGCCGACCATACCGTAGAAGCTCTCGCTTTTGCGGATCTTTGAACCACGCTTCTCGCGATGCACCATAAGATCATATATGTGCAATCCCTTGGCAACGACAATCAATGTTTCATGAAAATCATAGGGTGTATTGACATGGAAGAACGCTCCGGAATCAAACGCATCCTTGACCGATTCGCGGTCACCGGCCGGAATACCGACAACGGTCACGACATGCGAACAGACCAGAGAGACGGTTTTCAGCAGTTCGATTCCGCTTTTGCCGGGAAGGAAAAGGTCGGTCAGAAGCAGGCACACCTCATGCCGCTTCAGCATCTCCACCACTCCCGCCGTGGTAGCGGCCTCCAGGACCACACAGCCGATCTCTTTGCGGAGCACAATCGCCAGCTCTTCCCTCACCGGCCGGTCGTCCATGACAAGGAGAACACTGCGCAGATCGTTATTCATAAATGCAATTTCTCCAAACAGGATTTGCATACCCTATGCCGTATCAAAATAAATCGCTCCTAATATAGCGCAAAAAGCTTCTTACGACAATAGATGGGACGACTCAGATATCTTTTCGATGATGGCCGTTAAACGGGCGGGTCAATAGGCAGCACGACCATGGGGAGGGTGAAGAGGGATGGAAACCCTGAAGCGCGCGCCCTGTTCGCTGTTCTGCACTTCGATGTGTCCGTGATGCTGTTCAACAATGCGCTGGGCAATCGACAGACCCAGGCCGGTCCCTTTGTCACGGGTCGTGAAAAATGGATTGAAAATGTTGCGGATAACGGAAGACGGTATGCCACCGCCGGTATCGGCCACCTCGAAAACGACAGCTCCGTCGCCGCGCAACATCCCCCGACGAGCCTGCAGTGTGATCGCCCCCTCCCCGTCGAGGGTCTGTCGTGCGTTGTTCAGCAGATTCACCAGCACCTGGCGAAGCTTCTGTTCGTCGCCCTGAATCCGGGGCAGGTTCTCTTCCACCGACACCTCGTAGACCACTTCGTCACGACCTGCACTCCCCTGGCCCAGGGCGAGAGCATCGTGCAAAATCCGGGAGGGATCGCACGGAGCCAGACAGGCCACGCTTTTCCTGGAAAAAGCAAGAATATTGGCCAGCATCTCCTCCAGACGATCGACCTCTCTGGCTATGGTCGCAGAGTACTGGTGAGCCTGACTTTCCCCTTCAGTGATACGCATCAGACGCCTGGCAAAGCCGCCGACCACGACCAGCGGATTTTTCAATTCGTGCGCCACCGAGGCGGCCATCTCACCGATCGCAGCGAGCTTCTCCCCCTGAATCAGTTCCTCCTGGGTCTCCCGCAGTTCCTTGTGAGCATCCTCCAGGCGCTGAACGAGGAGGGCTGTTTCAAGGGCCTGCCCGGCCTGCTTGGCGAACAGTTCAAGGAAGCGCCGCTGGTCGCGTCCCGGTGTCCGGCCCGTCAACGGATTGTCAACAACGATCACCGCACGGGTTCTATCACGGGCGAAAAGGGGAAGGCAGACATAGGATGTCAGTCCGAGTTCCCTCGCCATATCGGATATCCGGGATGATTCTTCCCGGCTCTGGTTCACGAAGAAGATCCGTCTCTGCAGAGCGGCCCGTGCCAGGGCATTGTGGTCCGGGTCGAGAGGAAGGCGCTGCTGACGAATGAGCAGCGAAAAATCGTGGTCGTTTTTGTCTTCCTCCAGGCAGCTGTCGGCCGGAACAATCTCCTGTTCTTCACTGTCGGGGAAAATTTTTCGGGCCATATCGCGCGTCACGCCGAGCATCCCCTGGAGGGTCCCGCTGCGCTCATTGACCATGAACAACATGGCCCTTTCGAAACCTCCCTCCGGCAAAGCCAGACCGGAGAGCAGCAACTGCATCTGCTGGTCTATCTCCAGGGTGCCGTGAAGAGCCCGGGACAGCCTGTTGAGCAAGGTCAATTCTTCGAGTTGACGGTCGTCCCTGTTCGTTCCCAATGCCCCGCGTCCAGCTTGGTCGAGGAGGAAGACCAGCAACGAGGAGATCGCGGAGAGAAAATCCCGTTCTGCTTCCAGAGATGAAGGGCAGCTCTTCAGAACAAGCACTGCAGGGATGCGGCGTCCCTTTTTCAGAGGGACCGTCAATTCGCTGGTGTCTGCGGAAACAGTGTGCGAAATTTTTAAAACGTTTTTCGGCGGGTCATAGAGGGGCGGCGACACAAGATCGGAGCAGCCACGGGCGCAAATCTGGAAACGATAATGACGCTCGCGCCCCCGGCGAAAAAAAAGGGCCGCATCCTCAAGCTCCAGCGTGCGCTGGAGCAAACGGAGGATCCGCCAGATCTTTCGGAAGGGCGGCATTTCGGATACATGCGCCTGCCGAATGATACGGTTGAGAAGGGCCATGTATGAATCGACCATGATGAACTCTTCCCGGCGGCAGAGGCCCTTATCCGATTTTTTCCTGGCGCTCCTGCTCCGTTTTGCAATCGATACAAAGGGTCGTAACGGGGCGAGCCTTCAACCGGGCTTCGCTTATCGGCTCTTCGCAGACCTCGCATATGCCGAAAGTGCCGTCTTCCGTCCGCTCGATCGCTTCGCGGATCTTCTTGATCAGCTTTCGCTCGCGATCCCGAATACGCAATTCGAAATTCCGGTCCGACTCGAGGGAAGCGCGATCGGTCGGGTCTGGGAAATTGACCTTTTCATCGCTCATCTCCGACATGGTCCGGGTCGCATCCCGCAGCAACTCGTCAAGTTGTTCTTCGAGAATTTCACGATATTTTTC
>JAWOCM010000047.1:0-14644 GCA_046483795.1 Desulfuromonadales bacterium | reverse complement strand
TGGCGTCTCGCGCCACCTGAAGCATCTCGTCATACACGCTCATCTCATAGGCTCCTTGCAGAAACTTAAATCAGTGAGTTTGTGTCGGCAGTGTCGATTCTGCGCGGCACAGCAGATATCACCAGGTGAGGAGTGAGGGGTGAGGCGAGAGGGGTAAAGTCCTTTCGCCTCACACCTCACGAATTCAGGATCTTGTTTTTCAGCACCATATTATCGCGATGCACCACTTCATCGCCGTACTTGTATCCGAGCAGCCCTTCGATCTCGGTCGAGTTGCGCCCCATGATTTTCATCATTTCGGTCAGGTCGTAACCTATGACCCCTTTGGCGATCTCGACGCCGGCCAGCGAACACAACCGCACGGCATCACCGCGCTGAAATACGCCCTCGATCTTTTTCACCCCGGAGGGCAAAAGGCTTTTTCCGCCCTCGAGCAGGGCCTGACAGGCGCCGTCATCGAGAAACAGAACCCCCTTGGGCCTGGTAAATGAAATCCAGTGTTTTTTGGCGGCCAGGCGCTGGCGATGCGGGCTGAAAAAGGTGCCGACCTCTTCGCCCGAAAAAATCCGTTGCAGAATGCGAGGAGTTCGCCCGTTAACCAGAATCGTCCCCACCCCGAACTCCGCGGCGCGGCGAGCGGCACGAACCTTGGTCAGCATGCCGCCGGTGCCGAGCCGAGAGCCGGAGCCGTCGGCCATCTTCTCGATCGCATCGTCGACCGCCTCGACACGAGGGATCAGCCGGGCGCGCGGATCGGCGAACGGATCGCTGTCGTACAGACCATCCACATCGCTGAGGATAATCAGCAAATCGGCGTCGGCCAGATTGGTGACCATCGCCGAGAGATTGTCGTTGTCGCCGAAGCGTATTTCCTCGACGACGACCGTATCGTTTTCATTGATGATCGGCGTCACCCGGTGCTCGAGAAGGGTCATGAGGGTATTGCGGGCGTTGAGATAACGACGGCGGTTGTTCAGGTCGTCCCGTGTGAGCAGGACCTGCGCCACCAGGCGGTCCTTCTCACCGAATGCCTCTTTGTAAGTGCGAATCACCCGGCTCTGGCCGATCGCGGCTGCGGCCTGCTTCAGGGGGATGGTCCGCGGCTTGCCTTCGATTCCCAGCGCCCCCTTTCCAGCCGCTACAGCCCCGGATGAGACGACGACAACCTCCAGTCCGTCGGCCAGCAGCTCGCAGATCTGGTCCGAAATGGCCCCCACCTGGATCACGTCGAGACCCTGATCCGTGGAGATGACTCCACTGCCGATCTTGATGACGACTCGCCGGACGCCGTGCAGAAGTTTATCACGCATTACATGCCACCCAACTCGAAAAGCACGATTTTATTGAACAAATTGCCGGCAATCGTACTCGCGGCGCCGTACGCCTGTCAAGGTTCGAACCCCTCTCCGGTATCGTCCTTCTCCTTGCGCGCCTCGAGTTGCTTCCCCACTTCGGCCAGCAGCGCAGGGATCCCTGCGCCCGTCACGGCGCTGACCTTGAAGACGGGGTATCCCCGATCTTCGAACCAGGGAGTCAGCTCCTGTGCCTTCTGATGCACCTCGGTCACGTCGCATTTGGTCAGAACCACGATTTGCGGCTTGCGGGCAAGCTCCTCGTTATGACTGGCCAGCTCGGCATTGATCATAGAGAACTGCTCTTTCGGATCGCCCTCCTGCATGCCGGACAAATCGACCAGATGCAGAAAAAGGTCGGTCCGCTCGACATGACGCAAAAAGCGGGTTCCCAATCCGTGACCTTCGCTGGCCCCGGCAATGAGTCCTGGGATATCCGCCATAACGAATGTCTTGAAATCGCCGTAACGAACGACTCCGAGGTTGGGGACCAGAGTGGTAAAAGGATAATCGGCGATCTTGGGGTGTGCGGCCGAAACCGCCGCGATCAGGGTTGATTTGCCGGCATTGGGCAACCCGACCAGGCCGACATCGGCCAGCAGTTTCAACTCGAGGCGCAGATCCCGTTCCTCGCCGGGCTCTCCCGGCTGGGCATGCCGGGGAGTCCGATTGGTGCTGGTGGCAAATCGGGCATTCCCCCGTCCGCCGCGACCGCCGCGAAGCAAGGTCGTTTTCTGGCCGGGTTTTTTGAGATCGGCCAGCTGCTCCCCGCTTTCGTGGTCGTAGACCATGGTTCCCGGCGGGACCGAGATCACCAGGGTCTCGCCGTTCTTGCCGTGGCGGTTGCTCCCCATCCCATGGGCACCCCGCTTCGCCTTGTAATGAACCTTGTAGCGCAGATCGAGCAGCGTGGAGAGTCCGGGATCGACGCACAGGATGATGTCCCCGCCGTTGCCTCCGTCGCCACCGTCGGGGCCGCCCTTGGGAATGAATTTCTCTCGGCGGAACGAAACGCAGCCGCGACCGCCGTCGCCGGCCTTGGCGTGTATTTTGACTTGATCAACGAAATTCATGGGTACGAATGCTTCACTTCTTGACTGAGAAAAACCCGCTTAAAACCATTTTTAACGCAGAGGCGCGGAGACGCCGAGGAAAGGCGAAACCATCCCTGACAACAATGTCAACGCAAAGTCGCAAAGATTGGAATCAAGACGCAAAGGATTTCAATACAGTTTTTCGCTCACATCTTTGCGTCTTTCCGGTTTTCTTTGCGTCTTTGCGTTAAAAGCCTTTGTACGGGTTGTAGATTCGTCAACAACATCAGTTGTTCTTTAAACTATCACAAAAAAGCCCGAAGTTCATGAGAACCTCGGGCCATTCTGTTTTTTCTGGCGGGAATACAAGAAATCAGGCGTTGCAGATACTGACTTTCTTCTTGTCTCTTCCCTTGCGCTGAAAGGTGACCACGCCATCGGACAGGGCGTACAAGGTGTAGTCCTTGCCGCAACCGACATTGTCGCCGGGATGGATGGTGGTGCCTCGCTGGCGGACGATAATCGATCCGGCGGTCACACTCTGGCCGCCAAAAGCCTTCACGCCCAGACGTTTGCCTGCGCTGTCCCGGCCGTTTCGTGTACTGCCGACGCCTTTTTTATGTGCCATCGGTGACCTCCTTAAGCTTCGATACCGGTAATTTTCAAACGAGTGATCGGTTGGCGGTGTCCGTACTTCTTGCGATAGGTTTTGCGCCGTTTGGAGCGGAAAACGAGAACCTTTTTGTCCTTGCCCTGCTCCATGATTCTGGCGGTCACTTTCGCACCGGACAGAAGAGGTGTCCCGATTTTAACCTCTTCGCCCCCGACCATGAGGATTTCGCCCAGTTCGATGGTTTCTCCCACCTCGCCGGCGAGTTTCTCGACCTTCATCAGGTCGCCTTCGGAAACTTTGTACTGTTTTCCTCCGGTCTTGATAACCGCATACATATTCGACTTCACCTCACTCTCTTTATTCTTTTCGTATTTCGCACGAATGGCAGAATATACAACCGCTTCAGGACACTGTCAAGGAAAATTCCATGGCCCTGAAGTCCCTTCGCGGACAATCCGCAGCACGGTCTTTAAGCAGCGACGACTTCATACTGTTCCCGATGAAAACCGGTACGCGGGTTGATAACGATCTGTTTGTTGTATTCCTGCTCGAACTCCTCGATGCTGCCGCGCTCTTCGTCGTAGAGCAGTGAAGCGACATCCGGGTTGACCAGCAACGTCACTTTGCGACCGGGAAGCTGACGGGACCCCATTTCCCTGCGCAGCTCGCGAAAAATCTCGTAGGCGACCGTGGTCGCTTCCTTGACATAACCCTTGCCGTCACAGTAAGGGCACGGCTCGCAAAGGGTGCGGCCGATGCTCTCGCGCACACGTTTGCGGGTCATCTCCACCAGACCCAGCTCGCTGATCTTGAGAATATTGGTCTTGCTCTTGTCATTCTTCAGGGTTTCTTCGAATGCGGCATGAACCTTCTCCCGGTGCTGTTCCTTCTCCATATCGATGAAATCGACGATGATCAGGCCGCCGATATTTCGCAGCCTCAACTGAAAGGCGATCTCTCTCACCGCCTCCAGATTGGTCTTGAGGATGGTATCTTCAAGGTTGTGCTTGCCGACAAAGCGGCCGGTATTGACGTCGATGGCCACCAGCGCCTCGGTCTGCTCGATGATGATATAGCCGCCGCTTTTCAGCCAGACCTTCCGGCCCAGAGCCCTGGCGATTTCCACTTCGAGACCGAAAGCGTCGAAGATCGGCTCGCGTTCCTGGTACAGTTCGATCGAATATTTCAGGTGCGGCATGAAACGGTCGATGAACTCGACGATCTTCTCGTAGACGTTCCGGGAGTCGACGACGATCCGTTTGATGTCCTCGGTCAGGATATCGCGAAGCGCCTTGCAGACGATATCGAGCTCCGAATGGATCAGAGAAGGGGCGTGATGCTTCGTCTTGTTCTCGAGGATCATCTCCCACTGGTTGACGAGAAAATCCATGTCGGCCTGCAGATTGTCCTCGCTCTTGCCTTCGGATACGGTGCGCACGATGAATCCGGTGCCGGCCGGGCGCAGCTCCTCGACCAGGCTGCGCAGCCGCTCCTTCTCCTCTTCGTCCTCGATACGCCGCGAGATGCCGACGTGGTTGACCGTCGGCATGAAGACCAGGTGCCGCCCCGGCAGGGAGATGTGCGAGGTGATGCGCGCGCCCTTGGTGCCGATCGGCTCCTTGGCCACCTGCACCAGAATCTCCTGACCCTCCTGAAGCAACTCCTCGATATGAGGCAGCTCCTCCTCTTCGTCCTCGGCCAGATCCTCCGGCGAAGCGGCCGGGCGGTTGCCGCTGTCGGCGAACTGCTCCACCGCCTCGATCTCGTCGAGCACATCGGCGACGTACAGGAAGGCGGCCTTTTCCAGGCCGATATCGACGAAAGCCGCCTGCATGCCCGGAAGCACCCGTACGACCCTCCCCTTGTAGATGTTGCCCACGATTCCCCTGTCGCGACTGCGTTCGATATTGAGCTCGGCGATATGCCCGCTCTCCAGAAGCGCTACCCGGGTTTCGTGGGAGGTCGTGTTGATGACCAGTTCCTTGGTCATGACATTTCTCCCAAAAGTATAGATGTTTATATCGTCAAAACGTAAAATTCGTTATCAGGCGGATCGTCAACCCGAAAATCTTCAAACCTTAACGCAAAGCCGCCAAGAAAAAAGCGAGACGCAAAGAGTGCGAAAAATCTTTCCATGATTCTCTTTGCGGCTTGACCTGAAACCTTTGCGCCTTTGCGTTGCGCTTTTTGTCTTTGGGGACGCGGAATCCCTATTTAAAGATAACAGCCTCTTTGCAGATAGCCAGCGCCCTGGCCTCCTCCAACGACAGGCCGAAGAGGTGCGAAGCGAGCAGCAGGGGGCTGCCCTTGGTCATGATCATCACCAGATCATCGCCATCGAGAAACAGATCGACGACATCGGGGCGCAGATCGACCATTTGAACCTTACGGGCCCTGGCGCGCTCGACGGCAACCTCGGAGGCGGCGAGAAAGGCATCGATGCGCTGCTGCAGTTCATCGCCTGTGCCGACCGGCAAGGTCACCCGGTAACGATAAGACTCGATACTCGCCGAAGGCGAAGGGTGACGCCAGAAAAGGGTCGCTCCCTCAAGTGCTCTGATGCCCTCGGGCAGCTCGCGGTTCAACTTTTCGACCAGGTCCCGGGCCGAAACCGGCTGATAACATTCGATATCGATAATTTCAGCGTTGCTCTCTACCCCGAGGGGCAGCGCTTCGGAAAAACTGATTCGCGGTGCCGGATGGTAGCCCTCCGAATACCGCACCGGCAGCTTTGCTCGCTGGAAAGCCCGGTGGATGGCGGTCATGAATTCGAGATGACTCAGCAAGCGGGCCCGTTCGCCTTTGTGCAGGCGAAGGCGCAGTTTGTACCGATCGTCCTCGGTGAGTTCCGGAACCGGGGCAGACTCCGTCACCGCGACCTCGTCGTCTTGCTGCAGGCGCATCCGGAGGCTTTCAAAGTCGCAGACCCCGCAGGCGCTGCAGGCATCGGTACGGCAGTCGGGCGTATAGTCGGCCTCGAGAGCCTTGCGGCGCTCGGAGAGGAAAAACGCCTTGGGAATACCGCAGTCGATATGATCCCAGGGCAGTGCCTCGTCTTCCCGACGCCCCCTCAAGTACCACGCCGGATCCAGGCCGCAATCGGCAAAAGCCCGCTGCCACTTCTCCCAGTCGAAATGCTCGTGCCAGCCGTCGAAGCGGCATCCCAGCTCGACAGCCCTCTCGAGGACCGCTCCGAGGCGACGGTCGCCGCGGGCGAAAACGCCTTCGAGGAACGACGGACGGGCATCGTGCCATTTGGGACGCAGTTTGAGTCGTCGAAGGCCGTCGCGCAGCAGCGTCTGGCGGCGCAGAGTTTCATCCAGCCCGACCTGTCCCTCCCACTGGAAGGGAGTATGGGGCTTGGGAACGAATGTGGAAAACGAGACATTGACATTGACCCCCGACATCCCCTTGGCGCCTTTTTTGACCCGGCTGGCCAGTTCGACGATCCCCTCCAGGTCGGTATCGGTTTCCGTCGGCAGGCCGAGCATGAAATAGAGCTTGACCGTCTGCCAGCCCAGTTCGAAAGCGGTTCGGGTGGTTTCGAGCAGGTCGTCTTCGCTGATCCCCTTGTTGATGACGTTGCGCAGCCGCTCGGTGCCCGCCTCGGGTGCCAGAGTAAAGCCGGTCTTGCGAACCGTCTTGATCTGCTCCATCATCTCCGGGGTCAGCGAACCGACCCGGAGGCTGGGAAGGGATACGGCCACACGCTCGCGGTTATAGCGCTTCATCAGACCGGTCACCAGGGGCTCGACGCAGGTGTAGTCGCCCGTGGAGAGGGAGAGCAGCGACACCTCGTCGTAACCGGAGCGCTCCAGAGACTCCTCGATGATCTGCGCCACCTTCTGCGGGGAGCGCTCGCGCACGGGCCGGTAGACATAACCGGCCTGGCAGAAGCGGCATCCGCGGGTGCAGCCGCGAGCGATCTCAACCGTCACGCGGTCGTGAACGGTATTGAGAAAGGGCACAATCGGACGGGTCGGATAGTGGGCCGCGTCGAGGTCGGCCAGGAAGCGCCGTCGGACCGAGGAATAGCCCTCTCGCAGGGGCCGGATGGCCTCGATTTCCCCGTTATCACGATAGTCGACAGCGAATAAGGAGGGCACGTAAATACCGTCGATGGCCGCCAGACGCTCGAGAAGCTGAGTGCGGCTCTCGTCCCTGCGACGGGATTCGCGCAGAGCCTCGCACAGTTCGACCACCGCCTCCTCGGCGTCGCCGATGATGGCGCAATCGAAAAAGTCGGCCAGCGGCTCCGGGTTGAAGGCGCAGGGACCGCCCACCACGATCAGCGGGTCCTCAAGGGTCCTTTTCTCGGCTCGAAGAGGAATGCCGGCCAGGTGCATCATGTTGAGCACGTTGGTGTAGGACAACTCGTACTGCAGCGTAAAGCCGACCACGTCGAACCGGCCCAGAGGACGGGCGTTTTCCAGAGAGCGGAGCGGTTCCGCGCGGTCGCGAAGATGGGCCTCCATGTCGGGCCAGGGCGCGTATGACCGTTCGGCAGCGACCCACTCCAGACGATTCAGGATATGGTAAAGGATAGGATAACCGATATGACTCATCCCGATCTCATAGACGTCGGGAAAAGCCAGGGCGAAGCTCACCTCGGCCGTTGAAGGATTTTTGGTGATACTCCCCACCTCTGCGCCCAGATAACGGGAGGGACGGTCGAGACGGGTCAAAAAGCTATAGTCTGTCGGCATTGTGTTCAATCCGTAAAATGTATTTTGGAAACTTTACAAGATAGCATGAGGGAATAACCACTTACAAGGCATTCCAACGGTTCGAGGCTGGAAAGGGTTGTCCGCGGATTCTCTCTGGTATACACTACCGCCGACTGTGAAGGACCGATCTCAGGAAGAAACGGACAAATCATGCCCAACAAACACCACCTCGAAGCGGACCTGCACGTGCACACGGTCGCTTCGGGCCACGCTTTCAGTACCATCGACGAGATCACGCGAGAAGCCGACAGACGCGGCCTGCGCCTGGTCGGCATGACAGACCACGGTCCAGCGCTTCCGGGCGGACCGCACCCCTACCACTTCATGGCGCTGCGCTTTGTGCCTCCCTATCTCAACAACGTGAGGGTACTGCGCGGCGTCGAGGCCAACATCACCGGTATCGGCGAAATCGACCTGCCGCCTGACAGTCTGGCCAAGCTCGACCTGGTCCTGGCCGGTTTCCACGAGGATTGCGGATTCGACGACAAGGGGATAACAGCCAATACCGAGGCGGTGCTCGCCCTCATGGACAATCCGCTGGTCCACGTCATCACACACCCCGGCAATCCCCGCTACCCCCTCGATTATGAGGCGATCGTCACGAAGGCTGCCCAAACAGGGACCGCTCTGGAGGTCAACAACTCCTCCTTCTCCATAAGCCGCAAGGGCAGCGCCGCCAACTGCCAGACCTTCTACCGGCTCGCCGCTGCAAAAGGCGCCCCCGTGGCGATCGGCTCGGATGCCCACATCGCCGCCAGCGTCGGCCTTTTCGGCGATGCCCTGAAAGCCCTCGAAGAGGCCGGCGTGCGCTATGAACAGATCGTCAACCGCACCCTCGAATCGACCCTCGCGTTTCTCGGTCTCGACGAATAAATCGGGAACACATTCGGTTGACCACAAAGACACCAGGAAAAACGCAAGGAAAGAAGATTCCTTTGTGGCTTGGTGTCTTGGTGGTGCAGGATCTTGTTTGCGATAGAATTCCGTTAAAGTCTTTTTGACGCACAACCGATCGACCCAGCCAGGAGATCCCATGACAGCCTTCGACATCGAGCCGCAGTACCGCAACTGGGGCATGGCCTGCCACCTGGCCGCCTTCGCCGGCTATTTCATTCCCTTCGGCCACCTTCTCGGCCCCCTGGCCGTGCTTCTTTTCAAGGGCGAAAGCCACCCCTTCGTCAACGCGCAGGGCAAGGAAGCGCTCAACTTCCAGATCAGCATGACTCTCTATATGGCCGTGGCCGCCCTTCTCGCCCTCGTGGCCATCGGTCTGTTCCTGCTGGCCGCGCTGGCCCTTCTGGATTTCATCTTCATCATCGTCGCCACCGTCAAGGCGAAAAACGGCGAACCCTACCGCTATCCCTTCACTATCCGGCTCATCGGCTGACTTTGCATAAAAAAACCCGGCTGCTGATGCAGCCGGGTCATGACAGAAGGCAACTTTCTATTTTCCTCGATAAAAACTAGAAGTTGTAGCCCATGGCGAAGTAGCCACGAATGACATCGCCGTCCTCGTCGCCGTAAACGTAGGTCTCTTCGCTCTCGAACTTGTCATAGGTCACCGAAGCGGTGGTGTAGAACTGCTCAGTGAAGGCGTAGGTGCCGCCCAGGGTCACTTCGTACTGCTGATACTCCAGCTCGGAGTAGCTGTCGATCTGATTGTTCAACTCCCAATCGTCATAGCTAACGGACCCCGTAGGTCCTGGCGACTCTATGCCGGTTTCGGCAAGCGGAGTTGATCCATCTAAACCAAGGAGCTTTTCCCTTTCGGTGAACCGCCACGACCAATCGTTTTTGGCGTGGTTGAAGACAGCTCCGGCATTCAGCCGGAATTTTTTCGTGGCCTGGTAGTCCATGTTGAGAGCAACGGTGTTGACGGTGGAATCGTATTCCGAGGTGTTGCAGATCGAGCCAAACTGGCCCGATGAGACGTTGTTCGCTCAGCCATGGTACCAGCCGACGCACGCCTTGTTCTCCGTCTCCTGCTTGTTGAAGGTATAGGCCATGGTCAGGTTCATTTTGCCGTTGGGGGCATACCAAAAGCTGGCGCCGGGGACATAGGTGTCCTGTTCGTATCCCACACTGTCATTCTCTTCCATGCGCATCCGGGCGAACACATTGGCGGCCATGTTGGATCCGGCGGCCCAGGTCCCGTTCAGCTTGACCTCGTGTACATCCTCGGGCAGGCTGGTAGACTCCAGCTGGCGATTGGGGTAGACATCCGTCCAGTACCACACCTTTTCGGGCCAAGTAGCATTACCCGCAATGTCCCCATCTCTGTTGTAGTACCAGAGGCCTGAATCGAACTCGCCTTGAATAGCTCCCCCTTCAACATCCCCCTGGGCGATGCCCACATGGGCGCCTGGGAGGGGGTGGTCGATATTCTGATATTCGTAGCTCGCCCGGCCGGACAGAGAACGATTGAACCGGGTCTTGAGTGCCGCTTTCAGAGTATGCGTTTCGGTCTCCCCGTATTCCTCTTCCTCGCGGTCGACCTCTTCATACTCGTATCCCAGGCGCAGGGTCGTGGCCGTGGCCAGCCTATAGACCCCATCGAGGCCTATTTCACTGACCTTGCGAGCTTCAGCCGAATGCCAGGCGTCGGTGTCGTCGCCGGGCCATGCAGCAGCTCCATCTGGGTTAATGGCAGGGTCACGGGCAGGGAAATAGATTGAGTTGTCAGAGACATCGATCTCGTAACTGCTTCCGCGAAGGGAGAGACGCAGGTTCTCACCGAGTCGGGTGGCGAGTTTGCCGCCGAAGGATTCGTACTCGCTCTCCAGGCTATCGCCGTCGAGAAGTTCATACTCGCCCTGGGTCTCCGCCTTGGAGCTCTCGATATCGGAATTCACATAGCTCGAAGTCAGAACGGTGTTGTTGGTGAAGTCGACCCGGGCCTTGACAGAATGGCTGTCCTTCTCCGAATCGGGAGTGCGGGCCAAAGGGAAATCACCTCCTTGGCCCGGCTCAGGGTAGAGCATATTGTAAGCCGTCCCATTTTGCATTGGCTCATAGTAGCGGGTCGGCGCTTCGCTGTCCTCGGTGAAGTCCCGTGTCAGGTATTCGTAGTCGACGGTGACAGGGCCGAATTTGCCCGTGGCCCCGAAGGTGTACTCCTCGGTGGTCTCGTCGATGCCCTTGCCCATTGCAGATACATGGCAGCTGTCGCACTTGGTCACGCCGATAGCCTGCTCCTGCCCCTCGCGGGTTTCCAGGCGCATTCCGGCATGGAATGTAACGTTGGGCATGACGGGCAGGGTCAGACTGGCGTCGTTTTCAATCTCACGCCGTGTCACGACGTAGTCGTTATTGACTTCCTGCTCGAAGGCTTCTCTGGGGTCGTAGTCGAGCGTTCCCCCTCCAACTGCAGTTGCATCTTCATCGAATTCACGCAGTTCAGCCATGATCTCGTCCGTAGTAACAGTAGGCTGGCCCCCTCCTATATCGTCACGTCCGGTGGCACCCATCTGATCCAGGGTCTCCTGGTCCTGCCGGTACTCAAGGGCCTGATAGGAGCCATCGAGGCGCAGCATGCGCTTGAAGTCCAGATCGAGGGAGTGGCTCTGGTCCCGGGGGCCCTTGGTGTCGCTTTCAATCGAAAACCACAGGTTGTCGCTCGTGTAGTCCATCTCGAGCCGGGGGGCAAAATTGACTCCGTCGTCGGAGCTGTATTCGGTGTATTCTTGCACGCGTGCAGGGTTGTCATCGACATCGACGGCTGTGGCGCCGATCTCCACGCTCCCGCTGAAACGGTCGGAATGTTCTTCCGCCACAGCCAGAGTGGAGATCGTCATCAATGTCAGGGCGGACAACAATGCAAGCAGCCAGGTACGGCTTCGCTTCATGATATTGCCTCCTTAAGCGTCTATTAACGGTTCAGGCCGCCACCGGTGAGCGGTTGTGACGGATAATCGCTGCCATGAATCACCTTGTGACAGGTCGTGCACTTCGTGCCGAAAGATTTCTGGAATCCTTCATCCCCGTGAACATTGACGATGTCAGCGAGTTCCTGTTGTGCGGGATTTGTCGCGGTTTCACCATCGGCAAGAGTATCCTCAGGCACCGTGTAGTTGGATTCCCTCGTCATGTGGAAATGGCCTTCATGGCACTGCATGCACAGGAAAGGCTCATTCTGCACCAGCATATTGTTGGCAACAGAGCCGTGAGGATCGTGGCAGATGGTGCAATCATCCTCGACGGGCGCATGGCCGAACACGAAAGGTCCCTGGTAGCGGCTGTGGCAGTTCAGGCACAGATCGTTGGTGCGCTCTTCGGTATTGAGATCGCCGTGGGGATTGTGGCAGCTGGAGCAGTTCATCTTCCCTTCTTCAATCGGGTGGTGGGAGGGGAAGTGATTTTTGGCTTGCTGCTCCTGGTGGCAGTCGTAACACAGCTCCGGGTCAGGCTTTTTCAGATACCCTTTGGCGGCGTCTTCGTCGTGCATGGTGTGGCAGTCGGTGCAGCTCACGTCGGCCAGGGCATGTTCGCTGTGCGGCCAGGCCATCAGATCACCGTCGGTGTGGCATTTGGAGCAGATGGCGCCGGTCTCCTCAGACCTGAGCTCACCGGGCTGAAGGATCTTTTCGGCATCGCCTCCGCCGTCGACATGCAGGCTTCCGGCGCCGTGGCAGGATTCGCACCCTTCTTCCCAGCCCATCAGTTCAAAATCGGCGAGCCGACCATGAACATTCGTTTCCATGCTTTTCGCATTTTCCTCGTGGCAGGCGGCACATGTTTCCGCCCCGACATACGTCGCACCCTCGATAGCCGGCATGGTCAGGATCTTCTCCCGAACCGCTCCGGTAGCGCAGGCGCCCAGAACCAGCAGCAGGGGAAGCAACTTTACCAGCCACCCCGCTTTTGAAGCGGACAACTTCCTTCGCATAACTTCTCCTTTCATCACCTTCCATGACAAAACGTAATTTGGTAACAATGCTCCAATGGTGCCGGGATCCTGCGGCCACCTCCTTTCTCTTCCCTGAAAACACCATGGTTCAGTCTCAGAATCCGGTATACACTACAAGGGCAGAATGGTAAGATAAAGCGAATGTATTTTATGCTTCCATCACCTTCGCTTATAATTATTTAACCGAATATAGGAGTTTCTGCATAATGGAAACCCGTTATCTGGCCACGCTCGCCAAGGTTGCCGAAACTGGAAGCTTCTCCAAAACAGCTCAGGAGCTTCACGTCACCCAGTCGGCCGTCTCGCAGCGCATCAAATTTCTCGAGGAGCAATACGGTAAAAAGCTCTTCGATCGCTCCGGACAGATATTGAAACTGACGCAAGCGGGCGCTGTCGTGCTGAAAAAGGCCCAGGAAATCCTGGAAATCGAAAAGGAACTGGAAAGAGAATTCGATGGCCTCGACGGCTGCAACGATATCTCCCTGTGCTGCACGCCGACCTTCGGTTCGGCCTATCTGCCACAGGTGATCAACACCTTCATGCTCGCCAACGCCGATATCGGCGAGTTGAAGTTCCTCTTCAACACCCCGGAAAAGGCAATCAAGGGGCTGATCGACAACGAATACGACCTGGCCATTATCGAACATTGCGATGACCTCGACATCAGCGAATTGAAAGCCTTCCCCCTTCCCCTGGACGAACTTATCTTTGTCACGGCGACCGAGCAGGAGATTTCCGAATCCGAGCCGGTTCTCGACCATCTTTTCTCGAACCGGCTCTTCATTCGCAAGGATGGTTGCAGCTCGAAAAAGCTGTTGATGATGAATCTGGCCATGAGCGGAAAGGAGTTGGGCAATTTCAAGGGCATCACTGTCTCCGACGATCATCGCCTGACCATCGAGGCGGTCATACGCGGCGAGGGCACAACCTTCATATCCCGCAGCCTGGTGGAAGAGCATCTCGCCGCAGGGCGGTTGCGCTCACACCGGGTCAAGGGCTTCTGTCACCAGCGCAATCGCACCGTCGTGGTCAATCGCTTCCGAACCATGACCGATCTGACAAACGCCTTTCTCGAGTGTATTCTCGGCACAATGAAAACCGGATCTGACCTGAATCAAATGTCCTGCCCCAAGTCATAAGCCATACCGTTTGAAAACCCCTTGCCTGTGCCTCTTCGTTTGTGCTAATAATCCACGTTTCGTAACATCAAACATGGAGGCGTGTGAACGATGGAGATCGAACTCCTTCCAGTAACAGATGAAAAAAAACCGGTGACGGACGAATCGCAGCTGCAGTTCGGCAAACAGTTCACAGACCGGATGTTCGTGATGGAATACCAGGCCGGCAAGGGCTGGCATAATGCCAGGATTCAACCCTATGCTCCCTTTACGCTCGATCCGGCAGCCATGGTTTTTCACTATGCCCAGGAGATTTTCGAGGGGCTCAAGGCTTTCCGTCGTCCCGACGGCGCTGTCACACTCTTCCGGCCCTCTGACAATGTGGCCCGGTTCAATCTCAGCGCCCGGCGCATGTGCATGCCCGAGATCGACGAGGCGTTTTTCCTCGGCGCCCTTCAGCAGCTGGTCAAACTCGAAGCGGACTGGGTTCCCCAAAGCGAGGGAACCAGCCTCTACATCCGGCCGGCAATGATCGCCACCGAACCGATGCTCGGAGTGCGCCCCGCCGAGCAGTACATCTGCTATATCATCCTCTCCCCGGTCGGAGCCTACTACAAGGGCGGCATCGCCCCCGTCAAGATATGGATATCCGATCATTACGCCCGGGCAGCTCAAGGCGGTACAGGGGAAGTCAAAACCGGAGGCAATTACGCCGCCAGTCTTCTGGCCGCACGCGAAGCCGCCGAAAAAGGATACGATCAGGTCCTGTGGCTGGACGCCAGGGAAAAGAAATACGTCGAGGAAGTCGGCAGCATGAATATCTGCTTCGTCTACGACGGCAAGTTGATTACCTCGCCGCTGCACGGCACCATTCTCGACGGCATCACCCGCCGT
>JAWOCM010000129.1:0-18196 GCA_046483795.1 Desulfuromonadales bacterium | reverse complement strand
GCTCGACAGCAAAGCGCCGACCATGAGCTTCTCCGAGTACGCCCAGAAGCAGAACCGCTACCGCGTGCTGAAGAAGGCCCAGCCGGAGGTGTCCGACCAGCTCATGGAACAGGCCGACAAAGAGACGGCACAGCGCTTTGATCTCTACAAAAAACTTTCAGAGATGCAAGAAGGGGACGGCAAGGAATAAGCTGAATCATATTCTATAAGCAGTGATCGACTCCCGGAGGGCTGCCCTCCGGGAGTCTTTTCTTTCGAGCTTGGTAGTATTGGAAACTCCTTGATATAAAAGGATACAGATGATATAAGGTGACTTTGGCAGAGACAAGGATGCAAGGAGTGTTTTCATGAATGGACCGCAATCCTCCCTCGTGATGTATGACGAGGAACTGAAACAAATAAACGAGGTTTCGGAAAAGCTTCTTAGAGACTCCAACGCCAAAGTTATTTTTCTGGTCGACAAAAACGGCCAGTTGATCACATCGGTGGGCGAAACCGAACACCTCGATACGACCAGTCTGGCGTCCCTGACTGCCGGCAACATCGCTGCGACCGGCGGACTTGCCAAGTTGATCGGTGAAAAAGAGTTTTCGATTCTTTTTCACGAAGGGGAGAAGGACAACATCCATATCTCTATCGTCGGCGGCCGGGTCATCCTGGTGGTCATATTCGATCAGCGCAGCTCTCTGGGGTTGGTCCGGTTGCGAGTGAAGAAGGTGAGCGACGAACTCGGCGAGATTTTTGAAAGCCTTGCGGAAAAGAGCCGCGAAGCTGAAAAGGGTGCCGCCTCGGAAGGCAGCCCGTTTGCCGAGATCACCGACGACGACATTGACAATCTCTTCTCCTGATGAAGGGGTAAGCCAGCATGTCTTTCATCAATTACGCCTCGCGCGAGATCAACTGCAAAATCGTCTATTACGGTCCCGGCCTGTGCGGCAAGACGACCAACCTGCAGCATGTCTATGAAAAAACCGCCCAGGAAGCCAAAGGCAAGATGATCTCCCTGGCCACTGAAACGGAGCGGACCCTCTTTTTCGACTTTCTGCCGCTGGCTCTCGGAGAGATCCGGGGATTCAAGACCCGATTTCATCTGTATACCGTTCCCGGTCAGGTCTTCTATGATGCCTCCAGAAAGCTGATCCTCAAGGGGGTCGATGGCGTGGTATTCGTAGCGGACTCCCAGGAGGAGCGTCTCGATGCCAATATAGAGAGCCTGGAGAACCTCAAGGTCAATCTCGAAGAGCACGGCTACGATCTCGATGAGCTTCCTTACGTCATCCAGTACAACAAGCGAGACCTGCCCAATGCCTGTTCGGTTGACGAATTACGGACCCTTCTCAATCCCGATGGCGTGCCTGATTACGAGGCCTGCGCCATGACCGGTGAGGGGGTCTTCGAAACCCTCAAGGCGGTTGCCAAGTTGATACTCATCAACCTGAAGAAGGGAACTGGTGGTGTGGCGTAAGTCCGTATAAAAGGCTGCGGTTTTGATTGCCCCTGTCAGCCGCTCGTACAATGAAAAACCCGCAAGTTTTAAAAGACTCGCGGGTTTTCTTATTTCAGGCTTCTTTTTCCAGAAGACAAATGAGCGTCTCATTATTGGGAATAAAAAATTTGTTCAGTTAGGGGATTGTGTTCCTGTAGAAAAATGATATAACCCTAATACTACAACCAAGCATGTTCCTCTCCCCCGCGCATTTGAAGGCTCCTCCTGAACACGACTTCCAGAATTACCAAGCCGAACGTCTTCCTGAACAAAGGAGATACCCGTGGTCGGAAAGAATTCAGTACCCTATCAGAAAATCCTTCTGGATCGTCTCGACAACATGCAAAACCAGGCAGACTCTGAAGATGACCTTTCCTTTCTGGGCACCGAGCTTGTATTGATCAACTTTGCCTTTGATCGCATTCACACGGGAGAATATTGGCACTGTGTTGAATGCGGAGAGGAAATCACAGAGAAACGCCTCCTCTCGGATCCGACAACTCTTGTCTGTTCCACGTGTGCCCCGAGGCCGGACCAGTAAACCATGCCAGGTGTGTGCTCCCTTTATTGACTTTCTTGAAGGGCTGTGCCTGCAGGTGCTGTTCTCTGGCCGAATGCAATCTATCAAAAAGATGTTTTCTTTCAAGGGCCTACGATTTGTAGGGGGCGATCGACAATATGCTGAAAGTGTCGTTTTTCACCGAAAAAGGACTCGTTCATCAGTGGGAGTCGTTTCTTCTCTCAAAGATCACCATTACCAGGATGCTGTCTCCCCGAATTGGATAAGCGTCCTAAAAGCCCTTCCACAGCCGCGTCCTAGTTCACCAAAGGACTTATCGCATGCCATTGAATCTTGTCTCCCCTTTTCGATGAATTTCCTAGATTAGCTGGACGAAAAACATTTTCGCCATCCCAGGGTAGTTTCCGGTCTGCTGAGCGCGCCAAAAAGCCCATATTTACACCACAGACTAAGCCAAAACCTAACAATGTGGTGTAAATATGGGCTTGATACAATTTACACCACATGATATAAGAATAGGCATGGCTGTGGTGAAAAAAGACATCGTTGTTCACGGAATGCTACAAGACGAACTGGAGCGGTGCGAGCGCTTGGCTGGCTCTCTTGAAGCTGCCATTGCTGAGTTGCCAAAGGGATCTCTGCATCAACGCAAAATGCGTCACAAAAAGAAGGTGCACGCCTATCACTACCTCAAGTATCGGGATGGTTCAAAGAGTGTTTACAAGCATGTTCCGGAGAGCGAAATCGAAAGCCTGCGGCAATTGATAAAGGAGCGGCGCAAAAAGGAAAAAGATCTCAAACAAATCAAGGATCGGATCAAGTACCTGAAGAAGCTACTTTAGGCGGGAAGCATAAAATGCAACGATATTTCTCTGAGCTTGTTGCATGATGCCTTGGGAGAGGCAGTCGAAACATGTTCTGTTCTCCACGATCGACTGTCCAAGAAGCAGCGTGCAGTCATTTTTTCGAAATTGGATGATCTGGACGAGTAAAAACCGAGAGTGCTTCTCGCCACGGGCCGGTTGATTGGCGAGGGCTTTGACTCTCCTGCTTTGGATACCCTGGTGCTCTTCATACCAGCAAGTATGATGTGTGAATCTACGACTACATAGAGCATGAGCATCCTCAACTTGCGCGGATGTGGAATAAGCGTTTGCGAGGTTACAGGGGCATGGGATACGAGGTGCGGATCAAGTGAACTTCAGGGGGTTTTCCGCCAATGCCTCGACAGACAGCCGAATCTCAAAAGCGGAATAGACTGACAATAGCCACTTTCCTTGGCGTTTGCATTTCCCCCTTGACATCCTTTTGGGGGTCCTGTATAAATTTCGCCTGTGCCCGAGGTTTTCCCCGGTAGCTCAGGTGCTGTTTAAAGAGGAAAATCGAAAAGAGACCGCAAAATAAGCAAGTTAAACAATATATTCCCCGATAGCTCAGTTGGTAGAGCGGTTGACTGTTAATCAACTTGTCGCTGGTTCGAGTCCGGCTCGGGGAGCCATATAAGAAACGGCCGATTTCCTTCGTGAAATCGGCCGTTTACATTTTTGCCTGTTTCGCTCGAAAAAAGTTCGCGCTGTAAACAGCTAAAAAAAATCAACTACTTGAAAGTTCGAGTCCGGCTTGCCCGTTTTGAATGACTGAAATCCCATCTATCAGGGTTTCTGAAAGAAGAAAGCTGTGCGAGCATTTTGTCGAGCCTTAGAATTGTAGGGCGAGTTTTTGGACTCTCATGTCTTCGGCTGGAGACATCTCTCTATAACCGAAAGAAGGTCGTTCATCTGCACAGGCTTGGTCAGGACTTCGTCCATACCTGCGGCCAGACACTCCTCCAGAACCTCGGGAAGGGCATGAGCAGTCAGGCCGATGATGCAGCAATGCCCGGTCTCTTCCGGTCCTTCCTTGCGAATGACCTGGGTCGCCTCGATGCCATTCATCTCCGGCATCTGAAGATCCATGAGGATCAAAGGTAGATCTCCCTTTCTCCACCTCTCCAAAGCCTCTCGGCCGGTTCCAACGCCTTCCGTCCGCCAACCACGCTGTTGCAACATCAGGGAGATCGCCTCCCTTATCATGGGGTCGTCTTCAGCCAGAAGGATAGGGGCCGGCGAGGTGTCGCTAAATTCTTCCAGGGGGACGGTCGCCGCTGTATCTTGCTGCCCTGCTGCGGTCTTCAGCGGAATGGTAAAGGAAAAGACGCTGCCTTCGGCCTCTCGGCTGCGCACCCAGATCTCTCCACCCATCAGCTCGACCAGTCCTTTGGAAATCGCTAGTCCCAGACCGGTTCCGCCATAACTGCGATTGAAAGAGCTGTCCACCTGGGTGAAGCTCTCGAAGAGCGTCCCCTGCTTGTCTTCCGGAATACCGATTCCGGTATCGCTGATAGAAAATTCCAGAAGGCCGTCCCGGGGGATTACTCGAAGCCGGACATCCCCCTGGTGGGTGAACTTAACGGCATTTCCGATCAGGTTGATCAATACCTGCCCCAGCTTGTCTGAATCTCCAAGCAGGATTGGATTTATCTGCCCCGCGATCTGCGTCTCAAAGTGCAGATTCTTATCGCTGGCGGAAAGCGTGAATATCTGGGTGATATCATCGATGCAGGAGCGCAGGTCGAAGGGTTCCTCCTTGATGTCGACCTTTCCCGCTTCGATGCGGGAGAAGTCGAGAACCTCTTCGATGAGGCTGCGCAGGCGCTTAGCTGCCAAATCGGCCATGTCCAGGATACGGAGGTGCTCGGGATCTTCTTCAATGCCCTGAAGGTGTTCGATGGCCGTCATGAACGCGGTCATGGGGGTGCGGATCTCGTGGCTCATATTGGCCAGGAACTCGCTCTTGGCGCGGCTCGCCTCTTCCGCGGCAGTTTTGGCTTTTTTCAGTTCTTCTTCCGCTCGCTTTTTCTCAGTGACATCAAAGGCCGCGCTGGTAAGACCGTCAACCTTGCCGCTGGAATCATACAGAGGCTCAATGATAAAATCATAAATGCGCACTCCATCACTTCGTTGGAATTCAATGGTTTCGGATTCACCGCATCCACTCGTCAGCACCCGCTGCTTTAGTTCCTGGAGCGCGTGCGCTCCAGCCGAGTCCTCGATTTCCAGATCGCGTTTGCCAATCACGGCAGAAGCGTCGAAATCGGGGTGAGGGTTGTAAATCCAAAGATACCGCAAATCCTTATCCATCTGAGCCGGAATGAACGCCGAATTTTTAACGGCAACACGGAACCGTTCCTCACTGACACGCAGGGCCTCTTCGCCGCGTTTACGGCTCGTGATGTCCGCAACGATCCCGACCATCCGGTGCGTTTTTCCTGTTTCGTCGGAATAAATCCGCCCCCGGGCTTCTATCCAGCGGTTCTGTCCGTCGATCCGTCGAATGCGGCATTCAAAATGCCAGGGCCTGCCGGTTGAAATGGCCGTCTGGAACGTCTTGTCCACCTCCTCCCGGTGCTCCGGCAGCACATGTTCCAAAAAGATCTCGTAAGTCCATTTCGGTAGAAGGTCCTCATAGCCGAAGATCCGGTCGTGCTCAAGGGTGCGGGTGGTGCTCATATCTCCCAGATTAAGTTCCCAAACGCCCATCTGCGAGGCCTCAAGGGCCACCTTCAGGCGCTCTTCGCTCTTGCTCAACCTCTCCTGCATCCTGCGTTGATCGGTGACATCCCTGAAGAAAATGGCAAAGCGTCCCTCGGTCGGGCGGAAGCAGTAGACGTCGAACCAGCGGTTGGTGTCCTGGTTGAATTGCTCAAACCGGACGGATTCCCCGCCCATAGCCACGTTGCAGTAGATTTCTATCCAGTAAGACTCCAGTTTCGGAAGGGCCACAGATGCAGGTTGTCCCAGTATTTTTGTGGAGAGCCCTGAGTATTTTTCGAAGGCTTTGTTGATTTCAAGGAATCGAAAATCCTTCGGCCGGCCTTCCCCGTCGAGTATCGGCTCCCCCAAGGCGAAACCCTCGGTCATGTTCGTGAAGAGGGTGCGGTAGCGCTCCTCGCTCTCGGCCAGCGCCTTCTCCGCTCGCTTCGGCTTCGAGATGTCCCTCCAGACATGAATGGCGCCGATCAGGTTGCCTTCCTTGTCCCTGATCGGGGCTGCGTTGGACCGGATGGGAATTTCCTTCCCGTCTCCGTGTCGAATCAGAAGCTCCCGATTCCTGACCGGGTTCCCTGTCCGCAGCACCTGTACAAGCGGCATCTCGTCTAAATCGGCAGGGGCGGTTCCATCCGGCTTGTAGAGGGTCATCCCAAGCTTTCGCTTCTCCGGCGTACTCCCCGCCATCTCCTCGGGAGACATGCCGGACATGTATATGCCTTCCTGGCTGCAGTAAGTGACGCGCCCACTGAGATCGCTGATAGCAAGCCCATCGGGGACATTCTTCAGAATGGATTCCAGAATAAGCCGTGCACTGCCGTCCCCCTCCTGTTCGGAAGATTCCGGCTGTACTTCGGCCCCCTTTTCCGGAAGGGCTGCCTGAAGGTTCTCGACCTGACCTATAGCCGCATCTCGCTCCTGCTCAAGACGGCGAACCTTTTCTTCAAGGTCCGATATGCTGGCATCAGCATTCTGCTCAAATATTTTCCCCATCCCTCCGCTCCACAATTCTGGATTAAAAAACCACTAGAAAGATATGTTACCCTATTCTTACCTTTAAGTGGAACCTCTCTTTGCCGTCGAGCAATTCATTGGAAGATTAGAATCTCGAATAAATTATGAAGGAACCCCATTATACAGGGCAGGCTCGCAGTGCATGGCGGTCTGATATGGGCGGAAGGGGAACTTGAAAAGGCTATAACGTTCTGTTTCACTTTACCCAACGGAGGATCTGAACCTTTAATATTGTTCACATAAATCACTGGTGTCAGCACAGTTTCCCGGAGTTTCGGTACCGGGACTTTTCAGAGATAAAGAAAGGGGAATTGACATGACCGAAAAAACCGATGAAGGGACCGCTCTGACTGAGCGCCACTGCATCCCCTGCGAGGGAGGCACGCCGCCGATGGCTGAAGAAGAGGCCGACCGTCTTCTGGCCGGACTGGATAACTGGGAGAGGGTCGACAGCACCCTCAACAAATTTTTTCGTTTCAAGAACTACGGAAAGACGATGGCTTTCGTCAATGCCGTCGCCTGGATCGCCCAGCGGGAGAGCCACCATCCCGACCTCCAGGTCGGCTACAACACCTGCCGGGTCACCTATACCACGCACGCCATCGGCGGGCTCTCCGAAAACGATTTTATCTGTGCCGCGAAGGTCGATGATTTGCTTCGGTGACTTTCAAGGCGGAATATGCTGTTCAAAGCCCAAACATCCGGGAGAGGGCAGCAAACGAAAACGAAAGGCTAAATCCCCATGAGCTTCTACGACCTGGTGAAGGAGCAACCCCTTCTCGGCGAAATCATGGACAGCATCCTAGATGGTGTCGTCACTATCGAGCACTCAGATACGTTCACCTATGTCAATACAGGCGCCGCCAGGATCTTCGGCGTCAGCCGGGAGGAGTTGGAGAACCGAAAATTCGGGGAGGAGCAGTGGGCGTTCCTGTCGGAAGACGGAGTGCCCCTGACCGGCAAAGATGAACCCTTCGAAAAAGTTCACCGGGAAAACATCTCGATCTCTGCGAAAAAGGTATTCGTTCAGCGCCCGGACGGCAGCAAACTGCCGGTGCTTCTCAACGTCGGCCCTATCGATCTGGAAGGGGTCGGGCGGGGAATGCTGGGCGTCCTTACGGACATTTCCGCCCTGGCGGAAACGGAGGCCCTGCGAGAGGATTATCAGCGAGCGATCTCCCACGATCTGCGCACGCCTCTGACGGTCATTCTCGGCTATGTCGATGTGCTTCGAACCCTTTTGCGCGGCTATGATCTTCCCGACGAAGTATGGCCCGCAATAGATTCCATTCACCGGGCCGGCACCCATATGCAGGGGATGATCAATGATCTGTTGGAAGTCGCTCGTTTGGAGGGGCAGCCGCTGGATCTGGAGCGAGGACCTGTGCACCTGGACCGTTTTCTTCCGACTTTGTTGAAGGACTCGCGAACCCCCAAAAGCGACGACCGTTTTACACTGCACGTTCAGCCCGACCTGCCTCCCATCGATGCCGATCAGGAGAAGTTGGCGCGGGTGATTACGAACCTGCTAAACAACGCCGTCACCTATTCCGAGGACGGCCCGATCGTGATAGAAACGAGTCCTTCAGCAGGGTTCGTCCGCATATCGGTCCATGATAAGGGAAAAGGGTTCCCACCCGGAAAAATTTCCTCTCTCTTCGATCGATTCGATCGGGGGGAAACGAGCAGAGGGGAGGGAGTGGGTTTGGGTTTGTATATCGTCGAGCTGTTGACGAAGGCCCATGGCGGACACATTCATGTCTGCAGTCAGCCGGGAGAGGGTTCTACCTTCTCGGTCTATTTTCCGGTCTGGAGCTGAACCGGGGATGAAGTGCGGTCTCATCGAAAAGAGTGATTGTCTGTAGTCGCCGCAGTCACCGCCTCGATTCAAATAGTCAAGAGAGAGGCAGCCGGGCGTTACACCTTGCGCGGTGCGCCTGGGGCCAGCTCTCAGCAAGTTGTCTCGCCCTTGAAGCCTTGCGTCCTTGACTAGAGCAGTGAGCTGCTTGGCCTCGCCAGGATACATGCAATTATAAAAGGTGCTTGTCTCCGGGCCGAGAAATGCATACCATGGGTGGACTTTTCAGGCCTGACAATTGAGACGGGATACCAGAAAGGTTCGCCTTCTTTCCTCGATTTCGGATTTGAGTCCACGATTCTGAACGAAAAAAATGAGTGGCAGGATGACAAGACCCACCCTTTTCCATAGCTTCTGGCGATTTGCCTGCCTTTCATTCCTGACCCTTGTTTGCTGTGGCCATGTTTACCTGTCTGTTCACCTGCACCATTTCCACGTCAATAATTCAGTTGCGTTCAAGGTCAGTTTCCATCACTTAGCTCCTGAGGTTGCCCATACGTCAGCTCATCATCATCATGAAGAGCACTCTTCCCATGAGGATGAAAACGAGCACAAATACGAGAAGAAAAACGACTGGCGTGTCTCACGGTCAAAATCTTCAACGAATTTGACCTTTGACCCTCCAGACGCCCCCCTTCCTGCCTGCTCTCTGCCATTCGCAGATTTTGACAAATTTAAACCTTTCTTTCAGGCCCTGTCGCTCAAGAAAGAGCGTTATCTCTCTTCTTCGATAATCCGCGGCCCGCCAATGCCTGCCTGACCCCTTTTACCAACATCAGAAAATCAAGAAACAAATTATTCCAGAGTTTTGCTGACGGTACTTCTCGGTGAAACTTTCTGCGAGGTTGACTTATGGTGAGTTCTGTCAAAAGAGCCATGAGGAGGGATTCGTTTATCCTTGTGGCGGTGATCGCGATTTTATTCTCTCTGGTCGTGGAAGCGGGCGCTCATGGCGTGACCGCCGGAGACAAAGGCTATATCCAGGAAAGTTCCGGGACCATGATCATCCCGTTTATTTACCTGGGGGCCAAGCACATGGTCACCGGATACGACCACTTGCTCTTTTTGTTCGGAGTGATTTTCTTTCTCTACCGCTTAAAGGATGTCAGCATCTACGTGACGCTATTCGCCGTCGGGCACTCGGTGACACTGCTCTTCGGGGTCCTGATGGATTTCAGCATCAACGCTTATATCATCGACGCCATCATCGGTTTTTCGATTGTCTACAAGGCGCTGGACAACATGGGGGCCTATCAGCGCTGGTTCGGAATCCAGCCCAGCACCAGGATTGCCACTCTTGTTTTCGGCCTGTTCCATGGCTTCGGCCTGGCGACCAAGATCCTCGAATACAAGATCTCTCCGGACGGGTTGATCGCCAATCTCCTCGCGTTCAATGTGGGCGTGGAGTTGGGGCAGCTCATCGCCCTGGGGCTGATCCTGATCGTCATGGGTTTCTGGCGACGCACCGCCGGTTTCGTTCGCCACGCCTACAGCGCCAACGTCGCCCTGATGACAGGCGGCTTTATCTTTGTTGGTTTCCAGTTGACCGGCTTCTTCGTTTCGTAATCGCTTAAAGAGGTGAATACAATGTACAACAACCATAGACCGTCCCATGCCGATCTTCCCTCAGCAGCCAGGCTGATCAAATCCACTGTCGTCGCGATCGCTCTTGCGGCCGTTGTTCTTGTAACCGCTGTTCTTCCCGCCGAGTACGGGATCGACCCGACCGGAGTCGGCAATGTCCTCGGGCTGACCAAAATGGGGGAAATCAAGGCATCCCTCGCCGAGGAGGTCGCCGCCGAATCGGCTTCTGAGCAGGAAATGAAACCGGAGGCCGGAAAGGTTGTCGAACCGGTGGCCAAGCCCGAAAAACCTGCAGTGACTCAGTCCGAGAAACCGGTCAAATCCGACAGTATCACGGTCTCTCTCAAGCCGAATCAGGGTAGAGAGGTCAAGGTGAGAATGGCAAAGGGAAGCAAGGTCAGCTACCAATGGAAGACAAGTAACGGGCGCGCCAATTTTGATGTTCATGGCGACTCGACAAAGCACCAGATCAATTATTTCAACTACAGCAAAGGCTCGGCCGAGAGCAGTGACGGCGTGCTGGAAGCAGAGTTCGAAGGAAAACATGGCTGGTTCTGGAGAAACCGCACCGGCCAGTCCATGACCATAACGCTGGAAGTGGAAGGTGAATTCACCGAAATGATCCAGGAGGTTTAATCTCCGACCACAAATAAAAGACAAAAGACCGGCCAGTCCAATCAGGCTGGCCGGTCTTTCTTTTCCGTGAAGGCGTGATTTGATGCGAGCCCCTTGATTTCGACACCTTACAGCTTTATTCCAAAGTGACTCAGGATCACGATCATCGTGAAATAACAGAGTACCGTAAGTCCAATGGAAACCAAGATAGCGATGTAAAAATTAACACCGTGTCTCAGTAGAGCGGGCAGGGATATGAACAAGACCAGAGAAGGCAAGACAAGCCAAAATATGCTTATAGAAAATTCGCTGATTTTGGAGGTGTTCTTCGTGTCAACATACAACCAGAACATCGCTAGTACAGAAACAATGGGGATGGAGGCCAGAATTGCGCCTATGAGAGAACTGCGCTTGGCGACCTCGGATATAATGACAATCAAGCCTGTGGTCACTGCAATTTTGACCAGGTAGTAGCTCATTCACGCCTCGTTGTTGAACCGGCTTCATCCCGAACGGACGCAAAGTCCGCTTCTGTCTGTTTACCCTCTTTCACTTTACTCAAACGACGCTTCAAGGTCAAAGGCATGACGGGTCCTGAACTGACAGACCTTCTCAAAACAATCGAAATCCACCTTCTGCTCCATGTGCTCGTTCCCGGTGGGGTTGCCTGGTTGTTTTTCCGGAATCGCTGGAGGCGGGCGTGGGGGATTATGCTGCTGACCATGATCGTCGATCTTGACCATCTGCTGGCGGACCCGATCTTCGACCCGAACCGTTGTAGCATCGGATTCCATCCTCTTCATAGTATTCCGGCGGTCGTCGGATACGGGGCGCTATCGGTTTTCCCTCGAACAAGGCTCGTCGGAATAGGCTTGCTGATTCACATGGCCCTGGATTTCACAATGTGCTGAGCCATTCTTGAACCAGCCGAATTAAAAGACAGACCACAAAAGATGTCTCACAAGTCACCACCTCCGAGTCACGAAACCCCGTCAGATTGGCCTGGCGGGATTTTCTCCTAATGGAGTATTTTTTGTACAGTATCAATGCGGCGGGCGAAAAGTGAGATATAATGAGGTTTGCCTTAGAAGCATATGAGCGAATGAATAGGAGGCAAAAATGAAAAAACTCATCCTTTTAACAGCTCTCGTAATGGCGATGACCGCCATCAATCTGACAGCGGCTCACGCTGAGGAGGAGGCACCTCTGTTTCCCCTGCCATTTACCCCGGACTTCACCCGGGGCTCTGGCTGGGGAGTTGCTCTTGGCTTGGGGGTTGAATACGAAAACGCCTACGCTGGTTCGGACGAATATGAATTTGAACTGGATCCGGCCGGGGCCATCCAATGGAGAAGGGGGAACCACCTTTTCTCTTGGGAAGGGCTAGAACTGTCATGGACGACTCGCCAGAAGGATCAATGGTACATCCAGCTCGAATTGGGTTTAGATGGTGAACGTGAAGAAAGTGATTCTGATGACGGCAGGCTGGACGGCCTTGACGAGAGGGATGATGAGTTTATAGGCTCTGGCGGGGTCAGGTATGCCTTTGATAGGGAGTGGCGAAATTATATTGGTACTCGGATTTCTATGGGCGATAGCGATTTCGGTACACTGGGGTTCCTCTTGGCTGGGCACCGGTTCGGCTCCCGGCAGGATGGAGGTGGAACAGAAGCTATTGTCTATGCCACGTTTAGTGACAGTGACAACCTGAATAGAGATTTTGGAGTTAGTCCGTCAGAAGCGACAACATCCGGACTTGCAGAGACGGATTTAGACGCTGGCTACCGCTCTGCCGGCCTGCGCCTTGTTGATCGACGTTATTTAAGCGAGCATTTTCAAATCGTTTCCGGCCTGGAATTTGAGTATTATAGCAGCGATGTGCGAGATAGCCCCATTACCCGCGAAGACTTTGCGGCGGAACTAGAGCTGGCTATGATCTACCACTTTTAAGCATTTCACCTAACAACCGGCTGGAGGGCTACGGCCTAAATCGGCCGTGCCTCAGCCAAAACGTTGAGGCTGTAGAAAAATCCTCTGTCTCCGAAATCACGATCTACGGGACAAAAAAATAGCCACAGAGAAACCATCCCATAAGTCGTCCTACAATTCGTTCCCGCCTCTCCTTAGGATTAAATGCAAAGGGAAAGATGATCAACTTTCGCTCCGGTAAAGGGCGAAAAAAGTTCGAATAACCTCCATGTGGGGAGCCATATAAGAAACGGCCGATTTCCTTCGTGAAATCGGCCGTTTTCTGATAAAAATCGAGTGTTTGGGATAACGTTATTTGAGTGAGACTGCGTATAAAAGCTACCGGGACTTTATAGGCTGTCTCCTACTGAACAATTAACCCGCTTCTGTCAGGCTGCCGATAGGCGGTACCATATGGCGGTTCTTTTCGGGTGCCAATTTTACTTTCAAAACGAATTATTACCTTCCCTCCTCAGCGGTATCTTCAACCCCCGAATTTCTTTTCAGAAAATTGACGATCTGCTCCCAATCCTTTTCTGGCGGCTGGTCCTGGTCCGCTTCGGATATGTAGCGCCTCATTCGCTCCATGACCGACGGCCACTCCCTCGCCGTGTGCTGTCCGGGGTAGGGCAAGGCATGACAACGGGAGCAGACGGAACCGAATAGACGCCCTCCTTCGGTCTGCTGCAGATCGTCGGCCCGGCCTGTGGGGATCTCCTTCTGCGAATGTTCCTGAAGGTAGTCGTTTATGGCGGCAAGCTGCTCGGGCGACGGCGCCTTAATTCTTCCCATCATCATATGACGCTCATCCATCCTCTGCATACGCCGGTTCATGCGACCGACGATGCCCGGCCATTTATCGACGGTATGCAGACCCGGTCCGTACAGGCCATGACATTTGGGTGCAGAACTGCTCCAGGAGCTTGGCGCCTTCCGATTCCGGCTCCGGCAGGTCGGCCGGGTCCATTGTCTGGATGTTTTTGTCCCCCATCATCCCCTGGGCGCTGGCAAAAGGAACTGCACAAAAGATCAGGAGGGCCGAGGTCACGATCTGAGTCGCGACCCTGAAATATAATATCCCCATTTGCTTCTCCTGCCTTTTCGATGGTTTAATCAGCCTATCAGGAACAGGCGGACTGGTCACCACGGCATCTTTCAGTCCGGACCAGAGGGGCGAGAGCCTCGGTCAGTGATCATCTACCGGGAGGATCCGAACAAACATGCGTTCTCATTTTGATTTTTTGGCCCCGTTATACGACAGGATCATTGGAGTTTTCCTGGGGACACCGGATAGTGAAAAAGGGGGAGAGCTGAAAGAGCTGCTTGAACTCCCGGTAGACGGCCGTCTGCTCGATGCCGGTGGAGGGACCGGGCGGGTATCCGAGCCCTTTCGCTTACTGGTCGAACAACTTGTTGTTGCCGACATCTCTTCCGGCATGCTCCGGCAGGCTCGAAAAAAAGGACATCTCGATCTTGCCCGAGCCGATGCTGCTCAACTTCCTTTTCCAGACGCCTGCTTCGAGCGGGTCATAGTGGTCGACTCCCTGCACCATTTCCCGGATCAGCGGCAGGTAATCCGGGAGCTGACGAGGGTCTTGTCGCCTGGCGGACTTTTGGTCATTGAAGAGTTCGATATCCGCCGACTTCCTGTCAAGGGGCTCGCGCTTCTGGAGAAGCTGGCCTTGATGGGAAGCCGCTTCCTTAGACCCGAGGAGATCAGAGGCCAGATTCAGGAATCAGGGTTGACGGCTGAGATCCGGGAAGGTGAGCGGCTTACCGTTTTCGTTGTGGCTAGAAAGAGGTAGGAAACCTTTATAGGTATGGTCAGGGATGCTTTTTAGACAGTATAAGGGGAGGTGCGATAATGAAAGTGCGCGACAGCGGGATGCCGGAAGAAGAGAAGTGGACCGATTTCTTCGACCCCGAATCCATACTCCGTCTTTTCGGGCTGGACCGGGGCGTCGAGAACCTCGTTGATTTCGGCTGCGGATACGGCACATTCACTGTTGCCGCAGCGAAACTGGTCTCCGGGACGGTCTATGCCCTCGATATCGAACCGGAGATGATCGAGACGGTGCGCACCAAATGCCGGCATGCGGGCCTGGACAATGTCAGGGCCGAGCTGCGGGACTTCGTGAGTTCGGGCACCGGGCTTGCGGAAAACTCGGTGGATGCCGCCCTGCTTTTCAATATTCTTCACCACGAAAATCCGCGGGATCTCATGGCCGAGGCTCTGCGCATTCTCAAGCCCGGCGGACGGCTGGCCGTCATCCACTGGAATTACGATCCGACCACTCCCCGCGGCCCTTCTCTGGAGATTCGTCCCCGCCCTGAACAGTGCATCGCCTGGGGAAGAGAAGAGGGTTTTGTTTTCAATGAAGAGGACAGGTTCAATCTGCAGCCATACCATTACGGCCTGCTCTTTCGCAAACCCCAGGACCACCGTCGCTGATCTGCTGAAAAATTTCCCCTTGCATATGGTTTTGTGAAATGGTATTAGGATATTCGAATATCATCCGGAGCCTAGGAGTCAACATGAATTTCGCAACTGCCGATGAGTGGGCAGCAACACTGAAGGCCCTTGCACATCCGACGCGTCTTCAGATCGTTGCCGAACTGCTCAAGGGGACCAAGTGCGTTACCGATATCCAGGACCTGTTGCCAGCATCGCAGGCCAACATCTCTCAGCACCTGACTGTATTGCGTCATGCGGGGTTCGTCGGATTTACCCAGAACGGGTCCCAGCGCTGCTACTTTATTTGCCGCCCCGAATTGGCCGAAGGCGTCCTGAAATTGCTGAACGAGAAACCCAAAGAAACAAATTAACGAAGAAAGGGATGAGAAGATGAAGGTTGAAATTGTCTATTGCGCTTCTTGAGGGCACCAGCCCCGCGCAGCGAGTCTCGCTGCCGAACTGAAGGAAAAAATGCCGAACGTCGATGTTGAAACGGTGTCCGGCCCGCAGAAAAGTGAATTCGCCATTCACGTCAATGAAGAACAAAAGTTTTCCCGCCTGGAAGAGCGACGCTTCCCCGAGCTTGAAGATCTGGTGGAGATCTGCCAGGCGAAAGCGTCCTAGCGAGTTTCTGTCCGGATTATCTACGCAAACCAAGCGATCCGCACCGTCATTGCCCCTGCCGAAAGGGTTTCCTTCGGCAGGGGTTTCTTCCCATGTGGTACTGGCCAACGCCTCCCTCTATGTTCTTTAAGAAATAAAGAGCTGCCTGGTCTGCTCGGGATTAGAGTGCTTAGAGATTGTCGGCAGCGGATCTTAGCCGGGTATGTCAGCGCGACTCGTATTTCTCTCACCCTGAGGATGAAAGGGATGTCCTGGACACTGCAAAGCAGCTATCGATCGCCGAACAAAGCTCTTTGATCTGCACCGGTTTTGTCAGTACCCTATCCATACCGGCTGCCAGGCACTCCTCCATGATCTCGGGGCGGGTATGACCGGTCAGGCCGAAGATGCAGACTTTTTTGCCCTCTTCCGTCTCACGGATTTTCCGAGTGGCTTCCAGGCCGTTCATCTCCGGCATCTGCAGGTCCATCAGGATCAGGTCGAAATTCCCTTCTTCCCATTTTTGAACAGCCTCGCGACCGGTGTCGGCGGGTTCCGACCGCCAGCCGCAGTGGGTCAGGATCGTCTGGATCATGTTTCGGACCATCGGTTCGTCCTCAGCCAGGAGGATGAAGGGACTGGAAGGCAGGGCGGCCGTTGTTTCAGCGCTGGCCACGGCCAAAGAGGTCCTGTCGCTTGTCGCAGTTTTGAGTGGAAGGGTGAAGAAAAAGACGCTCCCGCCCCCTGGCCGTGCCCTCAACCCAATCCGGCCTCCCCCCATCAGGTCGACCAGCCTCTGGGATATGGTCAACCCCAGGCCGATGCCGCCATGTCTGCGTGTGAACGATCCGTCGGCCTGGCTGAAGTGCTGGAAGATCACCTCCCTTTTTTCTTCAGGAACGCCGATGCCGGTATCGCTAACGGAAAACTCCACAAAGTCGCTACAGGAACGTACGGAAACGTGCACATCTCCTTCGGCGGTGTATTTGATGGCATTGTCGATCAGATTAACGAGAACCTTTTCCAGCCGGCCCGGATCGCCGACAACCAATGCTGGTATCGTTGAGGAAATTTCCGTGATCAGTTGAAGATTTTTCACCTGGGCCCTGGCGCTCACCATCTGCACGGCGTTCTGAACGCAATCCTGAAGATTGAAAGGTTCCTCTTTGATTTTAACCCCTCGCGCCTCGATGCTGGAGAAGTCAAGGATAGTGTCGAGGAGGGTGCGCAGGTGCCGAGCCGATTGATCGGCCATTCCCAGGATCTGCCGGCGCTCGGGATCCCGGTCGAGCTGCTGGAGAAGTTCGAGTGCCGCAAGAAAAACCGTCATGGGAGTGCGAAACTCATGGTTCATATTGGCCATGAATTCACTTTTGGCGCGATTGGCCTCCTCTGCGACTGTTTTGGCCGCCCGTAACGCCTCATTCTCTTTGCGGACGGTGATATCCTCCATCGCGAGCAGGATCAATTCCAGATGATCGATGCGTCGGGCTTTGAGGAGCAGCGTGCGCTGGCCGATCTGTTCAAAAGTGTGCTGAATCTCGAAGTTCGTGAGGATTGTTTCTTTCGGCAACACCTCTTCCAGCAACTCCCGCAGAAGAGGGATGTCCCACTGGCCATTGCCGAGGTCGTAGACCTGACGACCGACCGTTTCGGCCGGTTCCACCTTGAAGTGATGGTAGAAAGCGTCATTGGCCGACTTCACACGTAAGTCATCCTCCAGGACAAGCAACGGCTCCCACAGGGTGTCCAGTATCTCTTCTGCGAGATTTTTTTGACCGGTATTGCCTGTATTTGAAGTCTTGATGGAGTCGTCGTTCATCGTGCCTCCGGAGTGCTGGGCTGACTGAAAAGGATTTTTGAAATTATTATCTATATTATCATAAATTGTATCATAGATTGCGAGGCGGATGAGGGTTGCAGGCGGCTTTCACCGGCTGCATGCTTCCGTATAAAGTCTCCCGTGCTCCGTCTCGGCAGATTCGCTGCGAGTCCGATAGCGATACCTGGCTTGTATCAGTGTGGCAGGCGCGATACACTCTAATTTTGACAGGCTCATCATCGGTTTTCAAATGTTGCCGGGTCGAGCGCCAGTTTCTTTTGCCGGCGGAGGAAAAAACGTGCCCACCAAAAAGCAGAAAACGCAAAAGCCTGCGCCGACCGAGTCGACCGAGAAAACTGCCGGCCATTCCTCCGATTCCGTAAAAGCTCCTGCCTGCCCCGTCGCCGGCATCGGAGCTTCGGCCGGCGGGCTGGAGGCATTGGAGCAGTTCCTCGGGCGCGTCCCCGAGAAGTGCGGGGTCGCCTTTGTCGTGGTTCAACACCTGGACCCGACCCACAAGGGGGCCATGCCGGAACTGCTGCAGCGGGTGACAACCATGAACGTTTCCCAGGCCCGGGACCGCATGCAGGTCCAAGCGGACTGTGTCTATCTGATCCCCCCCAACAAGGACATGTCCATCCTGCACGGTGCGCTGCACCTCTTCGAGCCGGCGGAGCCGCGCGG
>JAWOCM010000128.1:0-11301 GCA_046483795.1 Desulfuromonadales bacterium | reverse complement strand
TCTTCGAGAATATAGCCGGAGAGACGGATGATTTCCATCCTGTCGAGCAAGGCCGGCGGAATGGTGTCGAGCTGGTTGGCCGTGGCCACGAACAGCACGTTGGAGAGATCGAAGGGCACGTCGAGGTAATGATCGCGGAAGCCGCTGTTCTGCTCCGGGTCGAGAACCTCGAGCAGGGCCGATGCCGGATCGCCCTGGAAGGATGCTCCGATTTTGTCGATTTCGTCGAGCATCAGCACCGGATTGGCCTTGCCGGCGCTCTTCATTGCCTGGATGAATTTTCCCGGCATGGCGCCGATATAGGTCCGGCGGTGCCCTTTGATTTCGGCCTCGTCCCGCATCCCGCCCAGGGAAAAATGATAGAAGGTTCGGCCCAGTGCGGTGGCGATCGATTTGCCGACGCTGGTCTTGCCCACACCCGGGGGGCCGACGAGGCAGATGATCGAACCGGAGATGTCGCCTTTCATCTTGCCCACGGCGATGAATTCGAGGATGCGGTCCTTGACATCCTCGAGCCCGTAATGATCGCGGTCGAGAATTTTGCGGGCCCGTTTCAGACCGTAGCGGTCACGGCTGAACTGCCCCCACGGAAGCGCGGTCAGCCAGTCGAGGTAGTTGCGGCTGACCGTATATTCGGGCGATGCCGGATCGAGAAGCTTGAGCTTTTCGATCTCGTCCGAAATGATTTTCAGCGATTCCTCGGAAGGATTGAGCGTTTCCAGGCGCTTCTCGAACTTCTCGATCTCGGTCGCCTTGCCTTCCTTCTCCAGTCCGAGTTCCTTCTTGATCTCCTTGAGCTGTTCCTTGAGAAAGAACTCGCGCTGCTGCTTGGAAATGTTCTCCTCGATCTGCCTGGAGATCTTGGTCTGAAGCCGGGAGACCTCCAGTTCCTTCTTCAGCAGCACAAGAACCTTGTCGATGCGTCGGCGAACATCGAAGGTCTCCAGGACATCCTGCAGTTCATAACCGTCGGCACTGGTCAGGTTTGCGGCGAAATCGGCCAGACGGCCCGGATCGTCCATGCTCGAACGGTTGAGAAACATCTTGATCTCTTCCGAGTACAGCGGATTGATCTGCACCAGTTCCTTGAGAGCCGAGATGATGGCCATGGAGTAGGCCTTGAGTTCTGAATTGACCGAGAGTTCGGGGTCGTAATGATACTTGACACGTCCGTAGATGGCGTTGTTGTGCTCGCTCGCCTCCAGCAGTGAAAAACGCTCCAGGCCGTTGACCAGGACATGAGCGCTTTCCTCGTCCTGATGGATGACTTTGACGATCTTGGCGGCTATCCCCACCTTCGAGAGGTTCTCGGAGCTGTCCGCCTCCTCGAGATTGTAGGGCAGCACCAGACCCAGGGCCTTCGAGGAACTGTTCGCCGCGTGGTTCAATACGTTGATCTGCAACGGCTCGTCGAGGGCCAGAGGGATGAGGATTCCGGGAAAGGCGGGGCGGGGACGCAAGGGCAGGATCGGCATGCTTTCGGGCAAAACATCCGAAGCCAGGACGAGACCGCTCTCCGGGCTGACGGCATCCGAGGGGATGCCGGTCATGTATTCGGTCTTTTCGTTGTCTTCATGATTCTCGTCGTTCATGGGGCAAACTCCTTCTGCAGTCGAAAGCATAACTCAATGGAAGTTAATCACTTGCCGGGGCATTGTCAACTGAGGCGGGTCAAGGCCCGGGAGGTGGGGAGAACTGCGGGAAGGAGAAAGCGGGAAGAGGCTTGGTCGTGCCGGACAGGAGCGTTCGCCCGGCGCTTCATTTCACAACCAGCACCGGGACGCTGGAATGCTCGATGATCCGTTCCGTCACGCTGCCGATCAAGACTCGTCGGGGTCCCTTGCGACCGACCGTTCCCATGACGATCAGGTCGATGTCCTTCTTCGCAGCAAAATCCAGGACCTCGCGATAGGGAATACCGACCACAATTTGTCCTGCGACATCCACTCCCGCCTCTTTGCCGATTTTTCCCACGTCCTCGAGATAACTCTCGCCGCTGCGCTTCATCCGGTTCAGGATTGCGCTCACCGGCCGCTCTGTGTAGTCGGCCATATCGTTCGCGGTTTCTTCATCGACGACGTGAAGGGCCTTTATTTCACAATCCTCCCGGCATGCCAGACGCACAGCGTAGCGAGCGGCCTTGAATGAACTTTCGGAGCCGTCGACCGGAACCAGCAGGCGATGGAAAAAACCTTCAGAGCTCATATCTCAGTTTCCCTTGATCAGTTTCAGCTGATAGAATGTTTCCCGCTCTCTTTCTTCGAGTGTGTCTTCGATATACTTGATAGAGGCGCTGTATTCCGGGATGAACTTGTTCTCCAGCGCCCGCTCCCGGCGGATCGTCTTGCGGGTCTCCATCGCCAGGCGATAGATTGCAGTCTCGATCTCGGCGACCTCGCAGAGTCTGGACGCCACTTCCAGAAACAGCTGCACGGTTCGATCACTGGTGTGGGATCCCTGGCCGAGCCCGTAGTCGGGCCGCCATTCGCGTCCTTCGCAGGAGACGATGGGCAGTATCACTCCCATCACGCTGCGTTCCTCGAGCTTCATCTCCACGCCGGGCCGTATGGCCAGTGCAAGGCGCTGCATCCCGTCGAAACCCTCCAGAAGCGAGGCGGTGATAAACGCGGCGTAGGCCCGTTCGAGGAGCTGGTCCAGATCTTCCCGGACCTTGCGGGCCTCGTCCTGCAGACGCAGCATTTCCATGACCAGGACTTCCCGCTTCTGGGACAGCAGATCCTTCCCGTCCCGGGCAAAGCTCAGTTCGTCCTTCATCTTCATGAGATTGCTTTTGGTCGCGGAGACCTCCACACGGGCCACGGCTTTATCCGCCTTTCTTCTGATTGAAGTAGCGCTCGATCTCATCCCGGCTGACCCGGGTCAACTCGCCCTCCGGAATAATGCGCAGGCACTCCCATCCCAGATCGAGAGTCTCTTCCAGCGACCGGCCCATCTCCGGATCCTGGTTGATGAACTTTTTCTCGAAGTCCACGGCAAACTCCAGATAGAGGCGATCCACCTGGGAGAGTTCCTCCTCTCCGATTATGGAGGAGAGCTTCTCCACCTTTTTGGCCTGCGCATAAGCGGCATACAGCTGGGACGAGAGATGTTCATGGTCCTCCCGCGTTTTGTCTTTTCCGATGCCGTCGTTCATCAGGCGGGAAAGAGAGGGCAGGGGGTTGATCGGAGGGAAGACGTCCTTGCCGTGCAGATTGCGATCCAGAACGATCTGCCCTTCTGTGATGTACCCGGTCAGATCGGGGATGGGATGGGTGATGTCGTCGTTGGGCATGGTCAGGATCGGCATCTGGGTGATCGAGCCGCGCCGACCGTGAATGCGGCCGGCCCTCTCGAAAATGGAGGCCAGGTCGGAGTAGAGATAACCCGGGAATCCCTTGCGGCTGGGAACCTCGCCCTTGGAGGTGGACACCTCCCTCAGCGCCTCTCCGTAATTGGTCATGTCGGTGAGCAGGACGAGCACATGCTTGCCCTTGTCGAAGGCAAGGTACTCGGCCGTCGTCAGGGCGACCCTGGGGGTCAGCAGGCGGACGACGGAGGGGTTGTCGGCCAGGTTGAGGAACATGACGACCTTATCGGTGACTCCGCCCGCTTCGAAAAGATCCTGGTACATCCTGGCCACGTCGTGCTTGACGCCGATGGCGACGAACACCAGCGCGAAATCCTCCTCGCCTCCGATCCGGGCATGCTGGATGATCTGCTGGGCCAGTTCGTTGTGAGGCAGTCCGGAGGCGGAAAAGATCGGCAGCTTCTGCCCCCGGACCAGGGTGTTCATGCCGTCGATCACGGATACCCCGGTCTCGATGAAATCTTCCGGATAGGCCCGGGAAACAGGATTGATGGCACTGCCGTTGACATCCCTCCTGGTCTCCGAAACCGTGGGAGGACCGCCATCCAGAGGCTGCCCCAGTCCGTCGAACACCCGGCCCATCATCTCCTCGCTGACGGGAAGATGAAAAGGCTCGCCGAGAAAGCGCAGGCGGAGCTCCTCCAAGTTTATGCCTCCCGTGCCTTCGAAGACTTCAACGACCCCGACGTCGTCATGGACCTCCATGACCCGGCCGTTGAGCTGTTCTCCGCTAGGCAGAACGATCTCGACCCGCTCGCTGAAGCCGACATCGGTGATACCCCGAACAAAGATCAGGGGTCCCCGAGCGCTGTAGGCTCCGACGTATTCCCGCTGGGCTATGCTCATTCAGCCTCCTCTTCGGTCTCTTTCTCGGATTCGCCCTGCTCGCCTTTCCCGGCCAGCTCCCGGGCCAGCTCTTCCTTGGTCATGCTGCTGCGCCCCTCGATGTCCCGTGCCTGGGCCATGTCGTACAGTTCCTCCCGCGTATGATCCTCCATGAGTTTTTCCGCCCGCTCCCAGTTACGGCTTTCCTCTCCCGCCTTTTTCCCGCCGATTTCGGTTTCCCATTCCTCAATGGGAAAAACCCGATTCATCTCCTGTTCCAGGCTGCGCTGCAGTTCGTCGATTTTTTCCGGCTCGTCGTTGGAAATCTCCGACTTCACGCGCTGCAGCTTCTTGTAGGAATCGAGTTCCTGGATGCGATAAACCGGGATCCCCTTGTTTACGGCCACCCGGCCCATGTCGCACAGCCGGAGAATGGTCCTGAGCATCTTCAGCTGTTTAGGGGGCATGGCGTAGTTGTCGATCGGATCGAAGGCATTCTGCTGTAGAAAACCTTCCTTGAGAAGCCTGGCGGCGACGACGATCATCCGCTGCTCGTCGGGAAGCGATTCCTCCCCGATAAGCGAAACGATATTCTGGAGGCGGTCGTCCTCGCGAAGGTAATACATGGCCCGACTCTTCAGGTCCTCGAGGTTTTCCCCCGTTTCTTCGTTCCACCAGTCTTTCACGAACTTATGATAGTCGCTGTAGGAGTCCATGGGGTTGATGGCCGGGAAAAAGCGGGCCGCTGCCAGCTCCTTGTCCAGAGCCCAGAAACAGCGCACGAAACGCTTGGTGTGCTGGGTGACAGGTTCGGAAAAATCGCCTCCGGGCGGCGAAACGGCGCCGATGATCGACACGGAGCCGTGCTCCCCCGAGAGGCCCTGGAACCGGCCCGCCCGTTCGTAGAATTCCGCCAGGCGGGTCGCGAGATAGGCGGGGAAGCCTTCCTCGGCGGGCATCTCTTCGAGACGGCCGGAGATTTCCCGCAGAGCCTCGGCCCACCGGGAGGTAGAGTCGGCCATGACCGCCACGTGATATCCCATATCCCGGTAATATTCCGCAAGCGTGACGCCGGTATAGATGCTGGCTTCCCGGGCTGCCACCGGCATGTTGGAGGTATTGGCGATGAGGATGGTCCGCTCCGCCAGCGGATGTCCCGTGCGGGGGTCCTTGAGTTCGGGGAATTCCGTCAGCACCGCCGTCATTTCGTTGCCCCTCTCGCCGCAGCCGATATAGATGATGATGTCGGCATCGCACCATTTGGCGAGGCTGTTCTGGATCACCGTCTTCCCGGTTCCGAATCCTCCGGGAATAGCCGCCGTGCCCCCTTTGGCCAGAGGGAAGAAAACGTCCACGATGCGTTGTCCGGTCACCAGGGGGACGGAGGGATGCAGACGACTCTCGACGGGACGGGCGCGACGGACCTGCCATTTCTGCATCATGGTCAGGGTCGTCTCGCCGTTTTCCCCCGCCACCTTCCCCAGGGGATCCTCCACAGTATAGGATCCCTCTTCGGCCAGTTCCCGAAGCTCGCCCTTGACGCCGGGAGGCACCAATATGCGATGTTCGACCAGCGGTGTTTCCTGGACGGTCCCCAGGATTTCTCCGCCCCGGACCTGCTGGCCCTCTTCCAGCCGCGGAACATAGTCCCAGCTGCGATTCCGGTCCAGGCTGGGGATAGCGAGTCCTCGGCGGATAAAATCTCCGGCCCTCTCCTGGATTCGCTCCAGCGGGCGCTGGGTTCCGTCGAAGACCCCGGAAATCAGGCCGGGGCCGAGCTCCACCGTCAGGGGGGAGCCTGTTCCGGCCACCGGTTCTCCGGGCCTGACACCGGAGGTATCTTCGTAGACCTGGATCGTGCCCCGATCCTCCTCGAGCTGGATAATCTCGCCGACCAGTCCTGCGTCGCCCACCTTGACGAGTTCCATCATGCGGAAACCGCCCATGCCGGACGCATAGACCACCGGGCCGTTAACCCCGGTTATGGAGCCCCGGGCATTATCTTTCTTTTTCTCCTTACTCATGGTCCTCCCCGAAAAGCAAGGCTGCGATTTCCGCCTCACGGTCGTGACGCAGTCTCTGCAGCAGATGGTCCCAGGTAAAATCGCAGCGCAGGCGGCCGTCCGAGCTTTCCAGGACCATCCCCGACAGATCCGGGTCGACATCCACCTGCGTTTTCTTCTGCTCCTCTAGCCGTTTTTTGCAGCTCTCGGCATCCGGGCCGATCCGCACCCGCACGCTCTCGCCAGGCAGCAGTTTTCTGCCGGCGGAAAAGAAGGTCATCAGCAATTCGCAGTACCGCTCGGGGTTGTCACTGCTCATCTTCTGCAACTCGTCCCGGGCCCCTTCGATCACGTTGTCGACGGCCTCCTGCTTTGTCCTGAGCAGGGTGTTGCGTCCTTCCAGTTGAACCCGGGAGAGGGCCCGGCTTCGCTGAAGCTTCAGGTCCCGCTCTACATCCTCGCGAACCTGCTCTTCCCGCTCGCGCAGGGTGTGAAGGTTGTCCTCCAGAAATCTCTGCCCCTTCTGACGGGCCCGGGCCTTGATCTGCCGTGCTTCCGTTTCGAACTCGGACCACAATTCCCTGTGAAGATCATTCTCTCGCGTCATAATTTTATGCCCAGTGCCCGCCGGACCATCTCAAGCGGCGTCCGACGTTCCTCGAGAGGACCGGTCACTCCCGGAACCTCGACGATCAAGGGAGCCTCCGGGTCGAGCTTCAGTTCCTCCACCCGCTCCCGGGCCATCTCCGCCACCTGCTCTTCGATGACCAGCATGCGGATTTTGTCGGCGCTGAAATCGAGGTTCAGGGCATCCCGCGCCGAGCGGCGGTCGGATACAGTGCGCCCTGACATTCCTCCCATGGCGAAAGCCGCGACCATTTCCTCGGAACCCAGTACCAGAATATCCATTCAGTACTTGCCGATGATCATGATGGCGACGATCAGACCGTAGATAGCGATCCCCTCGGCCAGTCCGAGGAAGATCAAAGCGCGCCCTCCGAGTTCGGGTTTTTCGCTCAACGCGCCCATGGCGGCGCTGCCGACCACCGCGACGGCGATCGCCGCACCGATGGAACCCAGGCCCACAGCCAGGGCCGCAGAGAGCATGCCTATCCCCTGTTCCCCGCCGCTGGCGGCGCCTGCTTCGGATGCCGGCTGCGCCAGCGAGGGTTCTGACAACGCCAGAACTGCTATGGCTGCCGCCAGAAAGATGAGCACACCGTTGAAAATGCTCAGGGAAATGACTACTCGTTTGGTACGCATCGAATCAGCCTCCTCTCTCGATACCGGGATCCAGGGCGAGCGGCCTGTAAGCCACACCTTCACCCTGGAAGAATTTACTGAAAAACTCGTAGAACTCGAGTCTGACGGTCTGGACAGACACCACCAGCCCTTCCAGAACAAGAATGATCAGGTTGCCGGTGACGTGAACAAGAATGACCCACAAATCTCCCAGGGGAAGGGTCCCTACGTAATCGGCCAGGGCGAAAACGGCCATGAGAAGACCGACATGGGCCAGTCCGAAAGCCGCAACTCTGAGGAACGAAAAAGTATTGGCCAGATATCCGAGGACGGTTTCCATGACCTCTACGATCCCCTCGGCCACAGCCATGGCGACGGGTTTCTTTTCCGTGGTTCCGAAGAAGGGATGCATAAAGACGCCGGCAAGAGGCAGAACGAGCCAGAGCAGGGCACTCCCCGGCAGGAGGTCCCGCCAGAAGAGCACGCCGGTGGCAATCGCTCCGGTATAAAAGATCAGCCCCGCGACGCCGTTTTTCCCGGTCAGCACCGCTCCTTTTTGTCCTTTCTTCCACCCGTTGTAGATCCGCAGCCCCAGTCCGCTCACAATCAGGGCGACCCCCAATGTCAGGGAGACTCCCATCAACAGGGGGATATTGTGCATGGGCGAAAACCATAGCGGCGGAAACAGCTCCTCGTTGCCGAACACGCTGCCGAACAGGATGCCGAACAGGACGGCGCAACCCCCGACTTCCATGACGATGAGCCCCTCGTCCCGCCATTTGGTGTACCGCCGCAGCGCCCAGCCGACGGCAAGAAACACCAGCCCATGTCCGACATCGCCGAACATCATCCCGAACAGGAGGATGAAACCGAAGGCCAGAAGGGGGGTGGGTTCCAGTTCCCGATAAGTTGGAGTGCCGTAGACCGCCAGCATTTTCTGGAAAGGCCGCAGAAGCCTGGGGTTCTCCACGTCCACGGGCGTCTCATCCTCTGTGGCCCGATGCCGGAGAATCATCTGATGCCGGCCGCAGACTTCCTCCAGAGCTTGGCGCATTTCTCCAAAGCGCTTGCGGGGCACCCAGCCGCCCAGGACCACCGCCCGTTCGGTGTATCCGAATTCGTCCCGGGCTTCCAGGAGCAGGATTTCGGCCCTGACGCTTCGCAGCCAGCTCTGCAGACGGTTCCGGTTGCGCTCCTTCAGGGCGAAACTGCGGGCGGAGAGGTTGCGTATATGCAGTTCGGTTTTTTCCCGCAGGTTGCGAAGGCGCCTTTCCATTTCCGGAAGGGATCCGGATGCCCTCGGCAAAGAGATGTCCTCGAAGTGGCTCTGGTGGAGACCTTCCTCCAGATCGTCCTCCCTCTCGTTGGTCGTCAACAGTATGGCCAGGACCTGCTCTGTCTTTTTTTGCAGGACAAAGGTTCGCAACGGCTTGATATTTCGCTGCAGGGCGTGCAGGTCGCCGCGATTGAGGCGGCCGAACCGAAAGACCGTTTTCCTCAGGTCGGTGAAATCCTCATAGGCGGCGTCCCGGGGAAAAAGAGATGCCGTCAGGATCTCGAGGTCCTTCAGCCGATCCCGTTGCCTCTGGACCTCTTCCACACGGTTTCCGAGGCGACTGAGGCGGCTGTCGAGCTGATCGAGGAATCCGTTCCATTGCTTCGGGCGCAGGGGAAGGATCCCTCCCTTCCCGGTTCCGGAAATCCCGAGACGTTCCATGACCGCGCTCAAGCGGGACTCCAGGCTGCGAAGGCCGTCCAGCCGGCCCGGGAGACCTTCCACTTTCCGCAAGGACGGCTTTTTCCCTGTCTCCATGGTGCGCAGATGAAGTACTCCCACCTCGGCAAGTCTTTTCGCCGCGGGGTCGAGCTCCCGCTGCAGGAGCAGGATCTCAATCCGGTCCATGGGCAGAGGTCGAAACATGACTAGACCGCGCAGCCCAGAAGATCCTGCAGATCCTCCGGTTCCTTTTGGAAACGCAGCCCGCCGAGAACGATCCGCAGGTCCCGGTTTTCGATCTCCTTCAAAAGCAGCGCGGACACGGATGCCGAGATATCGAACGGGGGCTCGCGAAGCCTCGTTTGCAGGATGCGGTACATGCGGCGATAGAGGACGACGTCACCTTCCGGTCCCGACAGGTTCTCCACTTTTGAAGGCAGATCGGCCTGCAATGCGTCCAGAGGGTCGTCCCGGCCGAGAATCCGGCCGACACGTTCCGGGGTAAAAAGCATCCCGAAAGAGGGAAGGCCGGTCTGAATGTCCTCATTCTCCATTCCTGCCTCCAAAGCGCGCACGAGAAGGTTGAAGGTTTCGATATCGGCTCGAAGGCCGAAAAGTTCGCCCGCCGCCCGCCGGTCGAAAAAGGAGAGGGAACGAACCGAATCCCGAACCTGTTTCCAAAAGATTCTCTCGAGGTCGCTCTCCAGGTAGAAGAGGCGCTGCTCCCCCGTTCGTCCCAGTCCGGATCGGAGGGCTTCTCCGTAAGGAGTTTTGTGCAGCAGTTCCGCAAGATGCTCCGGAGACTCCGCTTTTTGCAGCAACGAAACGGGGATTCCGCTCTCCGGACTGGGGGGGACCAGCAGGTTCTGCCAGGTCGCTTCCTGTCTTTCCCGCAGCAGCCCCCGACAGGCGACTTTCAGATTCTGCAGGTCGATCCGTCCGAGCCAGGCCCGGATGACCCGGGCTTCTTTCCGCGGAAGCAGACGGATCAGCTTCCGGCCGAGGCGAAGAAAATCGTGTCCCAGCAGGGCGCCTTCCAGGAGGACCTCTTCAGTGCCTTCTCGTATCTGACGTTCTTTTTTCAGGGAGGAAAAGGCCTCTTCGTAACCGGCCTTCCCGGAGAGAGTCTGCAGATCCTGCAATCCGTAAAAATGCATCGCCAGCGTTCTGGCCCGGGTGCTCGCATAGGGGTATTTCAGGAAGCGCAGCAACATCATTCACCTTCCCACAGCCAACCAAGCACTTTGCGGATCGTTTCTTCCCGGGACTTTTCCGCAGTGGCCTGCAGTCTCTTCCGGCGATCGTCAGTACGCTTTTTCCGGGCCTCGACGTCGTTGGAGAGGTTCTCTTCATGCTCTTTGCGGCGATCCTCTTCCCACGTCGCAAGCTTCGTGTCCTGGTCCTCCCGGGCCTTGCGCGCACGGTCGCGATGGTCCCGGACGATCTCCTCGGCGTCCCGGCGGGCGTCCTCGAGGAGCTTCCGACCGTCCTTTTCGATTTTCAGGATGTCCTTTAATTCTTTTTGCAGGGCCATAAACAATCCACGCAGTCGTGAGGAGCCTGATGTCCACTCTGATCTAAAACTATCATTTCTGGGGGCACTTTCAAGAGAATGCCCAGAGAAGTCGAGCTTCTCTGGCTACCTGGGCAGCTTAAAAAAGCCAAACACCTATTGCTCTCGAGCTTTAAGCGGTTTATGTTGGGCAGTATCTGGGCCTGATCCTTCGCGTATAAATGGGCCAATTTGTGGTATCGATTCCAGCGGCGCCTCTGTGGTTGCCAGCGTCATCGATATCGCCCACAACCTTGGTCAGACGGCTATCGCCGAGGGGGTTGAGAACCGCTAGCAACGGGCATTTCTTTCCCGCTGCGCCTGCGATATGTTCCAGGGATATTTATTCAGCAAGCCCCTGCAGGCCGGGGAGTTCGCGCAGCTGATGCGCGAGGGGCGGCAGCTGGAGGTGGACTGAGCCGTTAGGACTCAGAGCGGAGGTTGTTGTTATGGGTATTCGTCCATGGTTCGTCTTGATATGCGCTTTTTTCATTTCTCTTCCCCTGCTCCTTTCATGCGACAGGGAGGAGGACGATACCGATTCGTTCCGGGAAACCGATCTGGTCCATCCCCTCGGAAAGCACCTGGATGAAAC
>JAWOCM010000103.1:0-13940 GCA_046483795.1 Desulfuromonadales bacterium | reverse complement strand
AAATATGCTCTGCGCATCGTCGATTCCGCCAAGGATCCGCTGCTGGTGCTCGATCACAACCTTCGCATCAAAACGGCCAACCCGGCCTTTTATGAAAAGTTCAAGGTCGGACAAAAGGAAACTGAAGGGCAGGATCTGTTTGCATTGGGCAAAGGACAGTGGGATCAGCCCGAATTGCGTCGCCTTCTCGGGAACGTTCTGCCGAGCAGCAGTCGAATAGACAATTATTCAGTCGACATTGATGTCCCTCATCTGGGTCCCCGAACCTTGATGTTTTCAGCGCGAAAGATGGATACCGACGGGTCGCCCTACGGTGCGATACTGTTGAGCATCGAGGATGTGACCGAACAGAAGCAACTGGAAGAATACCTTCGGCGGGCCAAGAAGGAGGCCGAAGAAGCCAGCCGGGCCAAATCGGAATTCCTGGCCAATATCAGTCATGAAATCCGCACCCCCATGACGGTGATTGTTTCGTCGCTGCAGCTCCTTGAGAATACGGATCTCACTGAACAGCAAACCCGTTTCCGGGAAATGGCCTCAAAGTCGACCACGTCCCTGATGGAACTGCTGGAAGATCTGCTCGATTTTACCAGGATAGAGGTCGGCAAGGTCACCATTCACTCGCATCCCTTCGATCTGCTAAAGAATGTGGAGGATGCAATCCATATCCTCAGTTCGGAAGCATCGGCCAAAGGACTCGATTTCAAGCTGAATATAGCCGAGGAGATCCCCCGCACTGTGCGGGCCGATCGCAAACGCCTGCGCCAGATCCTGGTCAATCTGGTCGGGAATGCCATCAAGTTCACCGAAGAGGGGGAAATCGAGATTTCCCTGGAGGTATCGAGAGACTCTCCACCGGCACCGGGTTCTCGCTGCCTGCTGTTTTCGGTCTGCGACACAGGCATCGGGATCCCGGCGGAAGAGATCAACCGGTTATTCGATCGTTTTACCCAGATCGACAGTTCTTCGACCCGGAAATACGGCGGGACGGGCCTGGGGCTTGCTATCTGCAAGGGCCTGGTGGAGCGTATGGGCGGAGCGATCTGGGTGGAGAGCAACGAAGGAGAGGGGAGTACCTTTTTTTTCACCATCCCCCTGAAGGAAGACGGAAAACCGGTAAAGGGGAAAAAGAAGGAGGAGGCAGAGCCCCCTGATCAAAAGGAAGCACCTCTCGCGTATGCGGTTTCGGAAAAGGGGAAATCGGCGTCACAGATTTTGCTCGGAGAAGACGATCCGGCGATCCAGGAGCTGATCACCCTGATGCTTAGCAACTGGGGCCTTGACGTGATAAAGGCCAGAACAGGCAGGGAAGTCCTGGATTTATTCCGGGCGGAACTCCCGGCGCTCATTCTTCTGGATCTGCAGCTACCGGAGATAGACGGGCTGGAGGCTGCCAGAACCATCCGGGGAGGCGACGAGCATCAGGACGTTCCCATCATAGGGCTGACCGCCCATGTTCTGCCTGAAGACAGAAAGAAATGCCTGAACGCCGGCATGAATGACGTTGTGTGCAAGCCGGTCGATTTTGAAAAGCTACAGGAAACGATCCTGTTTTATCTTGAAGATTGAGCGTACCAGTGGGGAGCCCCTTCCCACCCGCTCAAAAATCGAGATGTTAGCGGCGAGAGCAACCGGGATGATCGCTGCGGCCGAGAAATTGTTGTTCAATGAAGTCCGCAACTTGTTCCGGACTGTTGATATCCAGAACGGGAACATCGAGCTGCAGCTCCTGGTCGCTGGCTACAGCCAGTAGTGTTGGGTCCGGTTCTTCGCCCCTGCTGATCAGGGCCGTGCCGCGCTCTTTTCGATTGACTTCGATCTTGGGCAGTTCGTTCTTCTTGAAGCCTTCGGTCAGAACGATATCGACATCGCCGAAATAGGTGGCGATCAGATCCTCCACCCGCGGCGAAGAGGACTGCTGCTTGACGACGGCCAGTTTCTCCTCGGAGGCAATAAGCATGGTGTCGGCGCCTGCAGCGGTGAGCCGGTAGCTGTCTTTACCGGGATGATCGATGTCGAAGCGGTGCGCGTCGTGTTTGATGACGCCGATGCGATATCCGCGTCCCTTCAGGCTTCCTACGACCTTCTCCAGCAGGCTTGTTTTGCCGGTCCCCGATTCGGCGATGAAGGAAACGGCCGGAGGTGGAGTATTGTCGGCCGTGGCATCCCGGTAGTCGCTCAGAATCCGGTCATGATCGAAACAGAGCGATTCCGGAAGATCGTTCAGCTCAAAAAACCGGGCTCGGGCGGCATCGTCGCCGCCCCGCAGGTGGCCATCGCCTTCTGCCGTGAAGACGAATGAGATATTGTGCTGCCTCGGGTCCCGGTTCGGTTCCGAGTAGGCTCCGAACTGGCGCAGGGCCTTGAGTTCCAGGCCCGTTTCCTCTTCGGCCTCCCGCCGTGCCGCATGCTCCAGGCTCTCTCCGTAGTCGACGAATCCTCCGGGCAGCGCCCATCCCTTCGGTTCGTTTTTACGTTCAATCAGAACGATACGATCGCCCTGACGAATAATGATGTCGACGGTGGGAAAGGGATTTCGATATGTCGTGACGGTCGTGTCGCATGAGGGGCATTTCAACGGTTTTCCCGGCATGTGCTGTTCTCCGTTTAAATGATAGAAGAGTGTTCCTTTCGACGTTCCGGAAGCTTAAGATATTTCCGCCCTGTCTGCAAGCAACCGCTTGCGGTTCTCAGAGCTCGACCCGGATGCCGTATTCTGCAGGGTGTCTCGATGTAACGTGTCGGCTTTTCGTGGAGAAAAGCAGGGCAGAGTGGTAGTCTTCAGGTCGAGTGCTCTGCAGGCAATGGAAGGAGAATCGACGTGGCGAACAAAATATTTGTGGCGGCAACGGGCCAGAACTGCGGCAAAACGACAACCAGCCTTTCACTGTTCCATCTGGCGCGGACAAGGTACGACCGGGTCGGCTTCATCAAGCCGATCGGGCCGAAGCCCTCGGTTCTCGACGGTTTGACGATGGACAAGGACGCGGCTCTGATGGCGCGGGTCTACGGGCTGGAGGCGGACAAGGAGTTCATGTCGCCGGTGGTTCTGCATCATGGTTCGACGAAGAAGATACTCGACGGCGAAATACCCCGTCAGGAGCTGGAAGACCGGATTCTGCGGGCGGTCGACTATCTGGAAAATAAATGCGATTTTCTCATCATCGAGGGAGCGGGCCACAGCGGGGTGGGCTCGGTCATCGGCATGAGCAATGCCCGCATCGCCCGGATGCTCGATGCTCCGGTGATGATGGTGACCGGCGGTGGCGTCGGCAACGTCATCGATGCGGTCAGTCTGAATCTGGCGCTTTACGAGCAGGAAGGCGCCGAGGTCAGGATGCTGCTCGCCAACAAACTGATCCCCGAGAAAAGGGAGGAGACCTTGCACTATATGGGCCTGGCTTTCGCCCATAAAAGTTTTCTGGTCAACGCCGGATTCAATTATCACCCGATTCTGGCCAACCCGACTCTCAGGCGGATCGCCGAAATTCTGGATCTGGATATTATGGGCGAACAGGGCGCGGCAGGCCGCATTGTCCACCATGTGCAGCTGGGTGCTGCCGCCACCCAACGTGTCGCAGATCTGCTCAGGGAATCAACCCTGTTGCTGGTCACCAGCTCCCGGGACGAACTGCTGGTGACGCTGGCGAATCTCTATCAGATGGAGCAGTACAGGGACAAGATCGCCGGCCTGGTCATCCCCGGCGTGGCCCCGATTTCCAGGATCACCCAGCAGATTCTCGACCGCAGCAACATCCCCTACATGCGGACGCATCGCACCACGGCCGAGCTGTTCCTCACGATCAAGGAAGACGTGTCCAAAATCACAGTGGAGGATCGGGAGAAGATCGAGTTGATTCTGGAACTGGGCCAGAAGCGTCTGCCCTTCGGAGTGATCGACGAGCTTTTCGCCCGATAAAGTCAATCTTTCTGATTGGGCCCGCCGGCGATGCCCCGCTTGCTGGTCCGGATAAATTCGAGCAGGTAGCGGGTGTCCTCGGTGAGCGGCAGTTCCTTTTCCAGCTTTTCCACGGCTGTTCGGGTGGCCAGGCCGGAGCGAAACAGGATCTTGAAGGCCTTTTTGACGACACGCAGACGTTCGGCGCCGAAGCCGCTGCGCTTCAGGCCTATCGCATTGATGGTGCGGACCCAGTTGATACCGTCATTGACGCAGAAAGGCGGCAGGTCCTTGGTCAACCGGGAGCCGCCCCGCATCATGGCATGCGAGCCGATGCGCACGAACTGATGCACCTGGCAATTACCGGAGATGAGAACGCGATCGGCGATTTCAACATGGCCGGCCAGCAGCACTCCGTTGACGAGAATGACGTTGTTGGCAACAATGCAGTTGTGCGCTACATGGCTGTTGACCATGAAAAAGTTATTGTTGCCGATGATCGTTTTCGTTTCCGGCTGGTTCCCCCGGTGAACGGTCACCCCTTCGCGGAAAATATTGCCGTCGCCGATGACGGTGTCCGACCTTTCGCCGCCATAACCGACGTCCTGTGGGTCCAGACCGATGACGGCTCCCGGATAGACGCGGTTCTCGGAGCCCATGGTCGTCCACCGACCGATATGTGCGCCGTGCATGATCCTGCTGCCGGAACCGATCGAGACGTCGGCATCGATAAAAGCGTGCGGCCCGATCTCGACGTTCTCAGCGAGACGGGCCGAAGGGTCGACGATTGCTGTGGGATGGATGTTGGGCATGGGTTTTCCTTCCTTTTTCTGATCGTCACATATTGCCTTTACAGGACCGTGGGGTTCAAGTTTTTTTCTCAGCGGGAGAAATTCCTCTCTTCATTTGAGGAAAATGTTGACAAAAATGGTGTCAATGTTGAAGATTAGGTTGTTCTTCTAAAATCAATAGGAACGGAATAAACATGATCCCGAAAATGAAAGTCCTCCTTGTCGACGATACCGAATTTTTCCTGGACATGGAGAAGTCCTTTCTCCGTCATATACCGGCAACGATACTGACTGCCTCAAACGGGGCAGAAGCCCTGGATGTCGCGGTGGAGCACCGGCCCGATCTTATCTATATGGATGTGCAGATGCCGGTGATGGATGGACTGAGTTGCCTGAAAATTATAAAGTCGAACCCCGCCTTAAGATCGATCCCCGTCATCATGGTTTTCACCCCGGCAGGAGACATCACAAAGGGGAAGCTCGAGGCGGCAGGTTGCGACGGAGTGATAACCAAGCCGATGGACCGGCAGGTATTTCTTGAACGGGGCAATAAATTCCTCCGGGACATCGATCGGCGCGACAAAAGGGTCCCATGTCGGATAAAGGTCGATTTCTCCGTAGAGGGAAAGAAGTACCAGGGAGTGGGGATTGATCTCAGCGATGGCGGAATGTTCGTTCAGTCGATGGAGGACCTGCCTGATAAAGGACATGTCCGCCTTTCCTTTCAACTGCAGACGGATAATGCCGAGAGGATAGATGCCGATGGCTTCATCTCCTGGGCCAACCAGGGTTTTCCCAGGCCGCATTTGGGGATGCCCCAGGGCATTGGTGTGCAATTCCGGAACCTTGGTTCGTATGATCGTTCGATCATTCGGGAGTATATATCGAAGCATCAATAAAGCTATCGAACGTCCCTCGCTTATCAAAAAAGCCCCGCCGGATCGGCAGGGCTTTTTTTGTTTTACGGAGACACGGAGATAAGCGGGCGATCACCCTTCGGCTGCCTCTGCGCTGAAATCTTCCAGCATAGCGTCGTTGAATATCTGGGCGCTGAAGACATAGATTTCTGCATCGTCCGCCTGCCAGGCATCTGTCGGCAATCCGGCCTTGGTGCATGTCTGCTTGAGGAAATTCTCGCGATCCCATCCGTGTTCGACGGCAACCTGGGGGAGCAGCACTCCGCGATAATAGGCCTTTTCCAGGTAAATACCGTGTTTCCCGATCTCTATCTCATCGATATCCTCTATCTTCTGCAAAGGAGAGAGAACGGAAATCTCCAGGGAGAAGTCATCGAGATCTCGCTCCTTGAAAGAGTAGAATCGGGGGTCTTTGGTGGCAGAAGCGATCGCTATTTCCGCCACCTCCTTGAACAATGGCAGTTCTGACTGGAAATTTCCGATACAGCCGCGCAATTGACCATCTTTCGTGATGGTGACGAAGCACCCGCTTCGAACATTCAGGGTTCTTTCTTCACGTGGCTCGTTATACTTCTCGCCGTCACGGACATACGTCTCAATGGCTGTGCGGGCTATCTGGAGAAGAATCGCTTTCTCCTTCATACTCAATTCGTGTTCCAAGCTGCCTCCTGAACCTCGGGCTGAATATTGTCTGGCCTGTAACGCCCTCATATTTAGCCAGATTTTACAACATATTGCAAGGGGGTTCAGCGCTGGCCAAGAGTTTATTCAGGGTTCGCGGCAACGACGCAATATATGCCGCCCTCTTTTAGCCCTGGCTTAAAGCACCCGTTGCAGGAGATGCAGGTGGCACGTCCGGTATCGCCCCGTTCCCAGCGAGCCACAAGGCCCGGTTCGCGGATCACAGGCCGGGCAAAGGAGAAGAAATCGATACCGTCGGATTGTCGCAGGGCATCGATAACCGGGAGGCTGCGCAATCCACCGACGGTCATGACCGGTATGCTGACAGCCTTTTTCATGACCTTGGCGGCGTCGGCGTTGTAAGCCTCGTCGCTTTCCGTATCGATCCCGGTTCGAACCGGTCCGAGTTTGCCCGACGCGGGGGTTCCGGCGCTGACCTCGATGGCGTCGATTCCCTTCGCATCGAGATTCCGGGCAACCTCGAGGGCTTCTTCAAGTGGAAAGCCCCCCTCGAGATTGTCGCCGGCGGTCAACTTGATGGTGACGGGGTAGTCCGGACCGACCTCTTTGCGCACTGCGTCGAAAACCTCGAGGAGGAAACGCTGGCGGTTATCGAAACTGCCTCCGTAACGATCCGTCCTGAGATTGGTCAAAGGCGAGAGGAACTGGTTGATCAGGTAACCGTGGGCGCCATGGATCTGGACCCCGTCGAATCCGGCATCGACCGCCCGTCGGGCTCCATGGCCGAAAGCCTCCACCAGCCGTTCGATATCTTCGGTTTCCAGTTCTTCCGGCATCGCGGGGTAGAAGGGTTTTTCCAGTGCCGAGGGCGCGACCGGCGAATTGCCGCACAGCTTGGCCGATGCCTGGCCGCCGGCGTGAACCAGCTGGCAGAAAATCTTGCTGCCGTACTGGTGAGCGGTGTCGGTCAAAGTGCGCAGGCTGCTGACAAGGCTATCGTCGTAGATGCCCATTTTGCCGGGAAACTGCTGCCCGTCCCTGCGGACGTAGGTATAGCCGGAGATGATGAGCCCGATCTTTCCCGTCGCCAGCTGCCGGTAACAGGCGAGGAGCTTGTCGGTTGGAGCACCTTCCCCGGTGCACATGCCCTCCCAGGTTGCGCTGCGGACAAACCTGTTGGGGAGCTGCAAGGAATTGATGGTCGCAGGTGAGAAAAGATCGTTCGCCATGTTTCCCTCCTTGGTTTAAGATGTTGTGATGACTTGTCATGAATAGTCATAACATGCAGGTTGTATGAATTCCAGAAACAACCCCCGAAGAGTTCGAAAAAACCCGACATCAGGGTGACCGCCGCCTGATGTCGCATGGATTTTTACCGACAGTGAGGTACACGTTTGGAACGGTATAAACTTTACCCCATCTTCCATTGCTGTATAATGCGCGGACGGGCAGGATTTGACCAGCTGCGATGAGAACAGTATAGCATCCGGAAGGACAAACCATTTTATTCTACACAGATCCCAAGGAGTGAGGCGATGACCATTCTTCACAGATTCTTTCTTTTCATTGTTTTTGCAGCCCTGATCCTTCCGGCTGGCGGTTGTTCAAGTCAACACAAAATGGTCCCCGGCGCTCCGGACTGGGTGAATCTGGGCAGCGGCGCTTTCGAGGACAGCGGGGAGAAGGTATTTTACGGCGTCGGCGCCGTGACAGGTATCTCCAGCCCCTCCCTGAAAGCTCAGGTAGCCGACCAGCGCGCCAGGGCCGATATCGCACGACAGCTCGATACGTACGTGACCAATCTCTATCGGGATTACCAGCGAGCGACACCGGAGACCATGGGTCGGCCGTCGGTGGAGGAGGAGCATGTGGATCAGGGCCTGAAGTCCTTCACCCAGGTCACGGTACGCGGGGTGCGGATCATCGATCGCTGGAGAAATCCGGAAACCGAGACTCTCTACGCACTGGCGCGCATCGACCTGGAGGGCATCCGCTCTACGCTCGACGAACTCGAGGCCATGGATCCGTCGGTGCGCAGACACATGCGGAACAATGCCGAAAAGGTGTTCGAAGAGATGCGTGTTGAAGAAGAGAAGGGGAGATAGAGATGAGGCCAATGCGTATTCTGGCATGCGGAATAATTATATTGACGGCCTTTCTGGCCGGTTGCGGAACCAAAGTGCAGCGGATCGACGTCGAGGAGACCCGCGACCTGTCCGGTCGATGGAACGATACCGACAGCCGCCTCGTGGCCGAAGCGATGATCGAGGACTGCCTGTCGCGGCCCTGGCTCCCGGAGTTCAGGGCCGGCAGCGGCAAAAAACCCGACATCATCGTCGGGCGGGTCGTCAACCGCTCGAGCGAGCACATCAATACCCGGACCTTCGTCAAGGACCTGGAGCGCTCCCTGATCAATTCCGGTCGGGCCAATTTCGTCGCCTCGGCTGAAGAACGGGAGGGGGTGCGCGAAGAGCGGCTCGACATGGATATTCACGCTTCGGAGCAGTCGCGGAAGGCGCCCGGAATGGAAGCCGGCGCTGATTTCATGTTGATCGGTTCGATCAACTCGATCGTCGACCGGCAGGGCAGTGAACGTGTGGTGTTCTACCAGGTGGATCTGGAACTGATCGACATGGAAACCAACCGCAAGGTCTGGATCGGCAACAAGAAAATCAAGAAGTACGTCAAGCGTGCACGGTATGGCCTCTGATCTGCGGAAGGCAAATTGATCCGATGGCCCCGATTCGGTTCTTCAGGACATTCTTGCTGCTGACGACGCTGCTGATGACCGGTTGCGCCGGCCATGGCAACGTTCAGGAGAGCTGCTATCGTCTGGCCAGCCAGGGGCAGCTCGATGAATCCCTGGAACGGCTGGAGGAATCGAGGCTGGCCCGGCAGGGTCGGGACCGCCTGCTGTATCTGATGGAAAAGGGGACCCTGCTTCATCTGCAGGGCGCATACCGGCAGAGCAATGAGGTGCTCGAGGAGGCGGACCGGCTCTTCGAAGATCTGTTCACACGCAGCGTCACCGCAGAAACGTTCAGCTTCGCCACCAATGATACGGTCATCCCGTATGCCGGGGCCGATTACGAATCGGTCTATCTCAACTATTACAAGATACTCAACTACCTGGCCCTCGACGAGATATCGGACGCAGCGGTCGAGGCGCGCCGGATCGACGAAAAGCTCAACTGGTTCAGCGACCGGTACGGCGACAGTCACTCCTTTCAGGAAGATGCCTTTCTGAGACTTCTGTCCGGATTCGTCTACGAGGCGCTGGGCGATGCAAACAACGCTCTGGTCGCCTACCGCAAGAGCTTGGAGGCTTTCCAGACCAACCAGGAGAGGTACGGCGTGGCGGTGCCGCAATTCCTCTGGCGGCGACTGGCCGTCAGTGCCCGGCGCACGGGGCTGCTGGAACCGGCCCGCGAATATGGAGAAATGGCCGGGGACGGCGACAAGGGGAACGATTCCGGCGATGGCATCGTGGTCGTCATCGTCAACAACGGCGCCATCCCCCGCAAGGTACCGGTGCGTGCCGTTTTCCCCAGCGGACACGGGTTCCCGGTCGCTCTGGCTGTCCCCGATTTTGCTCCCTCCTCTTTCGGAGCCGATGAGATCAGGGTTTCCCTGGAAGGGAAGCGCTGGCGGGATGCGGAAAAAACGGAAGACCTTGCCGCCGTGGCCCGTCGCAGCCTCGAGGACAGAAAAGGGCGGGTTCTGGGCAAGGCGATCGCCCGCGTTGTCACCAAGCAGCTTGCCGCCCGTCAGGCCCGAAAAGAGGCGGGTCCGCTGGCAGGCTTTATCGCCCAGGTATTCGCCCTGACGACTGAGCAGGCAGACTTGCGCTCCTGGACCACTCTGCCGCGGGAAATCCGAACGGCCGTGCTGCCGGTGCCGCCCGGCGAGCACCGTCTCATTCTGCAGCTCGGTGCGCAGCAAAAAACGCAAGAGGTGACTGTCCCGCCGGAAGGGGTCGCCTTTGTCTTTACCCGCATCTTTTGACATGGGGACGCAAGGAGGCATCGCATGAAACGTTTCAGATTCTATCTTTTTCTGGCCATGGCCGTGGTGCTGGCATCGGGCTGTGCCCAGAAGCGGCCGGACTGGTTGAGCGGTTCTCCGGAAGGGTATCCCGAAAACACCTATCTGACAGCCGTCGCCGCAGACAAGACCCGGCAGGGTGCCGTTGACCGGGCGCGCGGGGAGATAGCCAAGATATTTTCCGTCCACGTCATCGGCCGGGATACGGCCAGTGAAGCCGCCTGGCTCTCCCGTCTGGACGGGGAGTTGGCCGAACAATACCGCCAGAGCGTACAGAGCGATCTCGTTTCCGTGACCGACCGGATGCTTGAGGGAGTGAGGATCGCCGAGACCTGGCAGGACGAGGACTCCGGTGAGTATTATGCTCTCGCTGTTCTCGATCGCCTGCGCATGGCCCGGGATTTGCGCGTTCGGATCAGTGACCTCGACCAGGAGATTCTCGAACACGTCCGGCTTGGCGAGCGGGCCCAATCGCCGGTGCGGAAACTGTCCCATTACATGCAGGCCATGGAGGCGCTCGACAGGCGAGGCCCGCTGGCGGCGGATCTGCGCATCGTCGATCCGGCGGGGTCTATTGCCTCATTGACCCATACTCCGGCAGAGGTCCAGGGACGGCTCGAGGAAGTGGCTTCCGGGATCGGTGTGGGTGTCGAACTGGAAGGCGACAGCGGTGGCATAGTCAAGGGAGAGGTTGTTCAGGCGCTGGCAGGAATCGGCATGCAGCTCTCGCCGTCCTGGGAGCAGGATCTGGTTATGGACGGTCAGGTGGTTGTCGAGGAATACAGGACAGGCGATCCCTGGCACTGGAGCGTTGCCTCCGCCCAGGTCCAATTCCGCGATCCGGGCGGAGTCCTTATCGATGCATTGCGCGTGTCCGTCAGAGAAGGTTCGCGCATTGAAGGACGCTCCAGAACGATGGCCCTGGAAAAACTGGGACGCCAACTGGCCGCACAGCTGGTCGACCGGATCGGCTCAATAGGAACAGCCGATCGATAGTTCGGCAGATCGATCTCTTGAAGACCTGTCAGTGCTTGATGCTCTCGCAAAAGCACGGAGGATGGCTAAGCCATCAGTGTTTTGCAACTGCAGCCTGGCCGGTCGCACCATGAACCAGGATCGACTGGCCGGCTTTGCGGGTCCACAGGGCTCCGCAGTCGCCGCACTCCAGCAGGTTTTCCGCGAAACCTTCAGCGTGCGTATCGATTTCGATGTGGGTTTTTCCGTGACAAACAGGGCAATCCATGTCGGGGCTCCTCTCTATGTGGTTAAAATTATCATAACTGTTTTAGAGAATAGACGAAACACCTCTGCAATTCAAGGGGGGAATACTAAAAAAGTTCCGTAAAAACAGGGTTTTAGGTGTTTTTATGTTTTGCATGCCAAATCGTTTTTTTATATCTTTCTTATCGTATACGGTGAAAATTTCCTTATAAGGGTTCAAGTGTTTGAACTTGTGTCCTTTTGTTGCAATAAACCGCTATTTCTTTTCGAAGGGGGATTGAAGAGCGTTTCGACACCCGGCACCGGTCTGCAGAAAAAAAAATCGATCGCAAATCGATCTTCCTGTATTACACTTTCATCAAGGTCAGCATTATCAGTGGTGATATGAATCAAATATGGAGCAAGCGGATGAGAGTGAGCAGACTGTTATGCATGATCGCCGCCCTTGCGGGCTTCTGGCTTCTGGCCGGCTGCGCCGTCAACCCCGTCACGGGAGAGCGTCAGTTGACTCTTTTTTCCCTGTCGCCGGAAGAAGAGGCCGCCATCGGGGCCAGAACGTTTCCTCGCGCCATGCAATCCATGGGCGGGAGGTTCCCGGATCGGCAACTCTCCGATTACGTGAACAGGGTTGGGGGACGCCTCGGCTCCGTCAGCCACCGGCCCGGTCTCGATTACACCTTCGCCGTGGTCAACGATTCCTCTCCCAATGCGTTCGCCCTGCCGGGAGGCTACATCGCCTTGACCCGGGGATTGCTCGTCAACCTGGAGAACGAGGCTCAGATGGCGGCCGTTCTCGGGCATGAAGTCGCCCATGTCACCGCCCGCCACGCCTCACAGGGCCTGCAGCGCAGTACCCTTCTCGGTGTAGCCCAGGCCGTCGTCTCCGGAGCGACCGAAGGCAGCGGGTACGGGGTTCTGGCCGAACAGGGCGGAGCGCTGGCGGCCAGTTTGATCGACAGATCCTACAGCCGAGAGCAGGAGCGCGAATCGGACCGCCTGGGCATCGACTATATGGTCGAGGCCGGCTACGACCCCCAGGGCGCTGTGCAGTTACAGGAGTTCTTTGCGGACAAGGTGGAAGGGCAGGGGAATTCATCCTGGTTGACGGGGCTTTTCCGCACTCATCCCTTCTCGCGGGAGCGCCTGAAGGCGAATCGCGAGTATATCAGGCAGAATTACCGGAACAGCCTTGGAGGTCCCTCTTCGAGACTCGGTGTGGAGGCCTTCAATGAAGCAACGGCAAGCCTCAGGAAGACTCGCGAGGGATACCGGCTTTATGACCAGGCGCAGCAGCTCGAAGCGAGCGGGAACGTCACCGAGGCGATCGACACGTATCTCGATGCCATCGAGGCTGCTCCTGATCAGGCCCTGATATATACGGGGCTGGGGCTGGCACATCTGCGCCTCGATGATCTTCTCCCGGCCCGACGATACCTGCTGGAGGCGGTCAGGCTCGACGACAGCTATTTCCGCTCTCAATCGGCTCTGGGCTATGTCTATTTGAAGCGGGAGTCTCCGGAGAAGGCCGTCTCACATCTGGAAAAGGCGATGGAACTGCTGCCGACCGCCAACAGCGCCTTTCTGCTGGCGGAAAGTTACGAAAAAACCGGCCGTCCGGATAAAGCCCTCGAGCTCTATCGTGCGGTGCGCGACGCCGACCCGGGAAGCGAGATCGGCAGAGCCGCCGACACACGAATCGAGAGTCTGGAGAAACGCTGATGGACTGGTCCCCGTATCTGGAACGGGACGAAGACGTGCGATGGCAAGGCAGACCGGCACCGCGTTGTTATACCTTCCGCAAGTGGAAGCACAGCATTTTCGGTCTGGCTCTGCTTCTGCTGAGCCTCTTCTGGTGGGGTTTCGGAATGCGACTGACCGCCGGCGAATTCCGGGGCTGGCTGCCAGCGCCTTTCGCGCTGGCCGGAGCGTATCTCTCGTTCGGGCATCTGCTCTGGTCCCGCCTGCAATGGGAAAGGGTCTTCTACACCATTACAGACCGGCGAATCATCGTCCACAAGATTCTGCCGACACGTGTCCTCTTTTGTCCCCTTGCCGAGGTGACACGTTTCGACTTATATCCTGTTGGAGAGAATCTCGGAACGATCAAAATTACGGCCGAGGGCCGGAAATCTCCGCTGACACTGGAGTGCATCGAATATCCGGAGGTTCCCGCCTCCATGCTGCGTCGGGCCATCGATCCCCACGCTCTCTGACAGACCCGATTCCGTTTGACATTTTTGGCCTGCATTCGATAATATACCCGCGAAATTACGATAAAAAATGATTCCATGACAAGATGTAAAGGCTTTAACGCAAAGACGCCAAGAATCCAGGAAAGACGCAAAGGGATAAGGGGAAACTTCCTCTTGCCATTCTTTGCGTCTTGAGCTCTCCCCTTTGCGACTTTGCGTTGAGAAGCCTGTTTTG
>JAWOCM010000033.1:0-5730 GCA_046483795.1 Desulfuromonadales bacterium | reverse complement strand
TGAAATGCCTGCAATCTCAGGGTCTTTTTCAATCTGCCGATCGAGGGACAATTCATTCAGGATAAGACTGAGTTTCAATTGGTTCACCTTTTTTTTTGAAAACGATGAGTAAAACTTCGCGGCACGAGGGCATATTGCGATTCAGTTCCTCCGGACAGTATGCCTTGCCGGGGGAGCGCCTGTCCAGCCTTAATGAGAGACCATCCTCGCGCAACGAAATACCATGTTTGGGAGATTTTAACTTGTATTTTGTTCTCGATGAGCTCATAGTCCATGTTTGCTTCCGCCCGTCGGGTGCAGTTCTGATCTTCTCCTTTTTCAAGAAACGCGAGTCCATGTAAAGAGTTCGACCCCGCTCAACATCCTGCCGATGTCGTTTTTTCTTCAACTCAGTTTATCTTGAGCGGTGAAATAAATGGGATCTTCTGATCCCGTTGAGTTTCCCCGTATTTATCACAGCAGATCCCGGTGGCTGCCTGTCCTGGTGTGCCGTCCGTCCTTTTGTGTCCTTTTTCCAGGAATCCGCATGTCTCATATTCAAATGATCCGCCAAAACTGGTTCTCCAATGTTCGCGGCGACGCTCTGGCCGGGATTGTCGTGGCTCTGGCCCTTATCCCCGAGGCGATCGCCTTCTCCATTATCGCCGGGGTCGATCCCAAGGTCGGTCTGTATGCCTCGTTCTGCATAGCCGTGGTCACGGCTTTCGTCGGAGGCCGCTCGGGGATGATCTCGGCGGCGACCGGTGCCATGGCTCTGCTGATGGTGACGCTGGTGAAAATGCACGGTCTGGAGTATCTGCTGGCGGCCACACTGCTGACCGGCCTGCTTCAGATCCTGGCCGGGCTCTTCCGCCTCGGCGGTCTGATGCGCTTCGTCTCCCGATCGGTGGTGATCGGATTCGTCAACGCCCTCGCCATCCTGATCTTTCTGGCGCAGATTCCAGAGCTCACCAATGTGGGCTGGGAAGTCTATGCTCTCCTGGCGGCGGGCCTCGGCCTGATCTATCTCTTCCCCTATGTGTCCAAAGCCATCCCTTCGCCGCTGATCTGCATTGTGGCGCTGACCGGATTCACCATGTTTTTCGGTGTGGATGTGCGTACCGTGGGGGACATGGGCGCTCTGCCCGACAGCCTGCCGGTTTTCCTGCTGCCTGATATGCCGCTGACCTTCGAGTCGCTGGCGATCATCTTCCCCTATTCCGTGACCCTGGCCGTGGTCGGGCTACTCGAATCGATGATGACGGCCACCATCGTCGACGACCTGGTCGATTCGCCCAGCGACAAGAACCGCGAATGCGTGGGGCAGGGAGTGGCCAATATCGCATCGGGATTCATGGGCGGCATGGCCGGCTGTGCGATGATCGGTCAATCGGTCATCAACATCAAATCGGGTGGCCGAGGCCGTCTCTCCACCCTGCTTGCAGGGGTTTTCCTGCTGCTGATGGTCGTCTTTTTCGGCCCCTGGGTCTCGCGGATCCCCATGGCGGCGCTGGTGGCGGTGATGATCATGGTCGCCATAGGAACCTTCAGCTGGGAGTCGATCCGGAATATGCGCACAAATCCGAAAAGCTCCAGTATGGTGATGACAGCCACTGTGGTCGTCGTGGTGGCGACCCATAACCTTGCGCTGGGTGTGCTGACCGGCGTCCTGCTCAGCTCCCTGGTTTTTGCCTACAAAATCGGCCGAATCCTGCATGTCGGCTCCAGTCTTTCAGAAGACGAACTCGTCCGCCAGTACACCGTGGTCGGACAGGTTTTCTTTACCTCAGCCGAGCGCTTCATAAGTGCGTTCGATCTGAAGGAAGCGGTGGAGAAGGTGCGAATCGACGTCAGCCGCGCTCATTTCTGGGACATCACCGCCATCGGCGCCCTCGACAAGATTATTCTCAAGTTCCGCCGTGAAGGGACCGAGGTGGAGATTATCGGTCTCAACAAGGCCAGCGAAACCATGGTGGATCGTTTTGCGGTGCACGACAAGCCCGAAGCGGTCGAAGCTCTGATGGGACATTAAGGTTTGCTTAGCCATCCTTCGAGATTTTGCGAGAGCATTAAGGGAGATATGTCATGAAAAGACTTGTAATGGCCTGCATCGACGGGTCGTCCTATTCATCCGCCGTTTGCGACGCGGCCGCCTGGGCGGCCCTGCAGATGGGAACGCCCCTGAAGTTTCTCCACGTTCTGCACAAAGAGAAAGCTCCTCCCCATGCTGACCTGAGCGGGAGTATCGGCCTGGGCGCCCGCGAGTCGCTGTTGGAAGAGCTGGCGGCCCTGGATGAAAAACGGGGCAAACTGGCGCAGGAGCGGGGGCGGCAATTGCTGAGCGCGGCCAAGCAGCAGGCCAGCACCGCCGGTGTGGCTGAACCGGAGGGTCTGCAGCGCCACGGCGGTCTGGTGGAGACCCTGGCGGAGCGGCAGGACGAAATCCGGCTGCTGGTCATGGGGAAGCGAGGCGAAGCCGCCGAAGTGGCTTCGGAGCACCTTGGAAGTCACCTGGAGCGGGTTCTTCGCGCCTTGCCCCGTCCCATCCTGGTGACGAACGCCGAATTTCGTTCCCCCCGCCGGGTGATGCTCGCCTTCGACGGCAGCGCCACCGCACGCAAGGCTCTGGAGATGGTCGCTGCAAGCCCGTTGTTCAAGGGGTTGCCCTGTCATCTGGTGAGAGTGGGAAACGAAACACCGGAGGCCCGCGAAGAGCTTGCCCGAGCCCGGCAGATCCTGGAGATGGCAGGATTCGAGGCGCCGGCCGTCATTCTGCCCGGGGAGGCGGAAAGCGCCTTGAGCCAGTACCAGCAGGAGCACGGTATCGATCTGATGATCATGGGCGCCTACGGACACTCGCGTATCCGTCATCTGCTGATCGGCAGCACCACTACCGCCATGCTGCGCCGATCGACTATCCCCCTTCTCCTGTTGCGCTAGGAGTCCGCTCCTGTTCAAACAAAAAAGCCACCTTGATCGAGGTGGCTTTTTTGTTTTTGAGGGTAGTTCAATCGGCTTAATATTTTCGCCAGTTGTCGCGAATCCACTGCTTTACATCTTCCTGGCTGCGCACGTCTTCAGGCAGCGACAGGTTGATCATTTTCTCAAGTTCACGACCGGACTCTTTCCTGTTGAACCCCCAGCCCTCAGCAAGGCGGTTGATCAGATAGAGAACTTCGTAACCCTCTTTGCGGTTAAACTGGGTGCTGTCCGGTTCGCCGCTTACTTTCGGGTCATCCTCATCGATGGCGGTCCAGCTGTAGTCATAGGCGAGGTCACTTTTTGAAAACAGTGCCATGTATATTCTCCTTTGGGTCGGGGTGAGGGCAAGACGTGCTGTTTGACGATCACACTGTGAATCAACCCCGGCTGCAGTCGTCATATAAAGAACCCAATTTTAACAAATCCCGAGGGTAATGTTCAATGGCAATATTGCCACCTCCTTTTCGGGAGGCACTGTGTATGCTGGGAGTGGCAGGGAGCCCTGGGTCCGAGCCAAGTCAATCCCACTGGAATCCCACTCGTTTCTGCAGACTTTCCATGTCTGACATTTTCACGAAAAAGGGGTTAGCGAAAAGATCGCTAACCCCTTGATTTATGGAGCCGCCCATCGGATTTGAACCGACGACCTACTGATTACGAATCAGTTGCTCTACCAGCTGAGCTAGGGCGGCGAAATGATTTTGAGGTTCAAGTTTTTAACGCAAAAGCTCTGAAGTGTCAATTCTTTTCAGGTTTGACAGCTGTTCAATCGAGTTTGTCCACGATCTCTGGAGCCATGCCGATGTAGCTTGGGGGCGTCATGTCCAGCAGGCGCTGTTTGTCCTCTTCGAGCAAGTCGAGACTTTGAATGAACTCCCGGATCGTGTCTCGAGTGATGATCTGGCCGCGGGTCAGTTCCTTGAGTTTTTCATAGGGTTTTTCGATGCCGGCCTTGCGCATCACCGTCTGGATCGGTTCGGCCAGCACCTCCCAGGATTGGTCGAGGTCGGCCGCCAGTTTTGCTTCGTTGATTTTGAGCTTGCCGAGGCCTTTCAGGGTGGCCTTGCAGGCGATCATGCTGTAGCCGAAACCGACGCCCATGTTGCGCAGCACGGTGGAGTCGGTCAGGTCGCGCTGCAGGCGGGAGATCGGAAGTTTTGCCCCCAAGTGAGAGAAGATGGCGTTGGCCAGGCCGCAGTTGCCTTCCGAATTTTCGAAATCGATCGGATTAACCTTGTGCGGCATGGTGGATGAGCCGACTTCGCCTTTGACCGTCTTCTGGCCGAAATAGGCCATGGAGATGTAGCTCCAGATGTCGCGATTGAGATCGGTGAGGATAGTGTTCCATCGTCCCAGGGCGTCGAAGAGTTCGGCCATGTAGTCGTGCGGCTCGATCTGGGTGGTGAACAGATTCTGACCGAGGCCCAGTTCCGTCTCGATGACCCCCCGGCTAAGCGCGACCCAGTCGACATCGGGGTAGGCGGAGAGATGGGCATTGAAGTTGCCGACGGCGCCGTTGAGCTTGCCGAGAAGCTCGACCTCGGAAACTTTTTCACTCTGCTTCTGCAGCCGGGCAGCGAAGACCGCGAGTTCCTTGCCGATGGTGGTCGGAGAGGCGGTCTGGCCGTGTGTGCGCGCCAACATCGGCACGTCTTTCCACTTGGATGCCATCGACTTGAGGATGTCGATGATCTCCGTCTGCAGGGGCGTCAGGGCGGCGAGTCCGTCCTTGAGCATCAGGGCGTGCGAGAGGTTGTTGATATCCTCGGAGGTGCAGGCGAAATGCAGGAACTCAGAAAAATCCTCGAGCGAGGTGCCGGCGATCTTCTTCTTCAGATAGTATTCGACAGCCTTGACGTCGTGGTTGGTCACGGCCTCGATCTGTTTGACCTTTTGCGCTTCATCGGGGGTGAAATCATCGACGACGCCTCGCAGGAAGTCCTCTTCTTCAGGGGTTGCCTTGCGGCACTCCGCAATGCCTTCCTCGGCGCAAAGGGCGAGCAGCCAAGCGACCTCGACCTTGATGCGGTTGCGCAGCAGGGCGTATTCGGAAAAGCATTCGGTCAACTCGGTGACTTTGGAGGCGTAGCGCCCGTCGATCGGGCTTATGGCGGTGATCATTTATGGTCTCCTTCGAAATAATTCGACGGCAATATAGCGCAGACGCCCCCTGGCTGCAAGCCGTTTGCATGACGAGTTGTTTAGGTTTTGAATTGGACTCTGGGTTCCTCGGCCCGTGTGACGCCGCCGAAGCGCAGCGAGGCCGGCGGCGAAACAGCCGGAAAAACTGTCTGAGCGAAGCGAGTTTTTTCCCGGCCGCCGCAGGCCGACCGGAGCGCAGGGAACCCGCCGGAAGGCGGGCAAGGAGGTCGGGCGCCCTTCTTTGCTGACTTTCTTGTGGCGCGACAAGAAAGCCAGGCGTTGCGAGGGGGCGCAACCCCTCGGTTTAGACGACCCTTTCCTGCCGGAAGGGCCTACGCAGGGGCGGTCAGCCAAAAACAAGAAAAGGAAAATATATTAGCCCAGCAGATCCTTCATGATCCCCAGTGCCGCCCGCCGCCCGTCGGCGGCAGCCGTCACCGCCAGATCGGCTCCGCGCATACAATCGCCTCCGGCGTAGATTTTATCGTGGGAGGTCCGCCCGGTGACCGGATCGATGGAGATCTCGCCCCATTTCCCCAGATCAACACCGGCGTCCTTGAGGAAGGGAAGCCCTTCCATGTCGAAGCCTAGAGCCATGATGACCACATCGGCCGGCACGCAGTGCCC
>JAWOCM010000028.1:0-4453 GCA_046483795.1 Desulfuromonadales bacterium | reverse complement strand
AATGAAACAGTGGAGCAGAATATCAAGGCGATGCTCCGCGACGGGAAGGAACCCACGGGCTCGATGGGCGACGATGCGCCGCAGGTGGCTTTCTCGAAAGTTCAGCGCAACTTCACGGACTTCTTCCGGCAAAAGTTCGCCCAGGTCACCAATCCGCCGATAGACCCCTACCGCGAAAAGGTGGTCATGTCGACGACCATCGGCATCGGCGAGATCGTCAACCCGCTGATTGAAACGCCCGACCGGGGCCGCCGTCTGAAAAACGTGTCGCCGATCCTGACGCAGGATATCTTCACATCGCTGCTCTCCTTCGGCGATCCCGCCCTTCCCCGCTACGAGGCCTGTTACAAGCATGCCATCTTTTCCACAGGCTTCAGGGAGGACCTCGAAAAGAGCCTTGCCCGGCTCGCCGACAACGTGTCCCGGGCCATCCGCGAAGAGGGGATCCGCGTTGTCATTCTCGATGACCGGAAGCTTGACGAAGAGACGAAATTGCTGCCGATGGCCCTTGTCATCGGCTACCTCAACCAACATCTGCTGGAAGAGGAGCTGCGTCATCTCGCCTCGCTGGTCGCCGTCACAGGGGAAGTCACCGACGCCCACAGCGCCTGCGTGCTTCTCGGATACGGAGCCGTCGCCATCTATCCCTGGCTGCTGTATGCCACCGCCCTGCAGCTTCTCGAACGGGAAGGCGCGACGGCGAGGGATATCCGCCTCGGCCTGGACAATACGTTCGGAGCCATGACCATGGGAATCCTCAAGGTCATGTCGAAAATGGGCATCAGCGCCGTATCCAGCTATCGCAACGCCGCCCTGTTCGATATCATCGGCCTTTCGCGCAATATCGTCGACAAGTGTTTTGCCGCCTCCCCGGCCCTGGTGCCGGGTCTGGATTTTGAGGACATCGAGGAACGAATCGACCGGATTCACCGAACCGTTTTCCGCCAGAGCCACATGATGCCCGTCTATCCACTGTCGGTCGGCAGCGTCAATCGTGACAACCCGGGCGGGGAGTACCACGATTTCAACTCCATGGTCATCACCTCCATGCACCGGTTCGCCGAATCGCTCAAACGGGAGGACTACCACCTGTTCCGCCGGTTGATCCTTACCCGGGGACGCTGTTTCGTCCGCGATTTCTTCGAATTCTCCAGCGACCGCTCGCCGATCCCGCTCGATGAAGTCGAACCGGTGGAGAAGATCACCAGCCGCTTCGATTCGGCTGCCATGTCTCTCGGCTCGATCTCCCCCGAAGCTCACGAGGCCCTGGCCGAAGCGATGCGTATCCTCGGCGGCTGCTCCAACAGCGGGGAAGGCGGAGAGTCCCCGCAGCGGATCAAGTCGGATATCAACAGCAAGATCAAGCAGATCGCCTCGGGCCGCTTCGGCGTCACCCCCGCCTATCTTCGCAGCGCCGAGGAGATCCAGATCAAGATAGCCCAGGGGGCCAAGCCCGGCGAGGGGGGGCAGCTGCCCGGAGAGAAGGTCACGGCGCTGATCGCCAAACTGCGATTTACCGTGCCCGGCGTCACCCTCATCTCGCCGCCGCCGCACCACGATATCTACTCGATCGAGGATCTGGCGCAGCTTATTTTCGATCTCAAGCAGGTCAATCCGGACGCACGGATCAGCGTCAAGCTGGTGTCCAGCGAGGGCGTCGGCACCATCGCCGCCGGGGTCGTCAAAGCCTACGCCGACCGCATCGTCATCTCCGGCGCCGACGGCGGGACGGGCGCCGCGCCGCAGACCTCGATCAAATTCGCCGGCAACCCCTGGGAGCTGGGGCTGGCCGATGCCCACCAGAGCCTCAAAGCCAACGATCTGCGGGAATTCGTGCAGTTGCAGACAGACGGCGGGCTCAAAGTCGGGCGCGATATCGTCAAGGCGGCCCTGCTCGGTGCCGAGTTCTTCGGTTTCGGCACTCCGCTGCTGGTCATGCTCGGCTGCAAGATGCTGCGGGTCTGTCATCTCAACCGCTGCACCGTCGGGGTGGCCACCCAGGAGGAGATGCTGCGAACCCACTACGTCGGAACGGTCGACAAGGTGGTCAGCTATCTGCAGAATGTCGCCCAAGACGTTCGCGAAATTCTCGCCGAACTCGGCTATCGGAACCTCGACGAGATTATCGGCCGGGTCGACCTGATGAAAGCCGCGGACGACGCATCGGCGCGGCGCTTCGATTTCAGCTCCGTTTTGCGTCCGATTCCCGGAATCAACACCCGGCAGCGCCGAAACAATCCGTTCGACGAGAACCTTTTCGAAAAGGACGTCCTGCAGGAAATCTATCCGGTCATCAAGAATCCGAAGGAAGAGATCGTTCTGGAGCGGAATATCAGAAACATCAACCGGTCCTTCGGCGCGCTGATGAGTGGAGAGATCGCCCGATTCTACGGCGATCACGGCCTGCCCAAAGAGGCGGTGACCATCAAGCTGACGGGAGTCGCGGGGCAGTCTCTGGGCGCATTCCTGATCCACGGCGTGAGCATTTTCCTCAACGGCGTCGCCAACGATTACGTCGGCAAGGGCATGAGCGATGGCCGGATCATCGTGACCCCCCGGGTCTACCAGGAAAATTCCGCGGCCATCGGCAACACATGCCTCTACGGCGCGACCGGCGGCAAACTCTTCGTTTCCGGCACTGCCGGGGAGCGCTTCGCCGTACGCAACTCGGGCGCCCTCGCGGTCGTCGAGGGGACGGGCGATCACCCCTGCGAGTACATGACCGGCGGGACGGTGGTCATCCTCGGGGAAACGGGTATCAACTTCGGTGCCGGCATGACCGGAGGAGCCGCCTTCGTCTACGACCGGCACAAAACATTCATGGACAATCTCAACCGGGACCTGGTGGAAGCGCGGCGTATCGACGTGGACGAGGACAGCGAAGCAAAACTGTACCTCAAAAAAATCCTGACCAGCTTCCACAACCGCACCCGCAGCCCCAAAGCACGGATGATTCTCGACAACTACCGCGAGGAGCTGGCCTACTTCTGGATGGTGACGCCGAAAAACATGCAGGCGCCGCTCAATCCCAAAGAAGGGGATTAAAAACGGTGCCGAGTGACGACCAATAACATGTAGGGGCGAACCTTGTGTTCGCCCTCCCAGAATTGACAATAGGAAATCCCATGCAAGGATTTATAGAAACAAATCGTGAAGACCCGGAGAAGGCGGACGTCAGCCAGCGTCTCTTCACATTCGAGGAGATCTACGAATTCTTCGACAACCGTACTGTCGCGCAGCAGTCTGAACGATGCGTTCAATGCGGCGATCCGTTCTGTACAACCATCGGATGCCCCCTGAGCAATCATATCCCCCAATGGCTCGAGGCGGTGTCTGAAAAGGACCTGGAGAAGGCCTTTCTGCTCTCTAACGAGACCTCACCCTTTCCGGAGATCCTCGGACGCATATGTCCCCACAACCGGCTCTGCGAAGGCGCCTGCACCCTCGACGACGGCTACGGCGCCATCACCATCGGCCCGATTGAGGCGTCGATCAGCGATCTGGCGTTTGAAGCCGGGTACCGCCTGCCCTTCCCCGGCATTACTTCGGAGAAGAAGGTGGCCGTGATCGGGTCCGGCCCGGCGGGAATCAGCTGCGCTCACTTTCTGCTGCGCGCCGGAATCCAGGTAGAAATGTTCGAGCGCTCCGACCTTCCCGGCGGCCTGCTCACCTACGGTCTGCCGGGCTTTAAACTTGACAAGAATACCGTTCGCCGTCGTTTTGCCATCCTCAAACAGGCCGGAATGAATCTGCACCTGAGCAGCGAGATCGGCCACGAAGTCCCTTTTTCAAACATGCTGCGGGACCACGACGCTATCTTTCTCGGGCTCGGCGCGACCAACGGCAAGCGCGCCGGTATTCCGGGAGAGAATCACGAAGATGTTTTTCTGGCCATGGAGTTTCTCACCAACATGCAGCGCCGTCTTCTCGGCAAGCCATGGATGGAGCGTTTCGGCGTTCTGGGCAAGCGCGTGGTCGTTGTCGGCGGCGGCGACACGGCCATGGACTGCGTCCGGACCGCTGTGCGCGACGGAGCGGCCAAAGTGACTTGCCTTTACCGCCGAGACGAAGAGAACATGCCGGGCAGTCGCAAGGAATATCTCAACGCCGTGGAAGAGGGCGTTGTCTTCATGTTCAATGAAGCGCCCCGGAGCATCCTTCTCGACGAGGACGATTCCCTGGGCGGCGTCGATGCGGTGAACACCGAGCTGGCAGAACCCGGTCCCGACGGACGGCGGCGCGTTATCGAGATCGAGGATAGCGGGCACTGCGTGCCGGCCGATGTGGTCATCATGGCTCTAGGCTTCGACATGGAAGGGCTTCCCTTCCTCAAGGACGCCGGTGTTGATCTGGGGAAATGGGGCGAGATCTCCATCGATCCGGTCACCGGGCGGACCTCCCACGATAAAATCTACGCCGGAGGCGATTGTATGCGCGGAGCCGATCTGGCGGT
>JAWOCM010000071.1:0-26262 GCA_046483795.1 Desulfuromonadales bacterium | reverse complement strand
GAACCTCAAGCCCGCCCTGTCTTCGATCTCGATTGTCTGGCGGACATAGTTCGCCCCTTCTCCCTCGATCGCATCCATGGATTTTCTCTGATGGGGCTTTGCTGTCTCGCGCGACACCAGAAAATCCGGCACCTCGTAAACAACGCCATACAGTCGCCGACCTGTCTTGTTTTGAACGATATCGGCCGCAGCACAATTGTTGTTGGTGCTCCAGACGGAAAACACCAGCTCAAAAGTTTCCACAGTCCTGGCGACACACCTCACCTTTGCATCGCCACGAAGACGAGTTTCGGAATTGAGCCGGGCCGAGGACATATTTGAACCGTACTGGAATAACAGGGCCATTGGTTCGCTCCCATGATCCAGGTGGCTCGATAAGTCGAGTCGGGCTGAACCCAGCCACGCCGGGTTGAAAACCTTTCACATCCTGGGAATGAACCCGACACAGTGGTTTCTTTTTAATATATTTTTTGTTTTGTGTATACCCCGGGTTTGGATTTCCCGGAGGGGGAAATTCTATCCGCCTATCCGCAGTACCGCCTTGATCGTTTCGCCGCCTCTGATGTCGTCCAGCGCCCTGTTGATCTCGTGAAAATCGTAGAACGTCATTAGCCGGTCGAAGGGAAATTCCCCGGCGCGGTACAGCTCGATCAGGCGGGGAATGAAGTGTTGCGGCACGGCATCGCCCTGGATGATGGCGAGGGCCCTGCGGCCCTGCGACAGGGAGTTTATGCCGCCGGCTCCCGTCAAAAGCGCTACGGTTCCTCCCGGATTCAGCGCTTCGATGGCGAGACGATGCATTCCGGGATCACCCGTGCTTTCGACCACGTAATCAACGTCGCCGCCTGTGATCTCGAAGAGGCGGGCGGAGGGATCGTCATATTTGTTTTCGATGGTGTGGCCGGCGCCCAGCTCCCGGGCTATCTCGAGGCGTCCGGGGATAATGTCGACGCCGATGATCGGGTCGGCCCCGTTGATCCGCGCCGCCATGATCGCCGCCAGGCCGACTGTCCCGGTGCCGAAGATGGCGATGCTCGCCCCTTCCGGGACCGCCATGGAATTCATCACCGTACCGGCACCGGTCTGCAGGCCGCAGCCGAGCGGAGCCAGCAATTCCAAAGGAAGGTCCTTGTCGACTTTGACGAGATTGCGCTCGGTGGCCAGGGCGTGGGTCGCGAAAGAGGACTGGCCGAAGAAATGCCCTTTTACACCGCTGCGCCACAGGGCATTGCTGCCGTCCAGGCGTGCGAAACCGAAATTCGCCTCGCCGAAGCGCTCGCATGCCATGGGACGTTGGTCAAGGCAGGCGGGGCAGTCTCCGCAGGACTGGTAGGAGAGAACCGCATGATCGCCGACACTGACATCCTTCACCCGCCAGCCGACCTGTTCGACCACTCCCGCGCCCTCGTGACCCAACACCACACCTGTATCGCTGCCGACGCCGTGGTCGCAAAAGTCGACGTCGGTTCCGCAGATTCCTGAGGCGACGATCCGCACCAGAATTTCATCTTCTCTCGGGCCCTCCAACTCAAGGGATTCAATCTGCAAAGGGCCGCCCCTCTCACGAAGGACAGCCGCCTTGATTTCCGGCATTCCGGCCTCCCCTCAAAGGACTCTCAACAGGAGGTCCCCCATCCTCCGGCGAGCAAAGCCAACCGGAGGATGAAGGACGGTTTTCACCAAAAGGCTACAGACAGAGCATGAAGGCGGTCAGGGCCTCCTTTTCCTCTTTGTTCAGATTTACGCCGGTGACCAGGTTGAAAAACTCCACCGTATCCTCGAGCGTGAGCAGGCGCCCGTCGTGCAGATAGGGAGGCGAATCTTTGATCCCCCGCAGGGTGAAGGTCTTGATCGGGCCCACTGCGGTGATCCATTTGCCATTGCTCATGCGGGGTTCGAAGAAGCGGGCGCTCTTCAGGTCGTGCATCTTGTCGTCCATGTAGAACGGCGCCGGATGACACTCCCCGCACTTGCCCTTGCCGAAGAATACCTCCTGGCCCTTGAGTTCCTTCTCTGTCGCCTTGTCCGGGTCGAGCTTGCCGAAGGAGTTGAGCTTCGGCGCAGGCGGGAAATCGATTATATTCTGCATCTGCGCCATGAGGGAAACCTGGCTGGAGCGATTAGGCAGGTTGACTCCCTTCTTTGCCGCAGTGACGTGATCCCCGTCGAAATAGGCGGTGCGCTGCTCGAACTCCGTAAAGTCCTCTATCGATCGCAGGGAACGCTTCGAACCGTGAATCTGCTGGTTGAACATCCCTCTCAGGCTGACCGTGTCCAGCCGCAGGCGGGCGATGTGAGGGCGTGTGTCCGGGTTCAGGTGGAAGGCCGCATTGGTGTGGCCGTTCGAATGGCAGTCCAGACAGGCGATGCCCAGGGACGGCTCCTCAACCTTGCGGTCCTCGGTCTGGTTGAACTGCTGCTGGGGGAAGGGGGTGAGCAGAAGGCGCAGCCCCTCCATCTGTACCGGAGTCAGAATGCCGTGCATGATGTCGTAATAGTTATTGATGGAGAGCAGCTTGCCCTGGGAGACGTCGCCGAGATCGGGGCGGGTGGTCAGGAAGATGGGCGGAGGGAATTCAGGCAGGAAATGCTTCGGAAGATCGAACTCCACGTCGAAGCGCTTCAGATTGCGCTTTTCCAGCTTCTCGATCTCGTCGATATGATCCTGCGGAATGACCTGGCCGCCGGTTTCGTGCTTGGCGTGGGGCAGGGGCAGGAATCCTTCAGGGAAGAGATCCTTTTCGCGGATCTCCTCGGGAGACATCGCGGCGAGCTCACTCCAGTTCATCCCTTTATGAAGCTTGACCCGCACCCCTTTTTGCACCGCCTTCCGGTCGGCTGACATCATGACGTCGGAGGGCCGGTCGGAGAGGTCGTAGCGGCGCTCGAGCAGCTGCTTCTGCCGTTCCATGTATTCCGGTTTGGCTTCCACATCCCTTTTCATCATCGTGTCGAAATCGTCTCCCACCATCACCGGCAGGTAGGTCTCGTGAATGGGGTCCACGTCGTCGGGAATGCCCATCTTCTCATGACTCTCGTATCCCCCGGCCGCAACCGTCTTCGGCAGTGTCGCAAACGCAAACATAACGGCGCCGGCTACAATGAGATGCAATCCGGTTTTCAGTTTCATCTTTTCTCTCCTCTACTGGGTAAAAGGTTTGTGGATTGCCGTTTTTCGATCGGAATCCCCGGCACACTCGGCTTTCGGATTTCAGAGCGTACCTGTATTGGTTCAGCCTAATGCAAGTAGAGCAGAGCTTCCCCTCCTGTCAAGACCGGTCGGGAAAAATGGAGGGACTGGGAGGCGGAAATCAGAAGGGCTTTAAGGGCCGTTTCTTTTTGACTTGTTTCCCGCCGGGAAGGTAGTCTCTCATGGTGGGGTGGACATCTAAACTCCCGGCAGAGGGGGAAGGCGGTAGCATGAGTATCGGCATCATTGCAGTAGCTGTTGTCTGGGGCATCGCCTCCGGCTATCTGGCCATTCGCATCCTGGATCGTGTGGCGGGGCTGGGGTTCTGCCTTCACGCACTGCTCAAGGGCAGGTGGAACAAGCTGGCCGGCAAAGTGTCCATGAATCAGGTGAAGATAGAGATTATCCTGCGGCTGATGCTCCAGCTCGCGTTGCTAGTGATGTTGTTCGGAGTTCTGCTTTTTTTCGGGCACAAGGTCACCCTGGGAAACTCAGGGTTCGATTACGACGGAGCTAGCGGCATTCTCTATGCCTCGGCAGCCTGCGCTGTCGCTTTGAGCCGTCTGCCGTCAACCCGCCGTCGCCTGGTCTATTTCTGGAAGATGAGCCACGAATTCGACTATGCCCAGAAACGACAGAGGACCTTGATGCTGACAAAGTGAATCATTCATCGGGTCAGAGAGGACACAAGCAGCACCGCGCAAATCACCAGCCCAGCCAGCGATATCCAGTAACCGTAAAAGGAGAATCCGACCCGTCCGGTTTCTGCAGCGGTGACCTTTTTGTAGGTCTTCAGGTGCCGATGCACCTGCCACCGTATCTCGAATATGCCGACCCGCACGCCGGCGGCTCTCAGCGTTCGCAAAATCATCAGGGAAAAGAAAAAATTGGCGAGGCCGAACAGAAGAAAAGCGACGAGCAGAAAGGTGGTCAAAGCAGGTCCTTGCAGATTCGTTGAGAATAAAAAACCAATGAGGCTTGTCCCCCGCGATTTTGGGAGCGAACTTCCAGGTTGTCATGGCAGATGACACCGGAAATGTCAACCAGGAAGTCCGCTCCTGCAGTGAATCCTCAGGCGTTCAGCTCTTTTTTACCCCCTCTACTATGCGCTCCCCGATCTCCTGGTCGATGTTCCGCCAGTATTCGAAGGCACGCTGCAGAACCGGATCGGAGACGCCTTTTTTGAGGTGCCCGACAACGTTGGACACCAGCCGGTCGCGCTGGCCATCAGCCAGTACCGGGGCCAGAAAAGGGCCATGGAGCCGCCTTCCAGGAAAACGCCCCGGAGAATGACCATGAAATAGCGCAGCCGATTGGCCAGGGTCAGGACCGCGGCCTGGGGAAAAGCCATGTCGTCCGGCTCGAAAATCCGGTCGCGGATGATGCCTGCCGCGGGAGATAAAAGGCGGGTGTCCGTCAGCTGCTCCTCCGACTGGCGCAGGGCGGCCCGGTCCGCCTTCGGCCGCGCCAGGGCAGCTTCGATCCGCTGCCGCCTCGCCCCCGGCTGGTTGTCCTGGTTTTTATGACTGTGTCAGCAAAACGGGATGTGTTTCCCCTGTTTTATTCTGCCGGTGAGATTGAAATGGGGAGAAAATGATTTAGTGTTTCCGAATAAGCTTAAAAACTTTTCACATTTGTTTACAAGCGCCTGACAACCGTTCACCGATGTCAGCGAAGGTTGTTGAAACTATATGGAGGCGGATCATGAAAATCATCGTGTGCCTTGTCCTGGGAGTTTTTCTTTGTGCCTCTCCGGCCCTGTCCTTCGATGCCGATTCCAGCTGCGTCAGATGTCACGGCGATAAGGAAAAGCTCGAGCAACTGGGGTTTCCTCAGCTTCACCTCGATCCTGCCGTTGTAGATGAAGAAGTGGGGATGGCGGGAGTTCCGACCTGCGTGGACTGTCATCTGGGAAACAGTGCGGCTTCGGAAAAAGAGGACGCCCACCAGGGGCTGCTGCGTCCGTTCTATGCGGCCGTTGGAAAGGATCTCAAGTACCAGGCCGTTGGCCGGGACGTTGTCGATTACGCCCCCATCGAGCCCCGGGGGACCGATCGAACCCGGCTGTTGCTGCGGCAGCCCTCCCGAGAAGCAGCGCAGGACCACAATATCCAGAGCCTGCAGCAGCTTTTCTACCACGATCACGACAGGCAGACTCTTGCCTACCAGCCGGACCTCGCACGTCGCACCTGCGGCAAGTGTCATGCGACGGAAACCGAAGGTTACAACAGGTCCGGCATGGGGCTGAACAAATACCAGCGCGGATTTACGAGCTGGACGACCTCGCCGCCGGGGCCGCATAACTGCGGCGCCTGGTTCGGGGATAATTATGAAAAAATCGCAAAGGAAAGCAACCGCAACTATACCGAGGCGATGAATGCCGGTCTGGAGCGCGCCTGCAACAAATGCCACGCCGGCTGCAACGACTGCCATTACGAAGGGTTTACCCGGTCCGAAGGACGGCATGTCTTCAACCGTCAGCCTCCCAGCCTGTCCTGCGCCGGAAGCGGGAGGGGAACCATCTGCCATGCCGGACCCATGGACCGTCGGCGCGGTGCCGGTTTCATGAGAGAAGAATTCGCTTTCCCGGTCGACGAGCTTCCGCCCGATGTGCACCGGCAGATGGGGATGGACTGCGTCGACTGTCACTCGATGAAGAATCACGACTACGGAATGATGGCCCAGCCCGATGCCCGCAAGGCCTGCAGGCAATGCCATCCGGAGATCGTTTCGGCCGTTTCCGAAAGTCAGCATGACCAGGTGGATTGCAGCTCCTGTCATGTCCAGGCTGCAGGCGCCTACCAGTTCACCTTTTACGGGCCGGGAAAAGCGCAGGGACAGTTCAACATCTTCACCAAGCACAAGCAGTATTACGGGGTGCGGGACCTGCCGACCCTGGTAAAGCATCCGGCTACGGAGCGCTGGCTTCCTATGAAGCCGTATCCCATGGGAGTGATGAATATCGACGTGGCGGTGGAGGCGACCGGTCTGATGCTGAGGACCATTCCCGAAACGACTGTGGAGGGGAACGAACGCATCGGAGAGCCGGCCTCCTTCACGGTGGCCCGGACCCCGGAGCAGATCAACGACATGTACATCATCACCGGCACCGTGGATGGCCTTGGCGAAAACAACGCCATGCTCGGCTGGATTCAACTCGACAAGATGTCCCATGCCCTGGGCAGCGGAAGAGAATGCGACACCTGTCACGGCAGCCACGAGCAGGTCAGCACCTCCTGGTACACCTACGACAATCCCAACGATGTCCGCCAGCCCTTCAGCGGCGCCTATACGGTCAAGGCGAGCCGTGACGGGCTGTTCTTCTCCGGCTTTACCCATTCGGAAATCCAGCCGGTGGAAGGGCGGAAAGTGTCGGATTTCGCTCCCTTCGCCGTCATCGACAACGTGTGGGACGTGGAGGGAGTCGATTTGTCGATCCCCTTTGTCGACGAAACGTATGAAAAGCAGCGCAGCAGGCACAACCTGATCTATGCCCGCCTGCACCATCTGAAAACGGCCGGCGGGGAGTCTTCCGAACGGCTGGAGGAACTGCGCTCCATCGAGGCCATTTTGCCTCACAACCAGGACAGAGCGGAGAAGATGCTGGACAGCTTTGAGGCGCAAAGCACCGAAACCTCCCGTTGACAGAGCTTTGTCCTCGGATACAGTAATAGTAGCAACGATGAACTGCGACTGACGAGGACGGATCATGACTGCTGAAAGCGAAACGAAGACGGACCAACTGGCGAAGCACATCCCGGGTTTCAGAGGCTACCGCGCCGTACACGAGCTGGAGACCGACTGGCTGCTGCGTCGCTTCCTGGGCGGAGAGGTTGAGAAAGTGCGCGACCGACTGGCCGATTTTATCGCGGCCTCGCAGCAGCCGGACGACTTGGGCGACCGGCTCGGCCGCAACCTGAGGACTGTCGCCCGCCTGAAAAACGAGATAGCACCCGATAAGGAGGAAAAACAGCTTCGCGAGCCCCTCTCGGAGGAGAAGGAGGAACAACTGCTCGATCTCGATATTGCACTGGTCGATAGAGTGGCTGCGCTGCACACTCCTCTGGACGGCATGGAACTGGCCGCTGACCCGGAGGCGATGGAGCAGGCAATGCAGCAGTTCGAGGAGGGTTTGAAAGAGGCAGCGGACCTGTTCAGCCAGCGGCAGGAGATGCTGGCTGAAGCGAAAAAGGGATAGGCGGGCGCTTCCCGCTTCCCGGAACGAATCCAACGGTCCTGCCCCTGTCCCGGTTGGTCCATGTCATTGACCGGGACAATCCATTCTTCATTTTTTCCCCGAAAGTTTTTCATGTCCTGTGATACACCTGTACTGATTCTTCACAGCGGGGCCGGACGCTTCGAAGAAGGCGGATTCGATCTCGTCGACTATCGCAGGTCGCTGGGGAACATCGGTAATCCCGTCAATTCAGACAGTTTACCTTGAAGAGAAGATTTTCATGACGAAGAGAGCGCCGCTGTGGCTCGCCTGGCTGATGTGGGGCCTGGTGGCCAATCTTTACCTGATCGGATTTTTCCAGCGCGTGGCGCCGGCGGTCATGGTGGACGAGCTGATGCGCGATTTCAGCCTCGACGGGGCCTTGGTGGGAAACCTGTCCGCCACCTATTTCTACGCCTATGCCCTGATGCAGATTCCCACCGGGCTGCTTGCCGACGCCATCGGCCCACGACGGCTGAGCGGATGGGCAATGCTGATCGCGGGCATCGGGACCCTTATCTTTGCACTGTCTTTTAACTTGTGGATGGCCTACGCCGGTCGCTTTCTGATCGGCGCATCCGTCGGGGTGGCGTTCGTCGCCTGCATGAAGCTGGCGGGGCACTGGTTTCCGAGCAACCGCTTCGCCACCGTAACCGGCGTGGCCCTGCTGCTGGGAAACCTGGGCGGAGTGGTGGCCGGTTTGCCTCTGGCCGAGGCGGTCGCCGCCTTCGGCTGGCGATCGTCCATGATCGCGAGCGCCCTAGTGACCTTTGCCGGGGCTGTGGCCATCTGGGTGGTAGTCCGGGACGATCCCCGGGAGCGCGGTTACAAGAGCCATGCCCCTGCGTCGGTGGTGGATAAGGGGAGTCTGCCTGCCGGAAAAGCGCTCAAAACCGTCATGAAAAAGCGGGAGACCTGGCTGCTTTTTCTTGCCGGCGGTCTCTCGGCGGCCCCGGTTCTTGTTTTCGCCGGTTTGTGGGGAGTCCCCTACCTGACCCAGGTGTACGGCCTGGACCGTAGTCAGGCGGCGATTCTGACCTCGACCATGCTGATCGCCTGGGCGGTCGGCGGCCCGAGCCTCGGCGCTATTTCCGATCGGCTCGGCCGGCGCAAACCGACTTACCTGGTCGCCAACAGTCTGATGGCCTGCCTGTGGGGGGTCTTTCTCGTCTTCGAGCTGCCGAAGACCTTGCTTTACCCGCTCTTTGCCGCCATAGGTTTTACTTCCGGCGGGCTGATCATCGGTTTCGCGTTCTCGCGCGAGGCCAATCATCCCGGTGCCGCCGGGGCGGTCGGTGGATTGGTCAACATGGCTGTGGTGGGGATAGCCGCCATCCTGCAGCCGGTTCTGGGCGGCATCCTGGACCGGAACTGGGACGGGACTCTCGTCGCCGGAACGCGCATCTACGACTCCGGCGCCTATCAGGCGGCGTTCTTCTGGCTTTTCTTCTGTGCCCTTTTTTCCGTTCTGGCCGTCGCCTTCACCCGGGAAACCTTCTGCCGACCCCGGGACGAAGAAACAACAAGATCACGCGCTTCGCAAGACATCCAGAACACTCCGGATTGACGGGAACAGGCCCCACCCGAAAGCTACAGTCCGGTGGATTCCCGCACCTGTCCCATCAACGCCTTGAAATCCTGATCCCCAGCAGCGATCCGAAGACGGATTTTCTCCTTCGGTGTCCCCAGGCCCATTTCCATGGCATGTTTCAGGGGTCGAGCTGTTTTTCCGGTTGGCAGAGCAGGGGCTTTCGGCACATAATAGGATTTTGAATATCGATGACTCTGTACCTGCGGATCCGGATTCCGGATTCCCAATCCCGGGAACGTCACCATGACCGAAACCGCTACTCCCTGGCATCATCTTGCAGAATCGACTCGCAAACGCCTGATCTGGTGGATCTGGTTCGCCACCTGGCTCCTGCTGATCGCCGGGCTGTTCGACCGATCTTTTTATCTCGGGGTCGTGATCCTCTCCGCCCTGCATGCCGTTCTTTTCCTCGGCCTCTTCCGCTTCAGGACGAGCCCCTTTCCGGTGCAGGTCCGGCTGGCCTATCTGCTCTGGGTTGTTGTCGGCACCTACGTTCCCGGCATGCTCGTTCTGATGTGGATCACCACCCTGGGCCTGCCCGCCAACCTCTTTCTGAACTATTGTCCGCTGGCCAGGCTGATGCTCTTGATGCCCTGGAACCGCACCGAACCCCTTTCACCGAAATTCCTCAGGCGGGTTTTCCTGAGTCCTCCCTCTGCGGGCCGGTTCGTTCCCGGCGGGAAAGGCTAGACTTGCCGGGTGGCCTTCGGGGTTGGCCGGCCCGGAACAGGGCGCCGACCGTGAATTCAGAGGTGGAGAACCCTGTCGTGCCGCCGAATGCGATGTCACAAAAGCCCGCTTCTTCCATCAGTTCGATCTGACCCCGAACCGGGATCGCGCCACTGATTCATTGGGACCAGGCCTCTGCAGTCATCTTCTCCGCGGGCAGATCATCCTTCAGAACCATGTCTGCGAACTGCAGCCGTCCGCCCGGCCTCAAAACGCGCCACATCTCAGAATAGGTCCTTTGTTTCTCCGGGGAAAGGTTAAGGGCCCCGTTTGATATCACCACGTCGAATTCGTCGTCTTCGAATGGGAGCCGTTCCGAGTGGCCGACCTGGGTATGGGCATTTGAGGCGCCGGCCAGGTCCAGGTTTTTCCGGGCCTTCTCGATCATTTCCTCAGAAAGGTCGATGCCGAAAACCTTCCCTTCAGGGCCGACCATTCTGGCGGCGCAGAACAGGTCGAATCCACCGCCGCAGCCTATATCGAGAACCCGTTCTCCCCGGGAGATTCCGGCCAGGGAGTAGGGACACCCGACCCCGCAGAATGTATCGAGTAATGCGGCAGGAGCCGAAGCTATCAGATCGGAATCGTATCCCAGCTTTTCCGCGCCCTCCCTGCCTGTCGGATAGGCAAAGACCTCTGATACGGACTCGGCAGCCTTCCGGTATTTCTCCCTGACAGCACTCCGGATGTCCTCGGCATCGTTTTTGCCACTCATATCGATAGTCCTTTTCCCGCTCCAAGCGAAGCTGTGAGGTTTGAAAATTCAATGAGTCGACTTGGGCGGACCTCAGAACTCATGTTCTGACAGGGATCCCCTCCGATTTGCCGGCTCAATCGCCGAGCGGACAGTGCTTTCCTGGACCGGCGTGATCCCCCTCTTGGATGTCGAAATAGACACAATCGATGTTCTCCAGAGATGCAAGGGAGTAGGTCACGCCTTGGATGTAGGCGGCCGCGCCGGTCGAACCCATCTGCGCGGTCAGCTTCATATCGTCGCTGACGCCGAGGTGAACCGTCCGCCCTTCAGTCTTTCGATAAATCAGCGTCGGATTACCGTCACGCCTGAAATAAAGGTTCAACTCGTCGAGAATGCCGCGGACGGTCGCTGAATCGGCAGGCTTGCGGTACAGCGGCAGGTCGTGCCGGGCGCTCCACGTCCAGATTCCGGGCCCGTATCCTTCTGCAAGCTCTTTCGCCCAATCTTTAAGCTGCTGATGGTTTCGCCGCAGATCGTTGCATCTTGCTTCGAGCAGGACGTGCCGTTTTTCAAAATTGTCCAGCTTGTTGATGGCGGCATCCCGTTCGCGGGCCGCTTCGACGGCGCGGCGTTTCAGAAGATCATTTTCGCGCTGCAGTTCGACGATCTTTTCCTCGGTGGCCGAGCAGTTCTCCTCCAATTGGCGCAACTCATCCTGAGCGCTCATCAGTTCTTTGTTCAGTCGGGTTGTGTCGGCGCAGCCGGCGAGAACGACCAGAATGACGATGCTGATCAAGGGAGAAAAACAAAGACGGTACATTGCAGTTGGCTCCTTATCTGAACTGGGGACTCTTTCCAAATTTTATCATGTCTTCCGCGGTCGTACCGCTTTCCTCGGCCGAAAAATTGTGAGATTCTCCTCCCCAGACGCGGCTTTTATCTGAACTGCAGACCGATTCCGTAGCGTGTGAGGGAGCGGTTGTAATCGATCAGGCTCTCGCCGTATCCGCTCCAGAGCTGTGCATGGATGAAGAGATCTTCGATCCGGGTCGGAATGCTGTAGTCGAACCGCATCCCCCCCTTGTCGGTGGCGAAATTCCAGCGAACCATCAGTGACGCCCGATGCCGGGGCAGCGTTTCGCAGGAGAGGCGAAGCTCCCCGTAGCCGTAGAAGTCCTCGATGTCCGGATTCTCGTCTCCGGCGGGGTCGAGAGGGTCCTCCTTGACCTCTTCGGAAAGCCGGTGCCACAGCTTCAACTCGGTTCGCAGCCTCCCGTATTCGACAAAGGGGACTATGTAGAGCCGGTTCCAGCTGCGCGAGGTCGGTTCCCGGGCGCCGTTCGATTCGTGCTCGAAACCCAGATCGGCCCCCCAGCTTCCCCAGGAGACCGAACGCGGCGGGAGGCGGTAGAAAACCTGGGGATTATGGTTGGTCTCGCGGAAAGGTCGCGAATTCTCCTTGTCGAGAACCCGCCAGAACGACTTCTGGGTATAGGCCAGAAAGACGTCGCGGCCGAAATGCTGCTTGAAGCTGAGCTGGAATTTGACTTCCGCATCTTGGGCGTCGCGGGCTCTGTTCCCCCATGTCAGAGGGAGGATATAGTTCTTTTTGTGCAGACTGAACCCTCTGCCTAGACGGCCGAGGATTCCTCTGTCATCGCTCTGCTGCGAGTCTTCGGCTCCACTGCTTGCGAAGGATCCGTTGTCGGGAGGCTCGGCCGCCGCGGTCGGAGGCAGCACTACCAACAGGATGAAGATGACGACGGACAGGTGGAGCACGATGTGTTTGTTGGGGATTTGCATGGTTGAGGAATCCCTCCCTGGATCCGAACGCAACTCAGCTGATGGTTAAATCGGGAGGTGGCTGTCCGGCGCTCGAATATACGCTCATCGCGGTCACTGTGACTAATATCAGTCCCATGCCGAAAATTTGCGGTCCGGCCAGGCTTTCATTTAAAATAACGACACCGAACAGCGACGCGGTGACCGGTTCGACCATGGCCACAATGGAGGCCACGGCCGGTGTGGTATGATTCAGGCCGATGATATAAAGAACGAACGACAATCCAGCGCCAAGCACGCCCAGCGCAGCGAACAGCGGCCAATCCGGTGTACTCAGGGCTGCGAAGGTCTGGTCGACATCGCCGGGCAAGATCAGGATGACGGCAAGGACCGCAAACGCTATTGAGAGAATCGCCTGCGGGCTGCCGTGCGGCGCCGCATACTTGAAGCCGAAAATGAATACCGCGTAGGACAGGCCGGAAAGCAGCCCGGCGCCTACGCCGATCGGAGTGACGCCACCCGCGCCGATGTCGTAAATCTGTGTAAGCAGCACGATGCCGAACATCACCACTGCGATCGCGGCCCATTTCGGCGCGGTGGGGCTTTCAAGCTTTATTGCGAACGATACGAGATACACGAACACGGGTGCGCAGTACATCAACGTAGCCGCAATCGCGACGCTTCCCTGCGCGATGCTCACGAAATAGAACGAGAAGTTGCCCGCTACGCCGAGACCGGCAATCGCTGACCAGAACCACAGCTGGCGATTTGACAATCCGCTGCCGAGCGGACGCAACATGAGCCAGACGATAACGAACAACAGTCCGATCGCGCCGCGGTAGAATGAAACCACGAACGCATCCCATCCGTCCGCCATGAGAATACCGCCGATCCCGCCTGATAACCCCCAGAAAAGAGCCGCCAGCGCCACGAAAGCTGTACTCACGCCCGACATTAGATCTCCTTTTGGGCAGCGTTAAGGGGGTCGGACCAAGTGTGAATGGGGGGGGACATTCTGTTTATTTGTTTAATAGAAGCATATTTCGATGAACAATTAAACAACGTCCCCTTGAACCAGATGAACAATTAAACAACGTCCCCTTGAACCCCTCGGCTGAATTAGCCTTGTTAGCTCGCAACATTGGTTCCGGCCACTTCGAAAATCCTATCGGTTTCGATCAAAAAGCCGTGGATTGCTCTTAATGAAGGAGTGAATCCACTGTTCGAGAAATGAGTCGTTTCTGGCAGTTTTTATGTAGCCGTACCCAAGCATTGTTATGACCAAGGCTCCCAGAGTATCGACAATCAGATCCCACATTGTGTCGGTTAAACCAGAAGGATCACCGAGCATCTCCTTTTGCATGTTCATGCCGAAGAAACTATCCATACTGAATTCGAAGATCTCCCAGAGAGCGCCTATCCCGACTGCAAACAGGAAGGCAAAAAAGGCAACGAAGCCTGGTTTCATGTGTACGCCGATGTCTTCCGTTTCGTTTAATACGTACACCAGTAGAAAGCCAATAATCCCGAGTAAAAATCCAGAGCCGGAGTGAAGAGCGATGTCCCACCACCAGAGACGGGAGTAGTATGAATGAACTTCACCAAGAAACAGTGACGCAAAAACGAAAATAATCGAAAAAAGCACAAACTCAGGAGGAATAAAGACGCGGAAGAACTTTGCCAGAAAGAAGGGGCCGAGTGTTACCAAAATGATCCCAGTTGTGACTATAGCGGGAAGCCACTGCTGTCCCCAGAGAGCGGCCACGACCTCAAAAACCAAAATTGCTTGGAGAACAAAGGTCAATCGGCGATGTATCAACTGTGGTCTCATTTATACTCCAACAGTTGTTGGCCTACATGAATTTAAGGATGGAATCGTTAATGGGGTCGGACCAAGCCAACCCCACGATATTGGGCGGAGTCAGGTCCAAAAATAGCCGTTATCTGGCGCTACGTGGATGGGGGGACGTTGGTGGATGGGGGGCCGTTGTTTATTTGTTTAATAGAAGCATATTTCGTTGAACAATTAAACAACGTTCCCTTGCCATTGAACAACGTCCCCTTGCCATACCCTTGCCATTGCATTGCCGTCCCCTTGCCATTGCTGGATCGATCTTGATGGGATAGAGGCCGACAGGACGTGGTGTCTGAAGGCAAGAAGGGGGGGAGGGCAGCTGCGGCCTTCCTCCTTTGTCGTGTCGAGCGATTTTTCAGAGACCTCAGGCGCTGGGAATCTGGTTGATGAAGACTTCGCGGGGGCGGCTGGTGCCGTCCGAGGGGCCGACGATGTTTTCCTGCTCCATCTTCTCGATCATGCGGGCGGCGCGGTTGTAGCCGACCTTGAGGCGGCGCTGGATCATGGAGATGGAGGCCTGCTGGGTCTCGGCGACAAGGGCCAGGGCTTCGTCCCACTTCTCGTCGTAATCGTCGTCATCGCCGCCGCTGCCGGAGGAGCCTTCGGGCGGAGCTTCGAGGATCGACTTGTCATATTCCGGTTCGCCCTGTTTCTTGAGAAAATCGACCACCCGCTGCACTTCCAGCTCGGAGACGAAGGCGCCGTGCACGCGCTGAAGGGCGCCGGTGCCGGGAGGCAGCAGGAGCATGTCGCCCATGCCGAGAAGGGTTTCGGCGCCCATCTGGTCGAGGATGGTGCGGCTGTCAGTGCGGGAGAATACCTTGAAGGAGACGCGCGTCGGGAAGTTGGCCTTGATCAGTCCGGTGATGACGTCGACGCTGGGGCGCTGGGTGGCGAGGATCAGGTGAATGCCAGCGGCTCTCGCCATCTGCGCCAGGCGGGTGATCGATTCCTCGATCTCTCGGCCGGCGACCATCATCAGATCGGCCAGTTCGTCGACCAGCACCACGACGAAGGGCAGGTGGCCGTGTTCAAGTTCTTCGTCGTCGGCGATTTCGACCTCCGGAAGCCCCTCTTCATCGGCGCTGGGTTCCGGGGGATCGACCACCATGCGCCCCTGTGCCGCCAAGTCGTTCTTTTCCTTTTCCTCCCTGGCGATCTTTCGGTTGTAGCCGTCGATGTTGCGAACGCCCTTGTCGGCCATCAGCTTGTAGCGCCGCTCCATTTCCCGAACCGCCCAGGCCAGGGCCAGCGAGGCCTTTTTCGGATCGGTGACCACGGGCAGCAGCAAGTGGGGAATGCCCTCGTAGATGGAGAGTTCGAGCATTTTCGGGTCGACCATGATCAGCCGCACCTCTTCGGGGGTGGCGCGGTAGAGCAGGGAGAGGATCATGGTGTTGACGGAAACCGATTTGCCGCTGCCGGTGGAGCCAGCGACCAGCAGGTGCGGCATCTTGGAGAGGTCGGAGACCACGGTGCTTCCGAAGATGTCCTTGCCCAGGGCCATCGGCAGTTTGCCCCCGTTCTTCTGGAAGGCGTCCGACTCGAATATCTCCTTCAGGTAGACCGTCTCGCGGTTCTTGTTGGGAATCTCGATCCCAACCACCCCGCGACCGGGAATGGGGGCGACGATGCGGATCGACATGGCGGAGAGGGCCATGGCCAGATCATCCGAGAGGCCGGCGACCTTGTTGACCTTAACGCCCGGGGCCGGTGAGAATTCGTACATGGTGACCACGGGGCCGGGCTTGACCTCGACCACTTCGCCGTCGACGTTGAAATCCTTGAGCTTCTTCTCCACCAGGCGGGCGGTCATCATCAGCACCTCCCTGTCCACAGGCTGGGCCTGCCCGCCGTCATGGTCGAGCAGCGAGAGAGGGGGCTGGTGGTAGGTGGCGGACGGTTCAAGGAATTCGAAGGTTTCCTGCTCCGGCAGCGGCTCCTTTTTGCCTCTTTTCTTTCTGGGCGGCCCGGGAGAGGGCTCCGGCTGAGGTTCCGGCGACTTAATGACCGGGCCGGCTGCTTTTTGCGCCTCCTTTTTCTTCCTGGACTTTTCTTCCTTTTTCAGCCGACGCCGTTCGCGGCGTCGCTCGAGAAAGGCGGCAAGCCGCTGGAGAATCCCTTCGAGGAAGAGGACCATGGAGAAGCGGGCGACCAGCATTCCGGAGACGAGGAAGAAGACTGTCAGAACGAGGCCGGCGCCTGAGATGTTCAGATACTCGGTCAGCGCCTCGACAAGAATCCGGCCGGTGCCGCCGCCGGCTTCGCTGATATGCTGGCCGAACCATGAGACCGCCTGCCACCTGAGGGAGATAAGGCCCGCAAGGGAAAAAGTCAGCACCAGGAAGGCCCCGAACTTGTAAAGGCGGAATTTGACGTCGCGCGACTTGAGCAGCCGCCAGGCGAAAACCAGGCAGGCCAGGGGCAGCAGCAGGGAGACGAGACCGAAAAGCTGGAGCAGCAGATCGGCCAGGTGAGCGCCGACCACGCCGCCGTAGTTATGAACGGTGCCTGGGTGCAGGTTGTTGTTGAAGGAGGGATCGCCGTTGTGGAAGGAGACGAGGCACAGCAACAGAAAGACGCCGGCCGCCAGCCAGACGAAGCCCGCGATCTCCTTTTTCAGACGGTCGTTGAAGAAGGTCTTTTTCTCGTCGCTCATCACGCTATCCCTTGCTCGTTTGCCTGTTCCTTGCGCGTTACTTGTCACCCGTCACAGCCTTCAACTTATTGGGAAAGGAAGAAAAACAGGCCTCCTGCCATCCAGCAATAAACGGCGAAAATAAAGAGGCGCTTCCGCCGGATCACCGCCAGCAGAAAGCGGATCGCCAGAAGTCCGGAGAAAAAGGCCATGCCGGTTCCGGCCAGGTATACGGTCAGGTCGGGACCGAGAGAGCCGCCGACATCGCTCAGTTCGAGAAGCGTGGCCCCGAACACCGCCGGCAGGGCCATGAGGAAAGAAAAGCGGGCGGCCGTGGCGCCGTCGACTCCCTTGAGAAGAAGGACGGCGATGGTGGAGCCGGCGCGGGAGATCCCCGGGATGATCGCTGCGCCCTGTGCGGTGCCGGCCACCAGGGCGTCCATGACGGTCATCTCTTTTTCCTCGCGTCCCTGGCGCCGGAAGCGCTCGGAGACGAACAGAATCGTTCCGGTCACAAGAAGCATGAGGGAGACGAGGGGGATGTTGTCGAAAAGACCGGTGAAAAAATCCTTGAACGTCAGGCCGATGATCGCCGTCGGAATCGAGGCGACGACAAGGAGCATGAGCAGGCGCCGGTAGATCAGGGCCTCCTCGCCGCTGCGAAACCACGCGGTCGCAAGCAGCACCAGATCGCGCCAGAAATAGAGGACGACCGCCATCATCGTCCCCATGTGCAGCAGCACCTCGAAAAGCAGCCCCGGCTGCTCGAAGCCGGGCATGAAGTGCTGCGCAATGGCCAGGTGACCCGAGGACGAAACGGGCAAAAACTCGGTCAGTCCCTGGAGAAGACCGAGAAGCAGGGCATCAAGAAGATTCATAACAGATATTGCGCCTTTTATAAATAGTTAAAGTCCCAGTGGGGGGGGATGATTCGGAAATCCCCCTCGATCCCCCTTTAATAAAGGGGGAAGGTGCTGCCCCCCTTTGCTAAAGGGGGGTGTGGGGGGATTTTGATCAAACTGTGAACCGCTCCAGCTGCTCAAGGTTCGAAGACCAGCGGTACGATCAGCGGCCGCCGGGCGATGTTGCGGTTGAAGAAGCGGCGCAGGGTCCCGCGAAGTTCGGCGCGCAGTTCCTCGCGATCGCCGATGGCGCCGAGACTGTGCTCCTCGAGCATCTCCCTTATCGTCTGTCGAGCCCTCTCGAGCAGCTCCTCCCGATCCTCCTCCGGCAACAATCCCCTGGTCATCAGTTCGGGCCCGTAGACGAGCTCTCCGCTTTGCGGATGGATCCCGAGCACCGCGACCACCAGTCCGTGATTGGCAAGGTGGCTGCGGTCGCGAAGCTGAACGAAGCCGATATCGCCGACGCTTTTCCCGTCGACGAAAACACGGCCCGATTCCACCGGTTGCTGGCGGTCGGCCCCGTTAGCCGAAACCCGAAGGGGCTGTCCATTCTCCAGGATTATTGCGTTTTCCGTGGGAACCCCCATGGTGCGGGCCAGCTGGGCATGCTTGACCAGGTGTCGGTATTCTCCGTGGATCGGCACGAAGTACTGTGGCCGGGTCAGGGCGATCATGGTCTTGAGCTCTTCCTGGCTGGCATGTCCGGAGACGTGGATTTCACTCGTTTTTTCGTAGATTACTTCCGCGCCGCGCCGGTAGAGGTGGTTGATCAGGGAGGAGATCGCCTTTTCATTGCCCGGGATGAACTTGGAGGAGAGGATGACGGTGTCGTCCTGCTCGATGCGGATCTGTTTGTGGTCGTCCATGGCGATCCGCGAGAGGGCGCTGAGAGGCTCTCCCTGGCTTCCCGTAGTGAGGATCAGCACCTCGTGGCCGGCGAACTGGTCGATCTTTCCGATGTCGACCAGATCGGTGTCGGCGATCTTGAGATAGCCGAGATGGCGGGCGATGGCGACGTTGCTGATCAGGCTGCGGCCGTTGAGGGCGATTTTGCGTCCGTTGGCGATGCCCGAGTCGATCGCCTGCTGGAGCCGGTGGAGGTTGGATGCGAAGGCGGCGACCAGAATCCGGCCGCTGCACTGGGGGATGATTTCGTCGAATGCTTCCCCGACGGTGCGTTCGCTTAGGGTGACGCCCTTGTTCTCCACGTTGGTCGAGTCGGAGAGCAGCAGCAGAACCCCTTCTTCTCCGCAGGCGGCGAGGCGGGCCAGATCGGTGCGCTCGCCGTCCACCGGCGTCGGGTCGAGCTTGAAATCGCCTGTGTGGACCACCAGGCCGGCCGGCGTGTGGATCGCCAGCCCGACGCCGTCGGCGATGGAGTGCGCGGCGCGGAAAAATTCCACCGAAAAGGGAGGAAGATCTACCCTCTGACGCGGCTCGACGGTATGAAGGCGGGCGCTCTTCTCCAGTCCGTGCTCCTGAAGACGCCGTCCGACCAGACCGAGAGTCAGCGCCGTGCCGTAGACGGGAGGATTGCCGAGGGCCTCGAGAAGATAGGGCAGGGCGCCGATGTGGTCTTCGTGGCCGTGGGTCAGCACGAGCCCCCGAATGTCGCCGCTGCGGCCTGCCAGCCAGGAGATGTCGGGCAGCACCAGGTCGACCCCCAGCATGGCCGGTTCGGGAAACATCACGCCGCAGTCGATCAGCAGCAGGTCGTTGCCTGATTCCAGGGCCATCATATTCATGCCGATCTCGCCGAGTCCGCCCAGGGGAACGAGTCGAAGTGTGTCGACGGCTTGCGTATCCGGCTCGCTCAAGATGCACTCCTTTCGGCGGTCAGGCCTTTGCTGATCTGTTGGCGAACCTGCTCCATGAGATCGTCGCGATGGGACGAGTCCAGGCCCACCGTGGGGATCGGGGGGAAAATCGTGGTGCGGATCGTTCCCGGGGTGACGCTCAGGCTGTGCTTTCTATGGACCTTGAAGCTGCCGTCGATCGCGACAGGAATGATCGGAACCTGAGCCTGCATGGCCATGACAAAGCCGCCTTTCTTGAAGGGCAGCAGATAGCCGTCCTCGGAACGGGTCCCTTCCGGGAAGATGATCACCGATGTGCCGTCGTGGATCCGCTGGGCGGCCTTGTTCATGCTGGCGACGGCTTTTTTGCGGTCGGATCGATTGATGGGGATATAGCCGCATTGTCGCATACACAGGCCGAAGAGGGGAATTTTGAACAATTCGTGTTTGGCCAGCCACCGGAACTGGTCGGGCAGGCCGGCGAACAGGACAAGAATATCGAATGCGCTCTGGTGGTTCGGCATGTAGATATGCGCCCCCCCGGCAGGGATGTTTTCCCTGCCTTCGATCTCCAGCCGAACGCCGGCGATAAGCAGGCAGACTCGGGCCCAGAAGCGGCCGTAGTTGTGCAGAAGGTTCGGACTGACGAAGGAAAGGGGCAGTCCCGTGATCATGACGAACAGCGTCCAGGGCAGAAAAAGGATGTAGGCGATGGCGGTTCTCAGCATGGGCGGCGCAGACTCCAATTATTTTTCTATAAAAAACACTTAAGTGTAAAAATTTGTCTCGCCGGAGTCAAACGATTTGTTCGATTCGTCGCTGCTGACAAGAGCCGATGTTGTCTCTTTACAGGATCGTACAATTCCGATAAACTCACGGCTGTTATCAACTACTATTTGAATCGGGAGGCCGTTCAATGTCGGTGAACAAAGTTATTCTGGTGGGAAATCTCGGTAAGGATCCCGAACTGCGCTATACTCCCTCCGGGACGGCTGTGGCGACTTTCCCGCTGGCGACCAGCGAGCGCTTCAAGAACCGCGAAGGTCAGCAGCAGGAAAAGACCGAATGGCACAACATCGTGATGTGGCGCGGACTGGCCGAAATCGGCGGCAAGTACCTTCACAAGGGCAAGCAGATCTACATCGAGGGGAAAATTCAGACCCGCTCCTATGACGACCGCGACGGAAACAAGCGCTACATGACGGAAATCGTTGCCGACCAGATGCAGATGCTCGGTCGCGCCGGCGATGAGGGCGGTTCCGGAGGAGGCGGCCGCGGCAGCTGGAACGGCCCCGACGAGGATCAATCCGCTCCTGCCGGTGGCGGCGGTGGAAGTCAGAACGAGCCGACCTTTAACCCCGACGACGATATTCCATTCTGACCTGTACCTTTTCCCTCAATACGTATAAGCAAGAGCCGCAAACCTTCGGGTATGCGGCTCTTTTATTTTCGAACCCATAAACAAAAGCCGAGGCTTTGAACGCGAAGCCGCCATGAATTCAGGAAAGACGCAAAGGAAGAGAGCGAAGGACTCTTTGCGTCATGCTCTCCATCTTTGCGGCTTTGCGTTGAGACGACCTTTTGTGGGGTATGAATCCGTTTGTTTTCGCTAAGAACCGCAGGAGCGTTTGAGGAGCGCCGGAGCTGAAGTCAGGGCGCTGCAGAGCAGAATAATGCCGCTGACGTTTTCCAGAGAGGGTTGGCCGAACAGCAGGGCGATGGCGAAAACGGTAAGGCCCGTGCAGAGCAGCGCAAGGGACGCGGTCAGGTTTCGACTTGTGCCTTCCGTGTGGAAGCTCGAGGTCATGATGGCGAAAAAAGCGCTCCACATGATGAGGTAGGAGGAGAGGACGAGAGGACCTGCCTGGGTTCCGACGCCGAGTTGGGGCAGAATGAACAGGGATGGAAGGCTCAGGGCGAAAAGCCCGCTTGCCGCAAAAAGAACAGCTGCAGCTTCGCAGCCGCGCGACCAGGACCCCGGAGCGGATAAAATCAGGAGAAGCCCCCCGAGAAACAAGCCCACGGCAATGAAAGAGGCATGGGCGAACGTTGAGAGCGCAAGGCTGGTGCCGAGGCTGAGAGCGGCCAGGAAAAGGCCTCCCGAGGCCAGCACACCCGGAGATGTGTAGAGAATGTCGTTCACGGATTGCGACTGGGATTGAACAGGATTGCTCATGGGACCTCCTCGACGCAGCGCTTGATGCTGCGGACCGGTTCGGTAAAGGGTGGTCCGGCAGAGGAGAAGGATTCCCGGCTTTCTCCCCTGCCGGACCGTTTCATGGAGCAAATGAGTAACTATGTAACGATATAAGCAATCAGCATGCCAGTGCCTGTAAGACTGAATTCTATTTTTTGAATTTCCTTGTTATTCCGGGACCTTGTGGGTTATATGAGAGCCGAAAAAGCGACCCTGGATAAAATCGAAATATTTGCGGCGATGCAAAAAAGGGGACTGTCGGGGCGAGAAGGTCGCGATGAAAAAACAAGGTGGAAATGAAATTAGTTAAGTAGATCGGTGATTTGCGAGATGTTTGCAGAGTTGCAAGTTAAAGAGAAGGGGGCTTTGCAAAAATGCAAATAGGTCTTACGAAAAACTCTCTTTGCGCAAGCCGTATTTTTTCATTTTGCGATAGATCGTCGCCATATTCATCTCGGCGATCCCGGCGGCGGCTTCCACATTGCCGTGCGTTTCTTCCAGGATTCGGCTCAGATATTCGATTTCAAAACGCGCCAGCTTCGAGGCGTAAGCGCTTAGCTCCCCCGTTTGCAGGGTCGCGGATTCGTCCTTCTCCAGTTCGGGGGCATTAACGAACTGGTTGATCGTTTCGAGACTGATGGTATCGTCGTTCTCCATGGCCATGGACGCCTCGATGACGTTGCGCAATTGTCGGATGTTCCCCGGCCAGTGGTAGGCGCGGGCGGCTTGCATCGCTTCCGGGGAAAACCCCTTGATTGCGGTTCCGAACCGCTTGTTCTGCTCGCGGACGAAGTGCGCCACAAGCAAGGGGATGTCCTCTTTGCGCTCCCGCAGCGACGGCAGATGCAGATTGACGACATTGAGGCGATAGTAGAGATCTTCGCGGAAGCTGCCTGCGTCCACGTCGGCCAGAAGATCGGCATTGGTGGCCGAGATCAGACGCACATCGACCTTCGTCGGCCGGGTGTCGCCGATGCGCATGAATTCCTGCTCCTGCAGAACGCGCAGCAGACTTTTCTGCATGTTCATGGGGAGGTTGCCCACTTCATCGAGAAAAAGGGTGCCTCCGTCGGCGGCTTCGAGCAGGCCGACCCGATCCTCCCCAGCCCCGGTGAAGGAGCCTTTCTTGTGGCCGAAGAGCTCGCTCTCCAGCAGGGATTCCGGCAGCGAGCCGCAATTGATGGCCATAAAGCGCTGGTCCCGCCGCGGGCTGTTGTAGTGAACGGCCTGGGCGATCAGTTCCTTGCCGGTGCCCGATTCGCCTGAAATGAGCACGGAAGTGTCGCGACCGGCGATCTTCTTCACCATTTCGAGCACCTTCTCGAGACCGCCGGAGGCGCCGATGATATTGTCGAAGTTGAACTTCCCCGCCAGCTCCTCCTTGAGTTCCCGATTCTCTTCGATCAGTTCGGTGGCCGCCAGGGCGTTTTTGACCCGGTAGAGCAGCTCCTCGGGTTCGAAGGGTTTGGTCAGCATGTCGTAGGCCCCTTTCCGCAGGGCCTGGATCGACATTTCGACGGTGGCGTAGGCGGTGATCATGATGACCGGTATCTCCGGTTCCTTCTCCTTGATCTTCTGAAGGACCTCGATGCCGTCCATGCCGGGCATCTTGATGTCGCTGATAACCAGATCGTATGTTCCGGGGGCAAAATCCTCGACAGCTTCGAAAGACCGGGTGTAGCTCTTGACCTGGTAGTCGTGGTCGGAAAGCACGGCTTCCATCATGCGGCACAGACCTTCTTCGTTGTCGATGAGCAGAATGTGATTCTGGGACATCTAGTATTCCTCCCGTTCGATGGGCAGCGAAATGGTGACCCGCGTTCCTGAGCCCGGCGTGCTGTCGATCTCGATTCGTCCGTGGTGCTGGTCCACGATCTGTTTGGTGATGGCCAGTCCGAGACCGGTTCCCTTTTCCTTCGTAGTATAGAAAGGCTCGAAAATCTTGTCCAGCGACTCGGCCTCGATCCCCGGCCCGTTGTCGGAGAAAAGGATCTCCACATCGGCGTCTTGTCGTCGGGTTTCGACCCTCAGGATGCCTTTCTCTTCCATGGCGGCGCCGGCATTGAGCATCAGGTTGATGGCGACCTGGCGGATCTGGTCTCCATCCGCTTCGATGCCGGGGAGATCGGGGTCGAGATCCCGGACGATCTCGACATGCTGCATATCGGTGTGGTTGGCTGCGAACTCGATGATCTGATCCAGCAGTTCGTTGATATCAAGCGGCTCGAAGGACGGCTTGGGGGTGCGTGCGTAGCTGAGAAGATCCTGAACGATTTTCTTGCAGCGCTTGCTCTCTCTTTTGATTTCATGGATGTATTTGTAAGACGGATCGTTTTCATCGATTTTGGTTTCGATGTAGCCGGCATAACCGAGGATCACGCCGAGGGGATTGTTGATCTCGTGGGCCACTCCCGAAGAGAGGACGCCCAGCGAAGCCATTTTGCCCTGCTGCGCCAGATTGGCCTCCATCTCCTTGTTTTTGCTGATGATCGTCGTCATGCGGTTGAAGGTCGTCGCCAGTTCCCCGAGTTCGTCCTGTGTGTCGACGTTCATTTTGGAGTCGAAGCGGCCCTTCTTGACCTTGCGGATGACGCCGATCATGTGATGGATCGGTTCAGTCAGGACTCTGGAGGCGAAAAGAACCAGGACCACCGCAACGACTCCGATGATCAGGGGCAGCAGCAGCATGGTGGTAAAGATGCGTCCCTTGATGGCATTGGCTTCCTGGTAGAACTCGTCTTCGTAGGATCCGACGGCGACGATCCAGTCCCAGGGCTCGAAATAGTCGTAGCGCACGATCTTCATGCGTGGCTTCGGGTCGTTTTCGTTCTGCCAGGGGTAGCGGATCCACCCTTCTTTCTTTTCGCACATCTCCTTGATGAAGTGATGGCCGCTGCTGTCGCGGGCATCGAAAAAGTTCTTCCCTTCCTCCTCGGGGTGGACTGTGAAGGTCCCTTCGCTGTTCATGGCGAAGATATAGCCTGTTTTTCCCACCTTCTTGGATCGGATTTTCTCCTTCAGATCCTCAAATGCCTCCTCTTCGAATTCGGCATCGTCCACCGTCTCCTCCAGATAGGTTCCGGACGCGATAATCCAGTCCCATTCCCGGAAGTAGCGAAAGGCGACGGCCTTCTTACGGGTCTTGAGGTCGCCGAGGATGGCGTTGCGCCAGGGGTAGGTTGCGTAGAGAATGTCGTCCGGGTCCGAATTCACAGCCCGCTCGATGATGTCCCGGAGGAAGAAATTGCCGTATTCGTCGCGCTCGTCGTAGACATTTTCGCCCTCGCGGGCGATATGCATTGCCAGATCGCCCTTGCTCGTCATAGCGTAGATGTAGCCTGTTTCCCCGACATGGACTTCGCGCAGGGCCTTTTTGGCGGCGTCCTTGGCTTCATCCACAGAGAGTCCCTGTTCCCGGGCGTGCCGGTGTTCGGACCTGACCAGGTTGTAGGCCATGGTCGTCAGAGCGGCCAGTTCTTCGCGGATGATGCGTTTTTTGTCCTGGCGATAAACCTCGAACTGCTGGTGATGGGCGTCAAGCAGGTCAAGACTGAAGGCGGCCATATGGTTGAGGTCGTCCTTGCTCGTCTGGGTGATGCCGAGGTAGGCCTGACGGGTGGAGATCGAACCGATCATTGCGCCGACCAGGAAAATGGGCAGAATCACCAGCGGCATGACCATGACGACCATTTTCCAGCGCAGACTGAGATGTTTGACGAAGCGGAAAAGATAGCGATTCATTGAGTCTGTCTTTGTCCTTTATTTATAATCGAAGTATCAGGCATAGCTGATGATGTTGTCAAGAAGGCTGCTTTTCCAAGGAACTTCGCCCACATTCCCTAACGCTAATATGTGTTGCGTTGCTGTGGTGATTCTGATACTTTTTTCGCCAACAGGAGGCGGCTGACGCTATGGTAGAAAAACGTAAACAGGCTTTGGTGGCGGCCCTCAAGGATGCCAGCCGGAAAGTGCGGCAAACGGCGGCCGAGGCTCTCGAGAGGATCGAGTCGACGCAGGGTTTCGAGTCCCTCGTGGATGAACTCGAGGGCGATGACCGCGGCCGGCGCATCCGTGCCATCTATGGGATGGAAAAGGTCAATTCGGAGCGGATTTTCCCCAGGCTTCTGTCGCAGCTGAAGAGCGAGGACGACGATGCCCGTTCTGCAGCGCTCCATGTTCTGGGCAAAAAAGCACACACAAAGACGCTGGGGCCGGTGGTCAAGATGCTCAAGGATCCAAGCCCGGCAGTCAGGGCCCGTGCCGCCGAGGCGGTCGGCAACTTCAGTGACCGCCGGCTTGTCTCTTATCTCGTCACTGTACTCGCAGATGAGGATGACGAAGTGATCAGGGCGGCGATCCGGTCTCTGGGTTTTCTCGGCGCCCGGGATGCCGAAGAGCCTCTTATCGAGATGCTGCAGGATCGGCGACCGGAACTTCGCCTGGAGGCGGCGAGAGCGCTGGGCAAACTCGAAGTCTGAGAAGTCGGGGCGGATACAAAATCAAGGAGGGCGGCTCTACAGGGGCCGCCCTCTTTTTGTTTCCACTGCCTAGTTCAGGTAGGATGCAACGTCGATTCCTTTAACAAAGGGATCGACCTCTGCAATGATCCGGTGGATTTGATCTGCCGTGAAATGGAGAGAGTCCGGTTTCGAGAGCTGGGTGCCTG
>JAWOCM010000051.1:0-8947 GCA_046483795.1 Desulfuromonadales bacterium | reverse complement strand
TTCATCCATGGTACAGCGGAGCGCAATCTACACCTGACCATTGAATGTATGCTGGATATCGGCAATCATGTCATCTCCGACCGGGGCTACCCCAAACCAGAAAGCTATGCGGATATCTTTCGCATCCTGGCCGACAGGGACGTCATTCCTCGCGATCTTTGCGAAGAACTCGTGGGGATGGCTGCTTTTCGAAACTTGCTGGTTCACGACTATCTGCGGCTGGACAGGGAGAAGGTCTATCATATTCTTGGTGAAAAGCTGCCCGTCCTGAAGAATGTGGCGCAGATCTATTCGGAACTGATTTGACGGATTCTTTCTGGGCAAAACCACAGATGCGCAAAGGGAAAATCAGGAATGTATCGGTTCTCCTGATGACTTTGCGCCTGCGTGTGAGACGACTATCGTTTTTTCGGGTCCATGCGGGATGACAGCTTGAAACTCCAGCTACTGAAATCCCTGGATTCCCTTCTCGGCGGGCTGCTGATCCGGGCGATCCCCTCTGCGACCCCGTCGGCCGGTAAGCGCTCGCCAGGGTCTATCCTTCTCATATGGCCCGGCGGCATCGGCGACGCCATCCTGCTGCTGCCGGCCATCCGGGCGCTCAAGGAAACCTTTCCAGGGGCCGCCATCGATCTCCTGGCCGAAAAGAGAAACGGGCAGGGGATCGCCTTTTCCCCCCACGTTCGGAAGGTTTACCTCTACGATCGGGGTGTGGACCTTCTGAAGGTGCTAAGGCGCCGGTACGATGCCGTCATCGATACCGAGCAGTGGCACCGCCTCTCCGCCGTGGTGTCCCGCCTGATCCGATCTCCCCTGAAAATCGACTTCGGGACGAATGAGCGGAAGAGGGGTTTCACCCACGTTTGGAATAAAATCGACCCGGAAAAGGGGGGAAGTTAAGTGGATAGCGTCGCATTGCAGTTCTGGTCTCTTCTGGCCGGGGCATTTGTTCTGGGAGCCGTCATCGGGTCCTTTTTAAACGTCTGCATCGGCCGCATCCCGGCGGGGGAGTCGATCATCCATCCCCCTTCGCGCTGTCCGCATTGCGGAAGTTCCATCCGCTGGTACCAGAATATTCCCATCCTCAGCTATCTTTTCCTGGCGGGACGCTGCGCCTCATGCAAGGCCAGAATCTCCGTTCGCTATCCTTCCGTCGAGGCCCTGAACGGCGTCCTTTTCGCGTATGTTCTGTGGACATTCGGAATGCATTGGGCGACGCCCTTCTACTGGGTGCTCGTTTCCGCCCTGGTCGTCATCACCTTCATCGATCTCGATCACCAGATCATTCCCGATGTCATCAGCCTGCCGGGTGTCATTATTGGTCTGTCCCTTTCAGTGATTTGCCCGATTCTTTTTGAAAATCCCTCCTATATGGGCCCGCTCGGGGAGCATATTCCGCCGCTATGGTACGAATCGGCCATCGGAATTCTGGTCGGAGGAGGCAGTCTCTATCTGGTCGCCTGGCTGTATGAGCTCCTGGCAAAGAAAGAGGGCATGGGAGGCGGCGATATCAAGCTTCTTGCCATGCTCGGGGCCTTTATGGGGTGGAGAGCGATATTCCCCGTGATATTCATCGCGTCTCTGCTCGGGACGGTCGTCGGGGTCCCCCTGATGCTGCTCAACAAAAAAGACGGCGGATTCCCCATCCCTTTTGGCCCTTTTCTTGCTGCCGCATCTCTTATCTATCTTTTCCAGGGACACAGGCTCATCGGATGGTATCTGAATTTATTGTCATAACCTCTTCTATTGATATAAAAAGTCACAAAATTGTATTTAATGTCTTGACAGTTATGTCAGCTTCACTATAATTATGCAAAAATATTTTAATAATTTTGCATAATGGGTGTGCTAAGTGGAAAAAAATCGTGTCAGGGAAATTCGGGAATCGCTGTTGATGAGCAAGGCCGAGCTGGCCCGTCAGGCAGGGATATCGCCCGTTACGGTCGATCGTATCGAGAAGGGCGCCCCCTGCAGGATGGCGACCATGAGAAAAATCATTCTGGCATTGGGGCTCAAGCTCGAAGATCGTGAAAAGGTTTTCCCCGGGGCCTGACGTTCGCGTTCTAGTTCAGGGATCCACAACGTGGAGTGGATATATGTTTTTAAAGTCCAAAAAAGACCTGGTCGGCGTCGATGTCGGCTCAAGTGCCGTCAAACTGGTGCAGCTGCGCGAAGTCAAAGGGGTCTTTCATCTCGTCAACCTGGGATCGGCCCCGCTGCCTGCGGAAGCCATTGTCGATAATTCCATAATGGATTCCAGTGCGGTTGTAGACGCCATCCGCGAGCTTTTCTCCGGCCTGAAAATCAAGACGAAGAATGTTGCCACGTCGATATCGGGCCACGCGGTCATCATACGCAAGATCACCATGCCCATGATGACGGAGGAGGAGCTGGAGTCGTCGATCCAGTGGGAAGCAGAGCAGTATATCCCTTTCGAAGTCGACGAGGTTTTCCTCGATTTTCAGATCCTGGGAGCCAGTGACGACGATCCCTCCCAGATGAAAGTCATGCTCGTTGCCGCAAAGAAGGACTTCGTCAATGACTATCTGGCTGTGTTCCGCGAGGCGGGGCTGAATCCGATTGTGGTGGATGTGGACTGTTTCGCCGTCGAGAATATGTGTGAAGTGAATTACGGCTTTGACGAGGATGAGATCACGGCCCTGGTGAATGTGGGCGCGAGCGCCATGAACATCAACGTTCTCAAGGGCGGAGAGTCGGTTTTCACTCGGGATGTGCAGGTCGGCGGCAATCTGTTCAACGAAGAGCTGCAGAAGCGCCTGGGCCTCAGCGGAGACGCCGCGGAGAAGGTCAAGATGGGCGAAGACGCTCAGGGGGTTGATGCCGCTGTCGTCGGAGAAATCCTGAAGGATGCCTCGGAGAGTATGGCACAGGAGGCCCAGCGGTCTCTCGATTTTTTCTCGGCAACTTCGTCCGATGAAACAATGGGAAAAGTTCTTTTGACGGGCGGGGTGTCGAGCGTGCCGACGGTGGTCGAGGCATTGCGGGAGCGCCTGGGGATATCCGTCGAAGTCGTGGATGCCTTTCGCAATATCGTCGTCAATGAAAAAGATTTCGACCTTGAATATGTGAAGAGTATGGGGCCGAGTCTGTCCGTTGCCGTCGGATTGGCAATGAGGAGGGTGGGGGATAAATGATCCGGATAAATCTTTTACCCGTTCGGGCAGCCCAGAAAAAGGAAAAACTTGTTTCCCAGGTCGTCGTTCTGGTTCTCGTTTTGGTGCTGGCCCTGACCGCCTGCGGGTTCGTCCATTTTACCCTGGCGGGGAAGGTCAAGGCGCAGAAGGCCGAGAATGACAAGATCCAGACCGAACTGAACAGCTTGCGCAAGAAAATCGGCCAGGTCGGTCAGTTCAAGGAACGGCAAAAAGAACTACGGGGAAAGCTCGACGTTCTTCAGGAGCTCAAAGCGGCAAGGACCGGACCTGTGCATCTTCTCGACGAGTTGACCATGGCCCTGCCTGAAAAGGCGTGGCTGAACTCTTTCAGGGAGTCCGGAGGCACTATCTCCATCGAGGGTATCGGATTGAATGAAGAGACGGTTGCCACCTTCATGGAGTCGCTGGAAATCTCTCCCTATTACAAGAATGTCGAGTTGCAGGTTATAGAACAGAGGAATCAGGGCGGCAACAAGCTTCACAGTTTCAGTCTGACGGCACGAGCGGACTATCCCCAGGCGGAAAAGACCGATTAAAAACCGAAGAGCGGGAACGACTTTATGGATCCACGTCTAGAAAAAATATTGAAGTTGCCGGGATATGCCCGTATAGCCCTCGCGGCTGTTCTGGTCGTCCTGATCGGGGTCGGTTATTACGTCCTCTTTTATTCTCCCAAGGCGGAAGAATATCAAACCCTGAGGGACGACTACCAGAGACTGGAAACAAAATTGGTTCAGGATCGACGCATTGCCAATAATCTGCCGAAATTCAAGGCGGAATATGAGCAGATGCAGAAACAGCTGGATCGGGCTCTTTCCGAGTTGCCGAATAAAAGGGAAATCCCGACTCTTTTGACCAGCATTTCCTCCCTGGCAAAAGAACAGGGGCTTGAAATTCTGCGTTTCCAGCCGCTCGGCGAGCAGAAGAAAGACTTCTATGCGGAGGTTCCCGTCCGGATGAGTCTGGTCGGTCCCTTTCACGATGTGGTTCTGTTTTTCGATCAGGTGGGGAGTCTGTCCCGCATTGTCAATATCAGTGATCTGAATATCAGCAGCCAGGGCGAAAATATCCGTGTTGAAATACTGGCGACCACTTTCCGTTTTATAGAAACCAGCTAGTGCCCATCCGGGAACTCGGGTGATCGCAAGTGGGGGCGAGGACATTGTTGAAAAAAAGAATCCTTGTAGCTCTTTTGAGTCTGTTTTTCTTTGTCGGTTGCGGGGAGGATGTCCAGAAAAAATCGACATCCCCTGATCCGGCTGCAAGGAAACCCGTAAAAAAGGAAACCGTTGCCGAACCTCCCAAAGAAGAGACCGCGGAGGAGGAAGAGGGGTCCGTCTATACATACATCCCCGCCGGCAAACGAGACCCGTTCCGGTCCCTTCTTGACATTCAGCGGCCGGTGGCGCCCGAGCAGGATGAACCGCTGACTCCGCTGCAGAGAGTCGAATTGCAGCAACTGACCCTTCTGGGAGTGATCGTCGGCCTTGAAGAGCCGAAGGCGATGGTTCTCGCTCCCGATGGGAAATCATACATTCTCAAAACGGGAACCAAGGTGGGCAAAAACAACGGCAAGGTCATTGATATAAACTCCGAAGGGGTTTTTATCGAAGAAACCTATTACGATTTTGCCGGAGAAGTGAAAACGAATACAAAATCACTGGAGCTTCCTGATCAGGAAGGAGTGGAATAATATGTCTTCTCATGGGGTTGGATTGAGGAAGGGTTTTATGTTGTTTGCAAGTCGACTGAAGATGCGGGCGATGACCGTCCTTTTGCTCCTTTCCATAGTCCCTTTCGGCTCAGCCCTGGGCGCCGAAGGAGAGGTGAACCGCATCGTTTCCGTCTCTGTCCAGGAAGACGCCCGGGAACCGGTGGTCGAAATCGGGACCCAGGACCCCGTCGGGTTCCGCTATACGGTCTACGATTCGGAGGACCCGAAGCGGATCATCGTCGATTTTCGCGATATGTCTCTCAGCGAAGTCCCCGAAGTCATCCAGGTCGGCTCAGGACCGATCGACGAGATTCGGACCTCCACATTCGATCTCACCTCAGGCAATCTCTCCCGGGTGGAAATACTCCTTTCGCAAACCGCCGGTTACGATGTCACGCTCGACGGGAAAACACTCAAGGTCGCCCTGACTGGAGAAGATGATTCGCAAGAGTCTGTACAGAAGCCTCTCGCCGAATCGGCTCCCGCGGACTCCCAAAAGAGAAACGAGGCTGACAGCCCCGAAAACGAGGCCGGCAATCCGACCGGGGAGGAGAAGAATCCGGCCAGCCGGGTTGAAGACCTGGACATCCGGGATTCTCTGGCGAGAATCAGCACGAACGGGGTTATAGAGGAGTACCGCCATTTTACCCTCACCGGTCCCTCCCGTCTGGTCGTCGATGTCTATGGCGTCTCCCCCGAATTTGAAGAAAGATCTTTCAGCGCGGACCGGGGGTTCAAGCAGGTCAGGGTCGGAGCCTACGACGACAAGACGCGTTTTGTGTTCGACTCCTCCGAAGTTCAGCTGCCCGACTTTGTCATCGACACGAAAAACAGCGACCTCCTCGTCGACTGGTCGAAGACCGAACAGGCGCCTGCGGATCTCGAGAGGCAGGACGTCGCGGCTGAAAAACAGCAGGAGTCGCCGGACGCGCCAGTGGCGGTGAACGATGTCTCTTTCTCCGTGGAAGACGGCAAGTCGGTCCTGTCTGTAGAGCTCTCCTCCGAACGGGGACGTATTGTCGAGCCTGTTCAGGAGGACGGTCTGGTCCGTTTCGGGGTGGAGAATGCAACGATCAGCCGCAATTTGAGAAGAAACATCGATGCGTCGGCCTTCCCGAGTGCTGTGCGCATCGTGACCCCCTATACGGTGCAGATCAAAGACGGGCAGCATGTGATGTTCGCTGTCGATCTGAAAGGCCCCGTCGACCATGAATTGAAGCGGACCGACGGAGAATTGCGTTTCGTTGTCGACAATGGCCCGTTCGCGGAAGAGCCCTTCGATAAGGAAGAGCGGCGCGAAGTCGCTTTACCCGCCCGGGAGGAAGAGCCTGCTCCCGCCGCCCGGGATACCGTGTCGGAGGCCCCCGCTGAAGACGCCGAGCCCGCAGAGGAGACTCCTGCCGCGAGACCCACTGACGAGGAAGAACTGGCCGCAGAACTGGAAGAACCGGAGGTGGGTTTTGCCGCGAAGGACATGACCCCTGGCGAGGGAGAGTATACCGGCCAGGAGATCAGCCTCGTTTTCGATAATGCCGACATTCAGAACATTCTCCAGTTGATCGCCGATGTCAGCGATCTGAATATTATCGCCACGGAAGAGGTTCAGGGGAACCTGAGCATCAGGCTCATCGACGTACCCTGGGATCAGGCTCTTGATATTATTCTGGATATCAAGGAACTCGGGATGGTCAAGAAGGGTAACGTCGTGCGGATACTGCCCAAAAGCAAGATCAGGGAGATGGAGCGCAGCGAGCTAGAGGCCGCTCAGACCCGGCAAGAACTTGAGCCCGTCGTAACCGAAGTCATCACCGTGAATTACACCGACCTCGGAAGCATCACAGGCCCGGCTCAGAACATCCTGAGCGAGCGGGGTAAAATCACCGAGGATGCACGAAACAAGCAGTTGATCGTGACCGATGTCCCATCCCGGGTAACAGAGGTCAAAAGGCTGGTGGCTATCCTCGATACACCGGAAAAACAGGTCGTCATCGAAGCCCGTATCGTGGAGGCCAGCTCCAGCTTCAGCCGCGATCTGGGGGTGAGCTGGGGATTGTCCTACGATGCCGAAGGCTCGAACGGTTCGGGCGATCCGGACCAGGCCAACCTCGGACTCGGGGGTAGCTTTGTGATTACACCTCCAACCCAGGGTACAGTCGGTTCTTCAGGGCTTTCTACGGGGATCACATTCGGACGAGTTGGAATCGACAGCACCACACTCGATTTGAGGATTTCAGCCCTGGAGTCCTCCGGGTATGGCAAGGTCATTTCGACTCCCCGCGTGACCACCCTCAACGGGCAGCAGGCGTCCATTTCCCAGGGGACGATGATTCCTTATCAGTCGGTCGGCGATGCTGGAACGGAGACGGAATTTATCGACGCGGAACTCTCTCTGGACGTCACCCCCGTTATCAATCCGGACGGCAGCGTCATACTGCAGATCGACGCCGCCAACAGTTCGGTCGGTTCGATCGTCCCGACCGGCAGCGGGTCGGCACCGTCCGTCGATACAAAGGAAGCGACGACCCAGGTCCTGGTGCAGAACGGCGAGACGACAGTCATCGGCGGCATCTTCGTCGAGGACGAGGATTTTGCCGAAACCGGCGTACCGCTGTTGCGGAGCATCCCGATCCTGGGGCATCTCTTCAAGTCCACGACGAAATCGACCATACGCAACGAACTTTTGATCTTCATCACTCCGCGTATCGTAGAATAACGGACAAGTTATAACCCGGTCAGAAAAGGACAGGTCTTCAGCCTGTCCTTTTCTGTACCTGCCAGGGGAATAGAACGGATGACGTTGCGATATTTGACAGCCGGAGAATCTCATGGTCCGAGCCTGACGGCCATTGTGGAAGGCCTTCCCGCCAATCTGGACATTTCCCCGGACGATATCAACCGCCACCTGGCCCGTCGCCAGCAGGGCTACGGCCGTGGTGGCCGGATGAAAATCGAAACGGACCAGGTTCGATTCCTGTCGGGCGTACGGTGGGGGAAGACGCTCGGTTCCCCCGTGACCCTCAGCATCGAAAATCGCGACTGGGCCAACTGGGCGACGACAATGTCACCGCAGGCGGAAGATCGGCAGATGGGGGTCGGAGTCGATCATCCCCGCCCCGGTCATGCCGACCTGAGCGGTGTTATCAAGTACCGCCAGGACGATGTGCGCAATGTACTTGAACGATCAAGCGCCCGGGAAACGGCCGCCCGCGTGGCTGTCGGAGCGTTGTGCCGGACATTCCTGGAGACTCTCGGCATGAAGGTCCTGGGTTACGTGACCGAGATCGGCGGGATCCGCAGCGACGACTCGATCGAGGATTACGAGGAACGATTCCGGCTCGCCGAAGCCTCTGCCTGTCGGACCTTCGACGCAGAGGCGGAAAAGAGCATGATCGCCAGAATAGACCAGGCCCGAGCCGACGGAGATTCTCTCGGCGGCGTGGTGGAGGTGGCCCTGCTGGGTGCACCGGTCGGGCTGGGCAGTCACGTCCACTGGGATCGTCGCCTCGACGGCCGCCTGGCGCAGGCCGTCATGAGTATCCAGGCGTTCAAGGGGGTGGAGATCGGCATCGGTTTCGACGCGGCGCGGCGTCCCGGTTCGCAGGTCCACGATGAGATCAGCTATGCAGCGCCCGATTATTCCCGCAAAAGCAACAGGGCAGGGGGGCTCGAGGGAGGCATGACCAATGGCCAACCGCTGATCGTTCGCGGCGCCATGAAGCCGATCCCGACCCTCTATACGCCTCTTGAAACTGTCAATCTGAAAACCAGGGCGACCGTCGAGGCAACGGTTGAGCGGTCGGACGTCTGTGCGGTGCCCGCCGCCGCAGTCGTTGCCGAGGCGGTGGTCGCCATCGAGGTGGCCGCGGCGGTGCTGGAAAAGTTCGGTGGCGATTCCATGGAAGAGCTGAAGGAATACCTGACGGCTTATCGCAAGCATGTCGAATCTTTCTGAGGTCAATACGGTTGTCCTGGTCGGTTTCATGGGGTCGGGAAAGTCGACCGTGGGGATGGAACTGGCCCGCCGGCTGAAGGTCCGGTTTGTCGACCTCGATACGGT
>JAWOCM010000110.1:0-15116 GCA_046483795.1 Desulfuromonadales bacterium | reverse complement strand
TCGCCGCCACCAGATAGTTCAAGGCGTACGGGAGGATTTTGTAGTTGGCGATATCGCCGGCGAAAGCAGTGACATCCTGCGACTTGATCGCTCCGGCATAGACAAAGATGCCTCCCAGAACCAGGCGGCAGAGATGATAGATGACGGTGGCCGCCCGTTTCATGCTCCGCCTCCTTCCACCGCAAGCCCGGCATCGCGCCATTCGGGCAGTCCGCCCTCGAAAAGACGCACATCCCGGTATCCATCCTCCAGCAGTCGCATCCCCAGATCGAAAGAGTCGGGGCACCCATAGCCGCTGCAATAAACAATGAGTGTCCGGTCCCGGTCCACAGCGTCGGAAAAATCATCCCTGTGTTCATCATAATCGACGAAGGGAAGTGAAACTGCCCCCGGGATGTGGGCCTCCCGATAGGCTTCACGTGTGCGGGCATCGACCGCCAGGGCATCCTTCGCCAGGAGTTCCCGGACCTCCCCCAGGGCAATCGGCTCCGGCAGCGATGCGGCCTCCTCAGCGTCCCCGGACACAGAAGAAGACACCGGCGCTGCGACCTCGCCGGTCAGAACCTTCATCGCCACCTGATAGTTGACCGTAAGTCCCAGCAGCACGCCGAGGATGAGAAGGACCGTCGCTTCGAGAAGGATCCTGGTCCATTCCTGCCGGGAAGGCCAGTTAGTACCCATCCAGGACCCCGTTATTCATCAGGGGACTCGACCATCTCCGGAGCCAGTCGGCCGAGCATCGCGCTAAGTCTCCCGTTCTCGCGAGCGAGGCGCTCAAGACGGCGACCGTCTTCGGCGACTATGGTGTTGAGATCTTCGATCTGCCGTGCCTGCTCCATGGAACGCATTTCCAGTTCGGCAAGTCGCTCTTCGATTTCAGCCATTACGGTCCTCCTTGGTTGGTTTCTGCAAAAGCCGGATGCGTCAACGACTTTATCAGAACGTTTCCGGGCCTGCAACGGCCAGTGGAACAGTTGACAAAGAACGTTGAAACCTCTCTGTGATTTGTATTATAACAGTTGAGGATTCATTGTTTCAGGTCATTAATCCGATTTTCCCCAAGGAGGGGACATGCTCATCGCCCTTGCCGACCGTCCGATCCCCCTTGCGCGTTCGCTCCGCCGTTTCTTCCTTCTCGCCGCCTTCATCATGATCTCGACAACAGCCTCTTCATTCGGGCAGGCGGGGGATTCGGACGAGATGAGCGGACATGAACATCAGCATCCCGACCAGAACCAGGCCGAACAGGCAGGCACCGGTCTTGATCCGCGCGACGGCGAGACCCTCCCGCTCGACCTTGCCTTCACCGATGCCGACGGAAAGGAAATCCGCCTCGACGATCTGCTCGAAGGCCCCACGCTGATACTGCCCGTCTACTACCGCTGCCCCAACGTCTGCACTTTTCTGCAGGCCAGTGTCGCGGAAGTGCTCGGCGATGTCGCTCACGAGCCGGACAAGGATTATCAGGTCGTTTCCATCAGCTTCAATGACCGGGAAGGAACCGCCGATGCGCAAAAAGCGCGTCGCACCTACCAGTCTATTGCCGGGCGCGATTTCCCGGAAGAGGCCTGGCGATTCCTCACCGGCGAAACCGAGGCGATCAATGCCTTTTTCGACGCCGCCGGCTACCAGTTTCAGCGCCAAGGGGAGGAATTCCTTCATCCCATGGTCTCCTTCGTCGTCACCGGGGAGGGCAAAATCATCCGTTACCTCTACGGGACCCGGCCCCTGCCCAAGGATCTGACCCTCGCCTTTTATGAAGCCCAATCCGGACGCTCCGGAGCCACCATCCGCAAGGTCGTGGAGTTCTGCTTCAGCTATGACCGCGAGTCCCAGACCTACGCGGTCAACCTGCTGCGCATCAGCGCCACCGTCATCCTGCTGTGCATCGGTATCTTCGTCACCTATCTGCTGCTGTCCGGCAAAAAGAAGAAGGATCGAAAGGCATGACCGAATCGACTGCTGCCGACCGGGGTTTTCTCGGCGAGGCGAACTATCCCTGGATTTTCGGCTGGATCTTCTCCACCGACCACAAGCGCATCGGCCTTCTCTACCTCTGGTCGATCGTCGGATTCTTCTGCATCGGCGCGGTGCTCGGTCTTCTGATCCGGCTCGAACTGATCGCTCCGGGGCAAACAATCATGGGCGCCCAGACATACAATGCCGTTTTCACCCTGCACGGGGTGATCATGATCTTCCTCTTCATCATCCCCGGCATTCCGGCGGCCTTCGGCAACATGGTGATGCCGATCCAGATCGGGGCCCGCGATGTGGCATTCCCTCGGCTCAATCTTCTCTCCTGGTGGCTCTACATCGGAGGCGCGGCCCTGGCGATCACTTCACTGTTCACCGGCGGCGGACCGCCCGATACCGGGTGGACATTCTACGTGCCCTTCTCGACCCAAACGGCCACCAACGTGTCGCTGGCCCTCTTCGCCGTGTTCATCATCGGTTTCTCCTCGATCCTCACCGGCCTGAACTTCGTCACCACCATCCACAGGATGCGGGCCGAGGGGATGAGCTGGGGGCGAATTCCGCTGTTCACCTGGAGCCTCTACGCCACCGCCTGGATACAGATCCTGGCGACGCCGGTGCTCGGAATCACCCTGGTGTTGATCGGCGCCGAACGCCTGCTCGGCATCGGACTGTTCGATCCCGGCCAGGGCGGCGATCCGATCCTCTACCAGCACCTTTTCTGGATCTACTCCCACCCGGCGGTCTACATCATGGTGCTGCCGGGGATGGGCGTCGTCTCCGACATCATCCCGGTCTTCGCCCGCAAGCCGGCCTTCGGCTACAAGGCGATCGTCGTCTCGAGCCTGGCCATCGCCTTTGCCGGCTCGCTCGTCTGGGGACATCACATGTTCACCAGCGGCATGTCGGATACGGCGGTGATGGTCTTCTCGTTTCTGACTTTCATCGTCGCCATTCCATCGGCGATCAAGGTCTTCAACTGGGTCACGACGCTCTACAAGGGCTCCATCCTCCTCGATCCGCCGCTGCTCTTCGCGCTCTCCTTCATTCTGCTCTTCACCATCGGCGGCCTGACGGGTCTGGTTCTCGGCGCCGCCGCAGCCGACGTGCATGTCCACGACACCCACTTCGTGGTCGGTCACTTTCACTTCACCATGTTCGGCGGCACCGGCATGGCCTTCTTCGCCGCCATGCACTACTGGCTGCCGAAGATCTACGGCCGGATGTACAACAAGGTGGTGGCGACAGTCTCGTGGGCGATCATTTTCATCGGCTTTCTGACCCTCTATCTGTCGATGAAGATCGTCGGCATGATGGGGATGCCGCGGCGCTACTACGATTACATCCCCGAATTCACCGACCTGAATCGCCTGGCCACGATCGGCTCCTGGATTCTGGCAATCGGCCTGCTGATCATGTTCGTCAATCTCTTTCGCGGCGTGCGCAGCGGCACCCCCGTGGGAGACAATCCCTGGGGCGGCGCCTCGCTGGAGTGGCAGATCTCCTCGCCGCCGCCGACCGAGAATTTCGATGAGGACCCGGTCGTCACGCACGGTCCCTACGATTTCAAGAAGGCGGGAATCCTGTGAGCGAGGCGGCCCACAAGGACTACACCGGGGCCAAATTCGGCATGTGGCTCTTCCTCTTTACCGAAGTGCTGCTATTCGGCGGCCTGTTCATTCTTTATGCCGTCTACCTGCAGCGCTATCCGGACGAGTTCATTGCCGCCGGCAAGGAGCTCGACGTGCGCTTCGGCGGAGGCAACACCCTGGTGCTGCTCACCAGCAGCCTGTTCGTCGCCATGTCGATCACTTCCCTGCGCCGCGGCCGGAAAAGCGCCGCCCTCGGTCTGCTGGGGGCCTCGGTCGCGTCGGCCGCCCTTTTCATGATCAACAAGTACTTCGAATGGAGCGCCAAGATTCAACACGGCATCTATCCCGGAGGGGATGAGATGAAAGCCCGGGAGGCGGGGGAACAGGTCTTTTTCAACCTCTATTACCTGACCACCGGCCTCCATGGTCTCCACGTGGTGATCGGCGCCGTGCTGCTCGCGTGGATCGGCGTCTTCATCAAAACCGGGCGGGTCCATCGGAACGACTGGGTCATGCTCGAGAACGGCGGGCTCTACTGGCATCTGGTCGACCTGATCTGGATCTTCATCTTCCCGCTTTACTATCTGATTATTTAGAAGGCTGTCGGACTAGCCGACAGCCTTCTGGAGGAGGGGCATCATGGCCGAACAGGAAGCTTCGCATATCGTCCCGCATCGCGTTTTCATCGGGGTCTGGATCGTCCTGCTCATCCTGACCGGCGTGACCGTGGCCGTCGCCCAGGTCGATCTGGGACCCTGGAACATCTGGATGGCTCTGACCGTCGCCTGCGTCAAGTCGTCGCTGGTGCTTGCCTTTTTCATGCACCTGAAGTACGAAAGCCCTCTTTTTATGATCTCGCTGCTCTCGACGCTCGCAATCCTGGCCATCTTCATCGGCTTCACATTTTTCGACGTACTCTACCGCTAAGGAGACGGCGTGAAACTGCAATATCTGACAACGACCGAAGCGGTGGATACCGCGTTCATTTTCATCTTCGCCATCAGCGGGCTGGCCCTTCTGGGCGTTACGGCGACAATGATCTGGTTCCTGTTTCGCTACAATCGCAAACGTTGTCCACAACCGCTCTCCCAGAAAGACAAGAACCTGTGGCTGGAAATCACCTGGACGGTCATTCCGACGATCCTGGTGCTGGGAATGTTCTGGTACGGCTGGGAGGGGTACCTTTCCCTGCAACGCATCCCCGAGGACGCCTACGAGGTTCAGGCCACCGCCCGCATGTGGTCCTGGAATTTCGAGTATGAAAACGGCAGGACGAGCGACAAGCTCGTTGTGCCTGTGGATCAGCCGATCAAGGTCCGGATCGAATCGGCCGACGTGCTGCACAGCTTCTATATCCCCGCCTTTCGCGTCAAACGCGACGCCGTTCCGGGAATGACGACCTGGGTCTGGTTCAGGCCGGAGGAGACCGGCAGCTACGACCTGTTCTGCGCCGAATACTGCGGCGTCGGACATTCCGACATGATCACGACCGTTGAAGCGCTTCCGCAGGAGGAATTTCAGGCCTGGCTCGAGAAAGAGACGTCCGGGAAGGATGAAAAAAGCGCCGAAACGCTTCTTCAGGACTACGGCTGCACCGGCTGCCACTCCCTGGACGGCTCGGACGACATCGGACCGACCCTGCAGGGGATTGCCGGCACAAAACGCACTGTGGTGATCGACGGGACGAAAAAGACGGTCGTGGCGGATCGGGATTATCTGCGCCGCGCCATTGTCGAGCCGAACGCCGAGATCGTGGAGGGATATGATCCGATAATGCCCTCTTTCGAGGCGACCATCCCGGCCGAAAAGCTTGAAACGCTTCTCGACTTCCTGAGCCGGACCGAAGAGGAGCGGGAGGAGGCAAAGGCCGAAGAGGAAGACGGCCTCGACGGAGGCAAACTTGCACGCGATCAGGGCTGCATCGGCTGCCACTCGACCGACGGCAGCCAGAGCGCCGGTCCGACCTTCAAGGGGATCTACGGCCGCCGGACCACAATCGTCAGCGACGGAGAGGAAAGGACCATCGAGGCCGACGAGGAGTATATCCGCCGCTCCATCCTCAAGCCGAAGGCCGATCTCGTCAAGGGAGAGCAGCCGATCATGCCGGCGTTTTCCCAATTGAGCGACGAAGAGATCGACGCCATCATCGATTATCTGAAGGAGTTGTGATGCGCCTTGCCGAAAGCATCGGAAAATCAGCCGCCCAGGTGTCGCAATTGCTGCGGCCGGGTCTTTGCGCCATGGTGGCGCTTTCCTCGCTCACCGGCCTCATGCTGGCGCAGCATGACTCTGGCGGGGGAACCTGGATGCTGCTTATTTGCGGCGTTTTTCTTCTGGCATCCGGTGCCTCGGTGACCAATCAGGTACAGGAACGACACACCGACGCCCTGATGCGCCGGACTCGACTTCGTCCTCTGGCCTGTGGCCGCATGAATCCTTCAACGGGCGCGGCCCTTGCTCTCGGATTGACTGCAGGCGGGGCCGTGCTGCTGGGCCTCATCGGAACGGTCCCCCTTCTGCTCGGAGGCTGCGCCCTTATTCTCTACAACGCCCTTTACACGCCCCTCAAGCGCCGCACATCCCTGGCGTTGCTGGCCGGCGCCCTCTCCGGTGCAATCCCTCCCCTGATCGGCTGGAGCGCCGCCGGACAGTCGCCCCTGGATATCCGGATACTTTTTCTGGCCTTACTTCTGTTCCTGTGGCAGATTCCGCATTTCTGCGCTCTGGCGTACCGGCACCGCGAAGACTATCGGCGGGCCGGCCTGCACATCCCGCCCTCTCACCGGGGGATAATCCTTGTCTGGCTGCTGGCCCTGGGGACAAGCACTGCTCAGGCGTGGGCATTCGGTCTGCTTCAGACGCCGGCTGCAGCGCCGCTTCTGCTCCTGCTTTTTCTCTGGCTGCTCCCTCCCGTTATCCGTACCATCGACCATCCCGGACCTGGCCGCCGTCTCGACATGCGCCTGCAGCTTTTTCTCGCCGTCCTGCTGGTTTCAATCGTTTTCGACGGTCTCGTTCTGATCTGAAATGCTCTTCGGACTTCACAATGCCACAGGTCAGCCCCCTACTTTTCAATCATATCGTTGACTTAGGCAAAATTTAATGATACTTGATGGGAGCACTTAAAATTTAAGCTGACAAAGGATAGAATATGGGCCCCGGGACCAAACGTCTTCTCCTCATCGACGACAGCAGAACTTTTGTCATGTATATCGCACTCCTTCTACGCCGCATGGGGTTTGAAGTCTTCGCTGCTGAAAATGCTGTACAGGGCCTCAAGATGCTGAAGGCCGAACCGCCGGATGTCGTTCTGCTTGACTTGGTGATGGCGGACATGACCGGAACCGATATTCTGCGTCATATCCGAAGTGATGAAAAGCTTGTCCACATTCCCGTCATCATTATTTCGGCAGATGCCAGCGACAAGGCTGTGAACCAATGCCGCGAACTTGGTGCCTCAGACTTTCTGGCAAAGCCTGTGCGCCTCCGGCAACTCAACTCCTCGCTGCAGAAGCTGATGCAATATCCTGGGGGATTCCGTCGCAACCTGAGGGTCAAGCTGAACCAGCGCGTCAGCGTAAGCCATGGGGATCAAACTGAAGAGCTGTTCGCCACCTCATTGTCTGAGGGCGGGATATTCCTGAGAAAAGAAAAACCGCTTCCCTCTGGAGTGCCCATGGAAGTGGTTTTGCCTCTGGATGAAAAGACCACCCTCACATTAAAGGGCAAGGTCATCTACCACCGGGACGTGTACCAGAAATATCTATGGGATGAACCGGGAAATGCCATGCATTTCGATGCCTTGTCGCCGCAACAGGAAAAACTGCTTCAGGGATTCATCACCCGCCGCCTGGCCGGGGACCTGATCGAGGAACAGAGTCATCCCGTTATCAGTGCTGATGAACATGTGCCGGGAAAATGAGAAAATGGCTCTGTGCCAATGCTGAGCGTCATTCTTCGATTTTCCCCCGCGTCTTCTTGATCTCGCCCCGATGCTTCTTTTCCCGAATTCTCCGTTCTTTGGCCGCTCTTCCAGGCCGCGTCCGGACGCGCGGCTTGCGCTTGCGGTTTCTGGCGGCCAGCCTTTCACGCAGCCGTTCCATGGCCCGTCGTTCGTTGATGGTGCGCGATCGCGATTCGCTGGCTGTGACGATAATCCCGGTGGGCAGATGGTGAATCCGGACGGCCGTTTCGGTCTTGTCACGCTTTTGCCCGCCCGCGCCTGAAGCGCGGTAGTTTGAAACGACGATATCCCCTTCAGGTATCGACCGATCCTTCTCCATCCCCCCCCCTTTTCTGGCTTTTTGCCTGTGATCATGGTAGAAAATAGGGACGACGATATCAACCCTGTTCGACTTATTTTGTTGACCGCCAGCGATGCGAGGTATCGATATGAAACATTTCGCCCTGACTATCATCGGCCGCGACCGTCCCGGCATCGTCGCCGAGGCCACGGACATTCTTTACCGTCTGGGGTGCAATATCGCCGATTCGAGCTGCACCATCCTCGGCGGCCAGTTCGCCATGATCCTGATTATCTCCCACCCTGAAATAAGCAGCCGGGACGATTTCGGCACCTCCTTCGATCCGCTGGAGCAGAGCGGCCTGTCGGTCTTCCTCCGCACCCTCCAGCCCGGGGGCGAGAAGCACCCGCACATGGAAGGCGAACTGTGCATGATCTCGGTCTACGGCAGCGACAAGCCGGGAATCGTCTACCGCGTCACCAAAGAGCTTGGCGAACGCAAGGTCAATATTACCGATCTCAACACCAAGCTGGTCGGGAGCGAACAACGTCCGGTTTATGTGATGATGCTCGAGGCGGTCCTGCCGGAAGGGATGAACGTGAAGGATGCCGAGGCGTCAGTCAAAGGGCTTCAGGATGAGCTGCAGGTCGACATTTCGGTGCGCTCCATCATGAACGTGGAGCTCTGATCTCATGGCCGTACGCGATATACTTCTCTACCCCGACCCCTTACTGAAAACCGTCTGCACCCCGATCCACGCGGTCGATGCCGAAGCCGACGCCCTGATCCAGGACCTGGTCGACACGATGATCGCGGCGGGCCACTCGGTCGGCGTCGCAGCCCCGCAGATCGGCCTGACCCGTCGTGCCGTGGTCGTCGATGTCTCGAAAACAAAGCTCGGGCGGGACAACAACCACGGCCTGCTGACCATGATCAATCCGGAGATTCTCGAAAGCGAAGGGCATCACATTGTACGCGAAGGCTGCATGAGCGTCCCCGACTACACAGGCAACGTCGCCAGAGCCGAAGAAATCGTAGTCCAGTTTCTCGATCGCGGCGGCCACGAAAAAATCATCCGCGCCTCGGGGTTCGAAGCGGTCGCCATCCAGCACGAACTCGACCACCTCGACGGCTACCTCTTTCTCGACCGGGTTTCGAGCCTCAAAACCGATATTTTCCAGCGCAAGAAACGTTGATTTGGGGAATTTGGTTGTACCTCCCTCAAGATGAATGTCACCCGCTGGTTGAACTCCCGGATGAGGTTTCCACGGCCTCGCTGCTACTTCGCGCCCCACGCCAGGTTGCCGAACAGCCATCCCGTATTTCCGCTCTCGTGTTTGACGTGAAGCCAGTCCCCTTTCTTTTCGAGGACCTGAAAGGTGACTCCGAGCTTGGCTCGGAACTTCAATGAGTTGTTCGTTCCCGGTCCGCTCCGGACATTGGCCTGGTTGACCTTGACGATGACAGCCGGAGTGGACGAAACAACCGATTCGTGCACCCACCCCCGGCGCCCCTGATAATCAACAACCTGATAAAAGCGGCCCTCGGTTCCTTCGACTGACAGTGGATAGTATCGAGGCACCTGGAGAGTGACATTGTAGTCATTCACCGCCGGCGAGCTGTGAATATTGGCAACATAGGAACTCACTGACACCATTTTGGCCGCAGCAGTTCCGGTCAGAACAAGAATGAACAACAGGGACAGTGCAAATCTCATAATCTTCCTCCAGGGCGTTTGCGTTTGAGTCGAGTCTGTCGGCTGACAGTCAACGCCAGGTTACTCGCCACTTTTTTCTTTTAATTCCTCGAGATAATCGAGATTCTTTCGAGCCTTGACGTAGTATTTCGGATTCCTTTCAAGAGCTTCCTCAAAAGCGGCCTCGGCCTTCTCGTAATTTTCCTGGGTCAGGTACAGAAACCCGAGATTGTTGTAGGCAGCGGCCTCGCCCACTGTTTGTTTGAAAAGAGCGAGGGCTTTCTGCTCTTCGCCCCGGAAAAGATACGCGGAAGCCAGGTTGTTGCGGATGACCTCATCCCCAGGCTCCAGGTTCAGGGCACGATTGAGGTAGACGATGGCACGATCGTATCGTTTCTGGAGTATATAGTTGAAACCCATGTTATTCAGCAGCTGCGCATCATTTGGACGTTTTTCGATAATCTGCTGATAGAGCGGTTCGGCGAGTTCCATTTTTTCCGCAAGGTCGTATGTCAGAGCCAACTCCGACATAGCCTCGATGTTTTCCGGATCCTGTTCCAGGACCGTTCCGAAATAATTGGCGGCCCTGGCATATTTCCCATGGTTCCTGGCTGTCCGTCCGGCACCCAGCACCGCCGGATGATAGTCGGGATCATTGTCCACGGCCTGCTCGAAAAGCGCCTGGGCTTTTTCGAACTCGCCTTGCTGGCGCAGAACTTTACCCATGCCGGTCAACGCCTCGGGTGAATCCGAGTCGATGGAAAGAGCCCGGGTAAAATAGAGCCGTGCCAGTTTGAGATTGTTTTCTTCGAGATGGTCCTCCCCCTTTGCAATCACCTCTTCCTTCGGCAGGCTCAGCATCTTGCTCTTCTGAGGTTCCTGAACATTTTCCAGGGAGGGAGGGCCTTCGCTGTATTGCGTTTTTTTGACATCCTGTACGCATCCGGAAAGAACAAGGGCCAGAATCACCGATGCCAGCACCATATTTGAGGGAAAGAAGGGTTTCGTACGAAAAAATGTCATAAAAGGCTCCTTGGACACATATGGACAAACTAGCCGGCAAGCTCAGGAAAAAGAATAGAATAGATGCGCAGGGCCGCAGGGCCCAGAAGAACGACGAACATGGCCGGGAAAATGAAAAGGACCAACGGAAAGATCAGTTTGACGGCGGCCTTGGCTGCAATCTCCTCGGCCCGCTGGCGCCTCTTGATGCGCATCGCGTCGGCATGAACGCGCAGGGCCTGCGCCACGCTCGTCCCGAATCGCGACGTCTGCGTCAGGACGGTCATCAGATTGCTGATCTCCTCCACGCCGGTTCGCCCGCTCAGACCGGCATAGGCATCGACCCGGGGACGCCCGGCCCGAATCTCCTGGGTGACGACGTTGAATTCATCGCTCAGGTGAGGGCTCAGTGAACGGATTTCCTGACCGACCCGGTTGAATGTCATATCGAGCCCCAGGCCCGCCTCGACGCAGATCACCATCAGGTCAAGGGCATCGGGCAGAGCGCGAACGATTTCGCGCTGCCGACGGCTGATGAGAAAATGAATCACGTAATTGGGAAGAAAGAAGCCCACCACTGCCAGAAAAGCGCAAACGGCAATGACCTGGGGTGTAAACTGAATAAAAAACAGCTGCATCAGAAACAGGCCGGGCAGGAGGAGCGCCAGAACGATTTTGAGACTGAGGTAATTGCGCAGCGCTTTTCTCGACCGATAACCCGCCTGGAGCAAATTTCGCCGGATCCTGCTCTTTGCCGCATCCCGGCGGGGCATAATAACACGATGGAGGGGCTCGGTAAATTTGACGACGAGCCCTGTTTCCTCCTCTTCCATCAGGGTGGTCTTCGCTCTTTTTTTCTCCTCTTGCTCTTTCTTTTTTTCCGGCAGGAGCATGGTGAGACGATCGGCCGGTCTTTTCCGGCTGACCATCCAGACATAGATTGAGACCCCGATGAGCACGATCGTTGCGAAAACCAGAAAAAGGATCACATTCGGGCTTTGAAGCCTCTGCAATATAGTGTCGAGTAGAGCGTTCATAGTCGCCTCTTATATTTCGATGGTGACGATTTTCTTGATAAAAAATACACCGACGATCATCATGGCGATGGCTCCAATCATCATGTAAATTCCGACCTGTTCGGTCAACAAAGGCATGATATATTCGGGATTTAATAAAAAGATCATGGCAAAAACCAGGAAAGGCAGCGCGACGAGAATCCACCCCGAAAGCCGACCTTCTGCAGTCAGGGACTTGACCTGACGTCGGAACTGCAGACGTTCGCGAATGATCCTGGAGAGATTGTCGAATATCTCGGCAATGTTGCCGCCGGTTTCCTTCTGAATGATCACTGAAACTGCTAAAAAACGCAGATCCTGGCTCGGAACCCGTTCCGTCATGTTGTCGAGGGCCTCGTTGAGAGACAAACCCATGTTCATCTCCTCGACGGTGTTCTCGAACTCGTGCCCGATGGGTGCTTCCATCTCCTCTGCCACCATCTCCATACTGGCGCTCAGAGCATGCCCCGAACGCACTGCACGCGCCATGAGATCGAGAGCTTCGGGAAGCTGCTCCTCGAATTTGGCCATGTTCCGGCTTTCTTTAATTCTCAGGAAGAAAAAGGGACCAATGAAAAGGATCACCCCCAGTACAATGGCAAAAGAGGTCCGGGGCAGAAAGAGAAAGCCCAGGATCATTCCACTCGCACCAAGGGCTAAGGAAATAAGGACAAAGGCCGAGGTGTTCAGAGGGACACCGGCAATGACCAAAAGGCGGTCCAGCTCCTTGACTCGCGGCATGGAAAAAAGGAGCCTCTGAAGGAAACTCGCTTCTTTCAGGGCTTTTTCCTTGTATTTGGAAAGCACTTCCTGCCCGTGAAGTCCCCCGGCGGAAATGTGCAGCAGCCTTCTTTTCACGGTACGCCGTTCGGCGAACTTGCTTTCGATCCAGATCAGGTAGATCAAAAGGACCAGAGAAGCGGCGAATATAAAAACCGTTCCGAGGATCAAGATAAATTCCAGGTCCATAACCGCTCCTTCTTACTCAAAATATTTGTCCGGCGAGAAAAGATCCTCTGAAAGTTCGAACCCTGCCATCTCCATTTTTTCTGCGAACTTCGGACGGATTCCGGTGGCGCGGAATTTGCCCCGAACCTTTCCCTCCGAATCTATTCCTTCCCGCTTGAAGGCGAAAATCTCCTGGAGCGTGACAATCTCTCCCTCCATACCGACAATTTCGCTGATCGAGGTGACCTTCCGGGTGCCATCCGACAACCGGGTGATCTGGATGATCATGTCGAGGGCGGAAGAGGTCATAAAACGCATCGCCTGTTGGGGAAGGTCGAAACCGGTCATGAGGATCATCGCCTCGAGGCGGGTCAGTGAGTCGCGCGGCGAGTTGGCATGGATAGTGGTCAGGGATCCTTCGTGACCGGTATTCATGGCCTGAAGCATGTCCAGAGACTCGGGTCCTCGGACCTCGCCGATGATGATGCGGTCCGGCCGCATGCGCAGGCTGTTGCGGACCAGGTCCCGTTGAGTCACAGCCCCTTTCCCTTCGATATTGGGCGGCCGCGTCTCCAGCCGCACGACATGCGCCTGCTGAAGCTGCAATTCGGCCGAGTCCTCGATAGTGATCAGCCGTTCCCGGTACGGGATGAAGCCGGAGAGCACATTGAGCAGCGTCGTCTTGCCGGCACCGGTACCGCCGGAGATCATGATGTTAAGCTTGGCGCCGACTGCGGCCGAGAGAAATTCGGCGACATCCTCGGTCAGGCTCCGGTAGTTGATCAGGTCGTCCATTTCCAGCGGGTCGACTGCAAAACGCCGTATCGAGAGAGCCGGACCGTCGACCGCCAGAGGAGGAACGATGGCATTGACGCGGGAGCCGTCGGGCAGTCGTGCGTCGACCATCGGCGAGGATTCGTCGAGGCGACGGCCCAGGGGTGAAATAATACGGTCGATGATCGTCATGAGGTGTCCGTCGTCTGCGAAGCGGACGGGGGTTTTTTCCAGCACACCGAGCCGCTCGACGAAAACCTCTTTGTAGGTGTTGCAGAGGATATCGGAAACCAGTGGATCCTTGAGCAGCGGTTCCAGGGGCCCCAAACCGGTTAATTCATCGGTCACCTCCGAAATCAGGGTCCGGGTTTCCTCTTCGTTCAGCAGGACATTTTCCTGCTGGAGAAACCGTTTGACCAGATCATTGATGGCCGAGCGGATCTCGCCCTCGGTCATCGTTTCCAGTGCCGAAAGGTTCGCTTCTTCGACAATGCGAAGATGAATCTTGTTTTTAATGGTATAAAAAAACTCATCCTTTTCCTGGGCTCCGCCTGGAACAGCGGTATCCAGAGATCCGGATTTTTTCATCATATCTTTAAGACTCATGGCTGTCTCCTATATCGCTTGTCCGAACATGCCCCGGGCCCCTCGGAAATTGTCGATTTTACCTGGATCGACGAGCCGCTCGGCAAAAGAGGAAATATTGGTCGAAAGTTGGCAATGCGGTAGAAAGTTCAGCAACGGCACACCCCTGTTGATCGAGGTCATGACGTCCTGATGGTGATTGGGAAACAGCCAGAAAATTCTTTTTTTTAGTGATTTCTCCGCTTCCTCGATAGAAAGGGAGTAGCTCTTTTCGAAACGGTTGACAACCACCTCGATCCGCTTCTTTTCAATCCCCACCTCCTGCATCACATTGAGAAGTCTGACGGCATTGCGGATCGATGGTATTGTCAATTCCGTGACGATAAAGACTTTTTCCGACTTCTTGAAAGATTCGACAGCATTGTCGTTGACAAACATCGAATGGCAGTCGACCACGATCTGATTGGACATTTTCTCAAGAAGTTCCAGTACTTTTCTGACATGCTCCGGCTTGATATCCTCGCACATTTCGGGCTGTACGGGGGCCCCGAGAAATTGGAGGCCGCTCGAATGCTTTTTCATTGTTCCGCGGAGTAGCGAGATGTCGAGGCGGTGAAAGTTTCTCGCCAGGTCGGCCAGACCGGCGCCCGGCTTAAGATCGAGCAGAACAGCGGCGTCTCCCGACTGACAGCTCATGTCGACCATCGAAACAGCCGTCTTATCGTTTTCGGACATGGCGACAGCAGTGTTGACGGCAAGAAAGGTCGTTCCCAGGCCGCCCTTGCTTCCGATGAAGCTGTAAGTCCGACCTCGCCCCATCTTGCCTGAATTGGCCAGGCTGGACCTGACCTCATCAACGGCATTTTCGAGAACCTTCTTTTTGATCGGGCTGACCAGATATTCGCGTGCCCCGGCTTTCATCGCCTCGACTATATGCTCTGGCCTGGGATCGGGGGAGACCACGAAAACGACGGCATCGGGATAGTTGCCCCTCAGGGCTTTCACCCGGTCCTTGACCGGCCCGGAGGCGGGAACGTCCTCTACGAGGATGATGTCGGGCTGAACGCTGGTCGCTGCCTTTCCTTTCTCGCCCACACCGTCCTGCCAATGCTTGACAGCCAGATCAGATACCTCCCCGAGAATAGTCTCGATCTCCTTTTTCAGGTCCCCGCTCTTGATCTCCAGTGCAATGGTAATTTTATTTTCCATAAGCTCTCAATCCGTTGAGTCGATTTTCATTCAAAAA
>JAWOCM010000104.1:0-31525 GCA_046483795.1 Desulfuromonadales bacterium | reverse complement strand
GTCTCTTTCGCATCGGCGTGGCCCCGGGCATACGCGATGACCATGCGCGCCAGGGGGCCGACTTCCATCGGCTGATCCTCGTACCGCGGCGCCTTGATCCAGCTGTACTTGCCGTCGGTATCAAGCCATTCATAGGGCGGCTCGGGACCGGTATAGTTGGTCGTGGTTTCCCCGTCGTAGGGGTGCAGGCCCTTGTCGTCACCCTTGCTGTAGCTGTACCACGAACGGGTGACATATTCGGTAATCCTGTCGGAATTCACCGGCTGCACGTCACCCAGCTTCTTGTCGAAGATGATCCCTCCGGGAAAATAGTAGGACTCCCGTGAGCCGCTGTTGTCCTCGGGAAAGTCCCCATAAGCGAGGAAATTGCCAACCCCGCCCCCGATGCCGGCCCACTCTTTGTAAAAGGAGGCGATGGCCAGCAGATCCGGGATGTAGACCTGCTCGACGAAGGTGCGCGCCTTTTCGAGCAGCTTGCCGATCAGGGCGACCCTGTCGGCATTGAGGGCGTTCTGGCTGTCCGGATCGACCGGCATCGCCATGCCGCCGACCAGGAAGGTCTGCGGATGGGGGTTCTTGGAGCCGAGAATGGCGTGGATCTTGATCATGTCCTTCTGCCATTCGAGAGCTTCGAGATAGTGGGCCACCGCCATCAGATTGGCCTCCGGCGGCAGGCGGTAGGCGCTGTGCCCCCAGTAGGCGTTCTGGAAGGGTCCCAGCCGGCCGGTGTCGGCGAAGGTGGCGATGCGTTCCTGAACGCCTTTGAAATAGGAGATGCCCGATTTGGGCCAGTCGGAGACGGATTGGGCCAGCTTCGAGGTCTTCTTCGGATCGGCTTTGAGGGCGTTGACGATATCGACCCAGTCGAGAGCGTGCAGATGGTAGAAATGGATGACATGATCCTGCATGTTCTGAGTGGCCATGACGAGGTTGCGGATCAGCCTGGCGTTATCCGGGACCTCGATGCCCAGAGCGTCCTCCACGGCGCGTATGCTGGCCATGGAATGAACCGTGGTACAGACGCCGCAGAAACGCTGGGTGAAATGATGGGCGTCACGGGGGTCGCGTCCCCTGAGGATCGTTTCGATGCCGCGAAAAGCGGTAGAGGAGCTCCAGGCATCGACGATTCTGCCGTTGTCGATCTGGGCCTCGATGCGCAAGTGCCCTTCGATGCGGGTGATGGGATCGACTTTTATCTTCTTCGACATCGCTTTAATCCTCCTTCTTCACTTTATCCGATTCCATGGCATCGCCCTTGCGGAAAGCGCTGGCCACGCCGTGGGCGGCAAATGCGGCGGCAGTGGCGCCGACCAGTCCCAGACCGATCTTGTCGGCGGTGGCCTGAATTCCGAAGCCGGGCACGTTCGGCAGTCGCCGGTAGAAGGGCGTCATGGTATCCCAGAAGGCGGGCTCGCTGCAGCCGATGCAACCGTGCCCGGCCATGACCGGCCAGCTCTGTCCCTCGTTGTAGCGAACGGTGGGGCAGTTATGGAAAGTCTGCGGTCCCTTGCATCCCAGCTTGTAGAGGCAGTGACCGTCCCGATGGCCGGCATCGCCGAAGGTCTCGGCGTACTGGCCGGCATCGAAATGAGAGCGGCGTTCGCAGTTGTCGTGAATGCGCTTGCCGTAGGCGAAAAGCGGGCGGCCGAGACGATCGGTGGCCGGCAGACTTTCAAAAGTGAGAAAATGAACCAGGGTTGCCGTCAGGTTCTGGGCATTGACGGGGCATCCGGGGAGGTTGAGGATCTTGGCCCCCGAAACCACATCCTGGACCCCCACGGCTCCGGTGGGATTGGGTGCGGCAGCGGGGATGTTTCCGAAGGAGGCACAGCTGCCGACGGTGATGGTCGCCGCGGCATTGCCGCATATCTCCCGCACCGACTCCACAGCGCTCCGTCCCGCGACGGTGCAGTAACTCCCGTTTTCCTTCGTGGGGATCGATCCCTCCACAATCGCGAGGTATTTGCCTTTGTATTTGTCCTTGGCCTGGTGTTTGGCTTCTTCCGCCTGGTGTCCGGCAGCGGCCATAAGCACCTCGGAATATTCCACCGAGACGAGATCGAGAATAATTTCTGCGGCGGTGGGCGCATTGGCTCTCAGGAATGCTTCCGAATCGCCGCTGCAGCTCTGAAACTCGAGCCAGATCACAGGAATACGATTGTCAGTCATCGCATGGGCGATTTTGGGCGCGAATGCAGTCGGAAGAGCCAGTGTCCCCGTCATCGCCGTGCAGAACTTGATGAAATCACGTCGGCTGACGCCCCGTGACTCCCACAACTCCAGAGTCCTTTCGGGAATCTGGCTCTCCTCTTGAGCCGATTGCTCATTTTTCATTGGATAGTGCCTCCTTTCGCAGTCCATGGCCGGACAGCCACCTCAATCGGTCCCCTGAGCAAAACAGTATAACTCTGTTATATGAAAATTTGTTTTCTATCAAGGCTTTTTTTCATTGGAAAAGTTTCGGAATCCATTCCAAACCCTGTCGTTCACACCGAAGATGAAATGAGGTTTGGTGAATAGAAACAAAAACATAGTCGCTCGGGTAAAGGGTAACAGGAGTGGGTGAATACACAAGCAATATTAATATTGACCAATAGCGAGTCAATTCCGAATCGGCTGTTATAATTGGGGTGTAGACGAACTGCAGAACTGGCGAAAGGAGTTTTCAGTATGCAAAAAGACGTCGGCAAATTCGGTATCAGCGATAAGCGCGGTCGTGAACAGACCAGCAAGGACCCTTATATCCCTGAAGAGGGACGCGAAGAAGTCACAATCTGCACCGACTGCCAGGCGATTTACAGGGACAAACGTTGGTCTCTGGATGAGCAGCTCCATAAGAAGCTTTCCCAGACAGAAGGCGTCAACCGGACCACATGTCCGGCCTGTCGGAAAATCGCAGAGCGCTACCCCGAGGGCATTGTCACTTTACGGGGCAGGTACCTGTGGGAGCATGAAACGGAAATCCGGAACATTATCAGCAATGAAGAAAAAAAGGCCATGGACAAGAACCCCCTGGAACGCATCATGAGCATAGAGCGGGAAGGAGATGACCTGATTATTGAAACGACGGAAGAGAAACTGGCAGAACACCTGGGACGTGCTCTGAACAAGGCCCACCAGGGAGAGCTTGATATCTCCTGGCCCAAGGACCATTCTGTCTGCCGGGTGACATGGGAAAGATCGGACTGAACCGTCCCGAAGTTCGAATCGATGCTCCGTGATCAACGGGATGATTCATAGTCATCCATTCGGCCGCGGAAACCAGGGTGTATGACAAAAGACTTTCAAATCCTCGAACATACGGCTGATATCGGCATCCAGGCACAGGCTGAGACGCTTTCAGGGCTGTTTGTCTCAATCGCCTGCGGACTGAGTGACGTGCTTTCGGAATCGGATCCGCCAACGCCGGACAAGACTGTTGCAGTGGAAGTCGAGGGGGGCGACTACGAAGAATTGCTGGTCAACTGGCTCAACGAGATCCTCTATCTTCTGGAGAGCCGGAAACTGTTCCCGGTCGGTTTCCTCATCGACTCCCTCGATTCCGAACACCTCAAGGGGCGGGTCCACGGATTCACTCTCGATTCCGATAAGGCGAGGCTGGACCGGGAAGTCAAATCAGCGACCTATCACCAGCTGAAAGTCGAAAACGAAGGCGGCACCTGGTCCGCCCGAATCTATCTCGACCTTTAGCGAAGAGGCACAATGGCCCTCAAGCTGGAAAAAATCGACAACTGCCGCTGGCGCATCCCCCGGGAAGGGGATATGCGAACCGATGGACTGGTTTTCGCCTCTTCGGAGATGATCGAAATCCTTCGTGAGGAGCAGGCCCTCGAGCAGGTGCGCAATGTGGCCTCGCTGCCGGGCATCGTCGGTCCCTCCATGGCCATGCCGGACATCCATTGGGGGTATGGATTCCCCATCGGCGGGGTCGCGGCCTTCGATCAGGAGGAGGGCGTGGTTTCGCCCGGAGGCGTCGGCTATGATATCAACTGCGGGGTTCGCCTGCTGCGAAGCGCACTGGACGCGGACACGATCGGTGATCGACTGCCTGAACTGGCCGACGCCCTGTTCCACAACGTTCCCTCCGGAGTGGGGTCGAAACGGCGCGACCTGAAGCTCAGTATCGAGCAAGTGCGCAAAGTGCTTGTGCAAGGAGCGCGCTGGGGGGTGGAGAACGGATTCGGAGAGGAAGAGGACCTTCTCTGCATCGAAGAGGGGGGCGTGATCGAGGGCGCCGATCCCGAGATGATCTCCGAGCGGGCCAAGGAGCGCGGACAAGCGCAGCTCGGAACACTGGGTTCGGGCAACCATTTTCTCGAAGTTCAGAAGGTCGATGAGATTCGGGATGCCGAAGCGGCGGAGGCCCTGGGGCTTTTCCCCGGACAGCTCACCGTGACCATTCATACAGGCAGTCGCGGGCTGGGCTACCAGGTCTGCAACGACTATCTTCGCCTCATGCAGAAGGCCAGCGCCAGGTACAATATCCATCTGCCCGATCGACAGCTGTGCTGCGCGCCGCTGAACAGCGATGAGGGACGACAGTACATGGCGGCCATGGCCTGTGCCGCCAATTTCGCCTTCGCCAACCGGCAACTGATTACCAGGTGGGTACGCGAGAGCTTCGAGAAGATTCTCGGCCGGGGACCCTCCGATCTGAACATGGACGTCGTTTACGATGTCTGTCACAACATCGCGAAAATGGAGATTCATCCCGTCGAGGGGAAAAAGAAGCGGCTCTGCGTTCACCGCAAAGGGGCGACGCGGGCTTTTCCCCCGCATCATCCGGATACGCCGGAGGCCTATCGCAATGTCGGCCAGCCGGTCCTCATCCCGGGAGACATGGGACGCTACTCTTACGTTCTGGTCGGCACAGAGGGCGCCTACGCCGAAACCTACGGCTCCACCTGCCACGGGGCCGGCCGGGTGATGTCGAGGAAAGCGGCCAAAAAATTCGCGAAGGGACGCAATATAGAGGATGAACTGGCTGCCCGCGGAATTCTGGTCAGGGCGGCCGGCCGGGCCACCGTCGCCGAAGAGATCTCCGAGGCGTACAAGGATGTGCTCGAGGTGGTCTCCGTCGTCGAGCAGGCCGGCATCGGAAAAGTGGTCGCGCGGCTCAGGCCTCTTGCGGTTATCAAAGGGTAGGTGAAATAAAAAAATGTGGAGTGATTTATGAAAGTATTTCTTACCGGAGGCACGGGATTCGTCGGCAGCGAAATCCTCTCGCAGTTGCTCGATGCCGGTCACACGGTACGTTGTCTTGTGCGGCCCGGCTCGGGAAACAAGCTCGACGTCGCCAGGGGGATCGAGATTCACCGCGGCGATGCCGCACGACCGGAAACCCTGCAGGGGGGGATGGAGGGGTGTGACGCCCTGGTCCATCTGGTCGGCATCATCCGCGAGTTTCCGGGGCGGGGAATCACCTTCAAGAAAATGCACGTCGATGCCACCCGCAACGTTCTGGAGGCAGCCCGGGAACAAGGAATAGGGCGCTATCTGCAGATGAGTGCCAACGGGGTCCGCCCTGAAGCCGAGAGTTCCTATCACCGCACCAAGTGGCGAGCAGAGCAGCTGGTTCGCGAATCGGAGCTCGACTGGACCATTTTCCGCCCCTCCCTGGTCTACGGCAAAGGCGGCGAGTTCGTGGAGATGCTCTCCGGCCTGGTCCGAAAACTCCCCATCATACCGGTAATCGGCCACGGCGAGTATCGCATGGCGCCGGTGGCGGTTTCCGATGTGGCCCGAGCCTTTGTCCAAAGTCTGGAAATGGAAAAGACGGTCGGGGAGACCTACCCCATGTGCGGCTCCGGTGATTACAGCTACAATGAAATTCTCGATATCCTGGCCAGGGCGCACGGCAAAAAGAAGGCCGGCAAAATACATGTACCGGTGACTCTGGTCAAACCGGCGGTCAGCCTTTTCGAAAGGTTCTCCTTTTTCCCCCTCACCCGCTCGCAGATGACCATGCTGCTGGAGGGAAATGTCTGCGAAGACATGAGATGGAGCGAAGATCTGGAGATCGAGCCGAAGGACTTCGCCCAGGAAATCGATCAGATCGTCTAATCTTTAAATAGGAAGATCCACCAACCGCACATCTGACAGTTACCATGGAGGAACGGCTATGATTCGCGACACTTTTCTGAGCGTTTTTCTGTTATTTGCCACCGTCACCCTCGCCGCCGGCGCCGACGACCTTGTGAAACGGGCCCAGGGACAGTTCAAACCCATCCCCCAGGATCCTCCCACCATCGAAGGGAATCCTGCAACACCGGAGAAGGTCGAACTGGGCCGGATGCTCTATTTCGATCCGCGCCTCTCCGAATCCCATCTGATCAGTTGCCAGACCTGTCACAACGTCGGCCTGGCGGGAGTCGATCTTCAGGCCACCTCTGTCGGTCACGGCTGGCAGAAGGGTCCGCGAAACGCTCCCACGGTCCACAACGCCGTCTTCAACATAGCCCAGTTCTGGGACGGCCGCGCCAAGGACCTGGCCGAACAGGCCAAGGGTCCCGTCCAGGCCAGCGTGGAGATGAACAACACCCCCGAGGGGGTGGTAAAAACCCTCAAGAGCATGCCGGGATACGAAAAAGCCTTCGCCGCAGCATTTCCCGACAAAGAAAACGCGGTGACATTCGACAATATGGCTCGAGCCATCGAGGTTTTCGAGGCGACCCTGATCACACCGAACGCTCCCTTCGACAAATTCCTGAGGGGTGATGCCGATGCACTCTCTTCCCGGCAGAAGAAGGGGCTGTCCCTGTTCATGGACAAGGGGTGCGTGAGCTGCCACCGCGGCATCAACGTCGGGGGGCAGGGCTACTTCCCCTTCGGGGTGGTCGAGAAGCCCGGTGCAGAAATCCTGCCGCCGGAAGACAAGGGACGCTTTGTGGTGACAAAGACCGCCAGCGACGAGTATGTCTTCAGATCGCCTCCCCTGCGCAATATCGACCTGACGCCGCCCTATTTTCACTCAGGCCAGGTCTGGAATCTTGAGGCGGCGGTGAAAGTGATGGGTTCAGCCCAGCTCGGCGCCACATTGACCGATCAGGAGGCCAGACAGATCCGCGCCTTTCTGGTGGCCCTTAACGGGGAGCTCCCCGAAGTGACCCACCCCCTTCTGCCAGAGAGAACGGCCGAGACACCCAGGCCGGTTCTGGAAACCAAGCAGCGATAACAGACAACGCCTTCGACCAGCTCCCGGATTCTCTGCCGGACCGAGAAGCGGCGCCTTCCAAAGGGGCGCCGCTTTTTCTGCCTCCTACTCTCTAGCCGCAACCTTTCTCGTCAGCCGCTACCGCTTGCCAAAACCACGATGCCGCACACGTAAATCGCCAGTACGAGGATCCCCTCGAAGCCGATATTTGCCGGGCCGCGCCGCTCGCGGCTGAGCAGGCCGAGCAGAAGAACCCCCGACATGATGATGGTCAGGGTCACCATGGTCGATTCGCGCCAGCTGATGGCGGCATAGATCGGACCGGGGCGGTACGCCACGTCGGCCACGGCGGCGAACAGGGTGTCGAAGGCGTTTCCGCCGAGAACCCCGCTCACCGCCAGGGTCAGAGCGCCCCGGCGAACAGCTGCCAGGGAAGTGACCAGCTCCGGCAGGGAGGTCGTCACTGCAACCAGCAGGCCGCCGATGAGGCTTTCGGTCAGACCGGTGCGCAGACCGATCTCTTCGCCGACGCGGGTCACCAGAAGACCGGCCAGAAGCAGCAAAGCCCCGGCAGTGATAAATTCGGACCATAGTCGCGTCAGGGTACGGGGCGATACGGGGCGCTCGTCGGGCATATCTTGTCGGGTTGCCACGGTAATGTGAGGCTTCCACATGGGACGGGCATGGGAGCGATGAACGAGCTTCAGACCGAAGCCGTAGCCGAAAAACATCAGCACCGAGACCGGATGGACGCCGAAAAAGTGGTACTGGGGGGCGAGCACCCCGAGCATCAGGGTTGCCAGAAGGGTCATGAGCAGGGCGCCCTGCAGCATGTTGGGAACCGAGGCGGCGGCATGTTCCAGGTTGGTTTTCGGATAGGCCAGGTCGGCAATCACGAGAAAAGTGGTCTGAACAGCTATGCCGCCAACGGCGTTGGCGATGGCCAGGGAGGGAAAGCCGTCGATGGCGGCGGTCACCGACGCCGTAATTCCCGGCAGAGAGGTGCAGGCACCGAGAAAGACAGCACCGACGAAGGCCTCTCCCAGCCCGGTCCGATCCGCGAGCTGATCGGCGATTCCGCTCAGGCGGGTTCCGAAAACAGCGATGGCGGTCGCCCCCAGCAGAAAGAGGAGCGCCAGTAAAATCATCGAGAGGTCGTTCATCCTGACTCCATGTCATTGCCGTCGTCACCTCACAGTTTAACTGATGTCCCGCTGATTTCAGGGCAATCCGGCAGGGCCCGCATCCCCAACCCCAAAAAAACGGCCCCCGCCAGGTGGGGACCGTTTCGATCGGGATATCGCTCACAAACTGTATCCGAATCAGTCGCAGCCGCAATCGGTGGGCTCGGCGCGTTTCGGTCGAAAGCTGAGACCGATCAGTATCAGCAGGACGATAGCTGAAAGGGCGTAGAACGGGGAGTCGGCATGATCCCCGACATTCTGGACCCACCGGGTGATATCAAGGTCGGCAAAGGCGTAGAGACGGTTGACCAGCCAGCCGAGCAGCAGGGAGCAGACGGAGATGGAGATCAGGTAGATCACTGTCGCCTTGCGTCCCCAGAAGCGGCCGACAATGGTGATGGTGGCGGCGTTGGTGGCCGGTCCGGCGAGCAGGAAGACGAGGGCGGCACCCGGGGAGATGCCCTTGAGCACCAGAGCGGCGGCGATGGGCGTCGAAGCGCTGGCGCAGATGTACAGGGGGATGCCGACCACCAGCATCAGAAGCAGGGAGAGGAATTCACCGCCGAGATAACGGGCGAAGAAGTCGTCAGGGACAAAGTAGGCGATCAAACCGGCAATGAAGATGCCGACCAGCAGCCAGCTTCCGATATCCTTGAGCAGGTCTCCGAAGGCATAGCGCAGGCCGTCGCGGATTCGATGAAGCAACGTACCGCGTTCCGTGGACGAGGGACCCCCGCCCGGCTTGTTCGGTCAGCCGCCCTCCGGTTCGGCCGCCTCTTCGTTCGGCTCGATGTCCTTTTCGGGAATTCGGTTGATGAAGACGCCGGTCACTATGGCCGTGAAAAACGCGGAGACGGGACGAACCACCGTCATGACCGGGTCGAGCAGGGCGTAGGTGATGGCGATCGAATCGACGCCCGTCTCCGGCACGGACACCAGAAAGGACGCCGATGCGCCGCGGCTAGCTCCCTGCTTGCGAAGCTCCACCGCCGCCGGAATGACACCGCAGGAGCACAGAGGCAGCGGAATACCGAATAGGGAGGCCTTGAAGACCGACCGGAAGGTTCGAGGCCCCAGATGACGGGCCACAGCCTCCTGGGGAATCAGGGCCTTGAGAACGCCGGCGGCGAAGAAGCCGAAAAGAAGGTAAGGAGCCGATTCGGTGAGAACGATCCAGCACTCGAGAAGAATACCCTGCACTATGTCCATCATAAAAACTGCCCCGGTGGTTTGGAAAATTCGGTAAGGATAGGCTTAGCCCTCCACGACATGCTTGAGTCCCTCGTCGAGAAGGCGGCTCACATGGTCGTCGTCGAGGCTGTAGTAGGCCATTTTCCCTTGGCGGCGAAACCTCACCAGGCGCGCCGTTCGCAAAAGGCGCAACTGATGGGAGACAGCCGAGGCCGATACGCCGGTGAGGGCCGAAAGATCGCAGACGCAAAGCTCGTCGATCGACAGGGCCGTGAGGATGCGGACCCGGGTCGGATCGGCGAGGGCCTTGAAAATATCGGCCAGTTCATGAATAGTCGCTTCTTTCGGCATGGCCTCCCGGGCCCTTCCGACTCGCCCCTCGTCGACAAAGGATGTCTGGCAGATATCGTTTGGCATATGCATCTTTCCACATGGAAACGTGTGATCAATCGTTCAGCTATTGTTCTGACACTAGTTAACAGTCCCCTGTCCGGTTGTCAAGCCCCGGGATACGGAGAAATTTGAAAGCATAGTGGTCTAAATCTGCTAAACTTTGTCGGGAGGAGAGGCCTATGATTCTTGTCACTGGAGCAAGCGGGTTCATCGGTCGGCGCCTGGTGCCGGCGCTGATAGAAAAGGGACAGGAGGTGCGCTGCCTGTCCCGATCCGAACGCGTCGATGAGACCGGCGCCGAATGGGTCTCGGGCGACCTGCTCCAGCCGGAGACGATCGATGCGGCCCTGGCAGGGGTGGATACGGCCTATTATCTGGTTCACTCCCTCGACCGCCGGGACTTCGGGCAGGTCGACCGGGAGGCGGCCCGGAACTTCGTTTCCGCCGCCGACCACTGCGGCGTGCGACGGGTCATCTACCTCTCGGGACTGGGCGAGGAGAACAGCCTCTCCCCCCACCTGGACAGCCGGCGGGAAGTTGCTCAGATCTTGAACCGGGGGCGATACGACCTGACCGAGCTCCGCGCGGCGATCATTCTCGGTGCCGGAGGCGCTTCTTACGAAATTATCCGTTTCCTGGTCAAAACCCAGCCGGTACTTCTGGCTCCGCGCTGGCTTCGGGCACGGATCCAGCCGATCGCCGTCGACAATGTCATCGGCTATCTACTGGGCTGCCTGTTCGAGGAGACCACCGCCGGGGAAGGGTTCGATATCGGCGGACCGGAAATCCTCACCTACCGGGATCTGCTCAACCGCTTCGCAGCCGTCGCCGGGGAGGTCAATCTCATGCTTCCCACGCCGGTCTTTTCGGCCCGGTTGGTGGCGGCCATGGTGGCGGTAGCCACTCCGGTAAGCTACGCCGTCGCCCGGTCTCTGCTCGAAGGGATCGACAGCGATGTGATCTGCGAAGAGACCCGCATCAGGGATTATATTCCCCAGACCCTGATCCCCCTGGAGGAAGCGGTGGAGAAAGCCCTGCTGGAGGGGCGGGAAAAAGAAAAAAAAGGAAAAACCGTTCATGGACGTTGAACAGGAAAAGAAAAAGATTCGCATCGGCATCAGCGCCTGTCTGCTCGGCCAACCGGTGCGTTACGACGGCGGACACAAGCTCGACCGGTTCCTCGTCGATACACTCGGCGAGTATGTGGAATACGTTCCGGTCTGTCCCGAGGTGGAACTCGGACTTCCGACGCCGCGGCAGACGCTTCGCCTTGTCGGCGATCCCTTGGAGCCGCGCCTGGTCTTTTCCAAAAGCGGCGAAGATATCACCGATGCGATGAATAATTGGGCTCGGGTGAGGGTGCGGGAACTCGAAAAGGAACAGCTTTGCGGTTTTATATTCAAGAGCCGTTCCCCCTCCAGCGGCATGGAACGGGTCAAGGTCTACGACCGTCATGGCAACCCCCGAAACAAGGGTGTGGGTCTCTTCGCTCAAGCTTTCATGGAACAATTTCCCCTGCTGCCGACCGAGGAGGACGGACGCTTGCACGATCCCGGTCTGCGCGAGAACTTCATCGAAAGCATATTCGTCATGCGTCGCTGGCGCAGCGTGCTTGATTCCGGCACCAGAAGAGGGGATCTTGTCGACTTTCACAGCCGACACAAGTTGCTGCTGATGGGCCACAGCGTCGAGCTCTATCGCGAGATGGGCCGCCTGGTGGCCAACGCCGGTGATATAAACCGGGAAGAACTATTTCAAAAGTATCAGAACTTGCTGCTGCAGGCCCTGCAAGTCCTGACGACTGAGGCAAAGCATGTCAACGTCCTTCACCACATTTTGGGATACTTCAAGAAGCAACTCAGCGCCGACGAAAAAGAGGAGATGCTCGAACTGATCGAACACTACAGGCAAGGCCATATCCCTCTGATCGTTCCGGTAACCATGATGAACCACTTCGTGCGCAAATACGACCAGCCTTACCTCCGGGACCAGGTTTATCTCCACCCTCACCCTGTGGAGCTGCAATTGCGCAATCATGCCTGAGCTACAACCACTTCTTGCGCCGGAAGAAGGCAACCATCCCCCCGCCCAGGGCGATGAACGCGCCCCACACCACAGCATAGGACCAGCGCCACCCCAGCTCGGGCATGTACTCGAAATTCATACCGTAAATACCGGCGATAAATGTCAGGGGTATGAAAATTGTGGCGATAATGGTCAGAACTTTCATCACTTCATTCATGTGATTGCTGGCGCTTGAAAGGTAGAGATCGAGGAAGCCGGAAAGGATCTCGCGAAAAGTCTCTACCGTGTCGACCACCTGGATGATGTGATCGTAGACATCCTTGAGGTAAACATCGGTAGTCTCGTCGATCAATGCCGTTTCGCTGCGATGCAGGGAACTGATGACCTCGCGCAGAGGCCAGGTCGATTTGCGCAGCATGAGCAGCTCCCTCCGGAAGTGGTGGATCTTCTGGAGCGTTGCCGGCCGCGGGTCGCTGATCAGTTCCTCCTCGAGATCCTCGATCCGGTCCCCGAAACGTTCCAGAACCAGGAAATAGCTGTCGACGATGGCATCGATCAGGGCATAGGCCAGGTAATCCGCTCCTCGCTGCCGGATGCGGCCCTTGCCGCCCCGCAAACGCTCGCGAACGCCGTCGAAGACATCCCCCTGCTGCTCCTGGAAGCTGAGTACGCAGCTTTCGGTCAGAATCAGGCTGACCTGTTCCGGCCTGATCTCATCGGCACCTTCATCGAAGTGGAGCATCTTGAGCACGATGAAAAGGTAGTGACCAGCCTCCTCGAACTTGGGGCGGTGATCTGTGTTGAGGATATCCTCCAGGGTCAGGGAGTGGATATCGAACGCTCTGCCCAGACGCTCCACGAGGGAGACATCGTGCAGTCCGACAATATTGACCCACTGGACGCCGGTCTTTTTCTCCAGAGCGAGGCATTGATCGACGGCCGCGTCCGAAGTCCGGGAAAAACCGCCGGCATCGTAGGTGTGGATATCCAGAGAGGCCACGGCTCTCTTTTGCTCCCCGACGTGGACAAGTTCGCCTGGAGCGCTTCCCACCTTTTTGGTCCTGATGCGAAAGATTCTCTTTTTTTTCATTGCGGTACCGTTCTCTTCTTTTTATCCGAAAGTCGACCTGGAAACTATAACAGATGTCGTAAAAAACACCTTTTTCCTTGCTATTTTTCCGAAGACGATTGAACAAACGTCCGTTTTCGATAATTTTATCAGGTAGGGACCAGCCTAAAGGCTTCAGAACCCCCTAATTTCCCACCCACGGAGGGATGTGGTGCGTCAGTTTATTTTGTTTGCGTTTCTGTTCGTGAGTGTTTCCGCGACGGCCGGGGCCGATGAGATCGTTCTGGAAGGTGGAGATGTCATTACCGGAACCTTCCTGCGCCTCGAAGACCAATGGATCCGTTTCGAAACCGATTACGCCAAACCACTGGACATCAGAAAGGATCGAGTGCGACGGATATCGACCGAAGAGGACGTCTCCCTGCAGATGGAAACAGGCGAGATCGTCAAGGGCCGCCTGAAGACGACGGAGGACGACCGCATCCTGGTGGAGCGCTCGGCCGGAGCGCAGCCGGTGTTTATTTCCTGGGAGCGGGTCGAGGAGATCAACGCTCCTCCGGTGAAATGGAGCGGGAATCTTGTCCTGGCGGGTACCCGGGAAAGCGGCAATACCGACCGCCAGAGTGCCTCGATAAGTTTCGACGCCGAGCGCCGAAGCGAAAAGGAGCGCTTCACCGTGCATCTTCGGAACAATTATGCTGAAGAGGATGATGAGGTGACCACACGCAACACCTACGGCAGCCTCAAGTACGATTATTTCTTCAGCCAGCGCTTCTACGGTTTTCTCAGTATGGAGGCGCTCTACGACAAGTTTCGGGATATCAATCTGCGCACTGTGGTCGGGCCGGGCGTGGGCCACCAGATCTGGGATGACGATCGAAAGAGCCTCAGCGTCGAACTCGGTGTCGCCTATCACAATGAGGATCTAATCGAGGGGGAAGACGATTACTGGTTCACCGGCCGGGCCGCTGCCGATTTTTCCTACCAGCTCGGTGGAGGGATCGCATTCAGCGATCATATCATCTACTATCCCCGCCTTGACGACCCGGGCGATTATCAGCTGCGCAATGAGGCGAGCGTCTCCACCCGCCTGCTGAGCAGCTGGGCCCTCAAAATCAGTCACATTCTGCAATATGACAGTGAGCCGGAAACGGGAGTGGACAAGAGCGACGAAACCCTGGCACTCGGTCTTCAGTATTCCTTCTAGAAGTTGAAAGCGATTTCCAAACCCACAGAAAAGCATGGGGAGAAAAACATGGACATGATCAATCAATTTGTCGCATCGATCAGCTGGGAAACGGTCATCAGCGCAATTTTGCACATCCTGATCGTTCTCATCGCCGCCAAAGTGGGCCTGGCAATTTTTCTCAAGTTCCTCCATCATCTCGAAGAACGAATGATCGAAAAAAACCGTGTCGAAGGAGCGCCTCCTTCCGAGACGGCGAAACGTGTCGATACCCTTTTCCGTCTGGTTCGCCAGGCGGTGCGTATCGTCCTGTGGGTCGTGGTCGCTTTGGTCGTGCTCCAGAATGCGGGAGTGGAGATCGGCCCGATCCTGGCCGGAGCAGGCATCCTGGGACTGGCGATCGGTTTCGGCGCCCAGAACCTGGTGCGCGACATCATCGCCGGCTTCTTCTTCATCCTGGAAGACCAGGTGCGGGTGGGCGATGTTGCGATTGTCAACGGCACCGGCGGGATAGTGGAGAGCGTCAATCTGCGCACCCTCGTGCTGCGCGATCTCGCAGGCACCGTTCATATGTTTCCCAACGGGATAGCCACCCCGCTGAGCAACATGACCCACACCTGGTCTGCATGGGTGTTCGACATCGGCGTGGCCTACAAGGAAGATACCGACCGGGTGGTTGAGATCATCGAGGATATCGGCCGCAAGATGCGCGAGGATCCCGACTTTGGGCCGAGCATCATCGCAGACCTGGAAATTTTCGGGGTCAACAAGTTCGCCGATTCGGCGGTGGAGATCAAGGGCCGAATCAAGACCCGGCCCATTGAACAGTGGAGCGTCGGGCGGGAATTTCAGCGCCGTGTCAAATACGCCTTCGACGAGCAGGGCGTTGAGATCCCCTTTCCCCATCGCACCGTCTACTTCGGCGAGGCGAGCCAGCCTTTTGACCTGCGACTGTTCGATAAGGCGGGAGATGCGGCTGCCCTTGAAAAAACCGGGGAGTGACCGTCTCTTCAAAGACGCGACGGGAGATTCCTTGACCCGGAAGATCATGTATAATCCAAAGGCCGTCCCTGTTCAGGGACGGCCTTTGGATTCAGCTTGGAAAGGAAGATTATAAACTCAGCCGACCATGTCCATTAAAATTTGCCGAGCATTTTTCATCATGTCTTCAACTTCTTCGACCCTGTAGATGGTTTCATCAACCAACTGCCGCCCCTGAAAGTCTATGACCTGGGCAAGTCGCTCGGAGTGCCCGACTCGAAAGACAAGTCTCACACCATTCAGGGTCCGACCCTCATGGGAGACTGAAACCGGTTCGCGTTTTTCTAGCGGCATTTCTTTTCTCTCTCTGGAATTTTTTAATGACATAACTATAGCCTGATTCGATTAGCCAAGTCAAATTTAAAAATACGTTCCAAAGATGAAGCAATCTTCTACAAGTCCAGAAAGCCAGATGATGCCGAAAGACTCTGAAAAACTTGTCGACAACAGGATACTGCGAGCGGTTCTCATCACGATCGGCTTTTTCAGTGTGGCGCTGGGGGTCCTGGGGATCTTTCTGCCTCTGCTGCCGACCGTTCCCCTGCTGCTGTTGGCAGCGGCCTGTTTTTCTCGCAGCTCGGAGCGCTTTCACAACTGGCTTCTCGAGCACCCCCGATTCGGGCCGATGATCCGTCAGTATTTCGCGGGCGAGGGAATCCCGATTCGGGCAAAGATCACCGCCATCGGGCTGATCTGGGTGACCATTCCTGCCTCCGTGCTCTTTTTTATTACCATTTTCTGGGTTCAGGTTCTCCTCATAGGCATCGGCGTGGCAGTGACCGTGTACCTTCTGAGACTGCCTGTTTCGCAAGAAGACGAGGAGTAACGCTCAGCATCGAGCACGGGACGGCTGGACGGACCCTTGTCAGTTGGTCTCTTTCAGCATGTCTTCGACCTCGGCCGGAAGCAAAGGACGGGGAGCGATGTGCTCGGGAAGGCGGATCACTTCTGTTCCAGGGGGCAGGTCCAGCTCGCGGTATAGTTCGTCCAAGCGGCCGATGCAGCTCTTCGACAGGTGCATCGGCAGCACAGCCTGCGGCTGCAGGCGACGCACCAGGTCTTTGACGTCGTCGGTGCACAGGTGGTGCGAGGCGCGGGCCTTGTCCCGGTCCTCCCGCAGGAAGGTGCATTCGATCACAAGCAGGTCGACGCCCCGCAGCAGGGTGGTCATCGTCTCGATGTTCGCCTCGGTGTAGCCGACGTCGGTGACATAGCCGAGCGAGGCCGAAGCGACGTCGCCGCGGATCTCGCGGTAGAGGGAAGCCGCATCGGTGACGCGCTGCTCCGCGACCGAGCCGGTATCGTCTTCACGCAGCACGCGCAAGGGGCCCGCATCCAGGGTTTTTTCATGAACCCGTCGGTTGAGCTCGCGCAACCACTCGCCGCGCACAAGACCCTTTTCGGCCAGTTTGTCGTCGTCGATGCTGAAGGGCGGGCGCTCGTCGAGGCGATAGATTAGGGAGGGGATCTTGTGGTAACAGGCGGCTGCGGAGAGGCGCAGCCATCTGTTGCCGTAGACGACTGGGTGCAGGCGCGATTCGTGGCCCTCGAAGCGGCAGGCGAACCCCTCGGCACCGGGCAGCAGATACGTGGTAACGACGTGGCCGGCAATCTCACGCACCCGAAAGGTGCACCAGTTCTCCTCGGCAAGATTCCAGTCGTATCCTGCCAGCTTGTGTTCGAGTTTGGCGGCGATCCCCGGAGGGCCGAACAGCTCGATGGTGCGCGGCGAGACGTGGACATTGCGGATGAAGGTATCGATCCCCATGAAATGGTCCATGTGGGCATGGGTGACGAACAGGGCATCGATCGACTTGAGGACCCGCTTGGCCAGGTGATCGATCCGTCCGCAGTCGAGCAGCAACGCCCGACCCATGGGCCGGATTTTCAGATAGAGGACGGGATCATCGAACAGCCCGGCAAAAAAGGTGGGCTCGACATAGCGCAGGGGAAGGGATCGATGCATGGATAAAATCACTCTTGGTTCGAGGTCCAAATCAGGGCAGGATGAGCTGCATACCGTCATAAGCGATATCGACAGCGATATCAAACTCTGCGGAAAGGGCGTTGATCTGGTCGAGAGTGCCCTTGTCCTCCTCAAGAACCAGTTCGCGGCCGCAGTGGGTGACGAGCATCCTCGGTACCCCGGCCTTGCGGCACCAGTTGAGCTGTGTAGCCAATGGTGCATGACCGCAGAGTCGATCCTCCTCGACGCGCAGCAGCGAGCCGGTGCCGGCAGTGCCGTCCCCGATGAAGAGATCGATTCCTTCCAGAACCTGGTGAGGCCGAGGAAGGTTGGCCACATCGGGGGCATAGAAGATGCTGCTCTGGCCGCCCTCGAGACGGTAGCCTACGGCCGGGGCGCGCAGGGAATGATCGACTGCTACGGCTGTGACCTTGAGTCCGCACAGCTCAAAGGGCACACCGGGATTGACGGTGCCTTGCTCGGTGACGGGTACGTCTTCGAGCATCTTCCAGGTCTCGGCGGTAGCAAAAACGGGGCAGGGAACTCCCTTTTTCAGCCCGCCGGTGTGGTCGGGATGGGCATGGGTGAGCAGAAGCGACTGCGGGGCGATGCGTCCCAGTTCGTCCTGCCAATCGAGGCCGCAGTCGATCATCAGCCGCTCGCCGTTGCGCTCCACAAGAACAGCGCTGTGTCGATTGTGGCGAGGACTTCTCTCATCGATATAACCGCGGGTTCCCAGGAAGGTCAGTCTCATCGATTGCCCCTTTCAATCCGTCTGTTTAAAGCTTCCGCTGTATAGGCACATCTGTCAAGGGGCGGACAATCAATCGAACAGGGGATATGACCTATGCTGCAAAAGGACCTCGAAATACCCGAGGCCTGGCTCTCCGGCGACACCCTCCTCTTGCGACGTTGCAACAGTTGCATCAACGTCGCAGCGACATACCCCAAATAGAATCCCAGAAAACCCCTCCTTGCTCATGATATTGAAATTATTGAGTTTTTTCTTTTGGCCTGTTTTGGCACGCACCTTGATATATCTTCGGGTGAGTTCAGCAACACACCTGAATCACCAAAACAAGGAGGAGAGATGATGAGAAACCTGGACATTTTTACGGAACTGGACAACCTGAGAAGGGAAATCGATCGCGCCTTCACCGGAATGGGCCGGACCAATGCGCTCGAACCGGGATTCCTTCCCGGCCTGGAGAGCGGCCGCTACCCGCAGTTGAACTTCAGCGAGGACGAGCAGAACTTCTATGTGGAAGCGCTGGTCCCGGGCATCGACACCGAGAGCCTCGATCTGAGCGTCATGCGCGGCGTTTTAAGCCTTTCGGGCGAGCGCAAGGCGGTCAACGGAACGGACAAGACCTGGCATCGCCGTGAACGCGGTGCAGGCAAGTTCATGCGCACCGTCGAGCTTCCGGCCGAGGTCGACGCCGACAACGTGAAGGCTGAATATGCCAAGGGGGTGTTGACCGTCACCTTGCCCAAGGCTGAAAGCGCCAAACCGAAGCGCATTACCATCAAGGCATCGTAGGGTGACTCAGAATCCGTGAGGTGTGAGGCGAAGACAAACACAGAGGAGGTATAACTATGGCCAACAAAGACATGACCATCAAGAATGACGACATCAGGATCCCGGAGCGGGCCGTCCGTCCCGCGGTCGATATCTACGAAACAGAAGAAGGGCTGAATTTGCTCGCCGATCTTCCCGGCGTTGACAAAGATGGTCTCTCCATCGACCTCGACCAGGGCGTACTCACCCTGCGCGGCGATGTCGAAGACACGGGTCGCGGGAAATCTCTGCACCGGGAGTTCGTTCTGGGCAGCTACTACCGCCGCTTCACCCTGCCCAGTGAACTGGACTTCGACAAAGTCTCGGCTGAACTCACGGACGGCGTGCTGACGCTGAGCATGCCCAAATCCGAGGCAGCCAAGCCGCGAAAGATCGACATCGTCACCCACTGATCTTCGTCAAAAGAGCAACACCGGAAAGCCCCTGTCCGCCATCGTCGGACAGGGGCTTTTTTTAGCGCTCGGAGCTCTATGTATCCTGGGAGTAAATTTTGGTTTTGAGGAAACTCGTGTTGCCAAGGAAATACTGCTCCGCTTACAAACGACTGAAATCGGATATTGTCGTCCATGAGGGGGTACATAGCTGACTTTTTTAACTAGAAACTGACCATGTTAAGTCCGCGAAATCCGTTTGCTTTTTGTGGTTGTGCAAAACAACTGGTCTGACCAATTGTTTTGCAGGGTTGACTTTTTATTTCAACTTCGCTAGAAATTTGGAACCTGCACAGGCTTTTTTTTCAGCCGGAATAAATATTTAACTTCCCAGACACGAATCAATCCATTTTTGTCGGCGAAGGATTTGCTCTATGCCCGAACGTCAGCTGCTCGACTACATCTATGTGATTGCCTTTCTCCTGGCCGGAATATGTACCGCCCTGGGTCCTCTGGTCGTGTCGAACCTGGTCAAACCCCGCTCAATTTTGAAATCGACTCTCGACCCTTATGAGTGTGGCATGGACGTTTTCGGCGAGGCCAGGGATATTCGCTTTCATGTTGCCTATTATCTGTACGCCCTGATTTTCGTCGCCTTCGCCGTCGACATTCTGTTCCTGTTCCCGGTTGCAACGGCTTACCATCTTGTTTCAGGCGCACACGGGCTGATCGTGCTGTTTATCTTTGTCTTTGTGTTGTCTTTGACCGTCATTTACCCGTGGGCTAAAGGAGTTTTCACATGGCCGAAAAGAAAAAAAATCTCCTGACAGTTCACACCCAGACCGAGGAAGCACGTCGGCGCGAACAGGAAGGCTACCCAGCTGATGAGCTCAGCTCAGTTTTGCAGTTTGCCAAGATCGACACGATCCTCAATTACTGTCGGGCCAACTCTCTGTGGCCGATGACCTTTGGCCTGGCATGTTGCGCCATCGAGATGATGAACACCGGCATGGCGCGCTATGATCTCTCTCGCTTTGGCGCCGAGGTCTTTCGTCCCTCGCCGCGCCAGTGTGACCTGATGATCGTTGCCGGAACCGTCAACAAGAAAATGGCGCCGGCTGTGCTGACCCTTTACGAGCAGATGGCCGCGCCACGCTACGTCATCGCCCTGGGCAACTGTGCCATCTCGGGCGGGCCCTTTGCCGTGGAAGAGAATTACAATGTTGTCGAAGGGGTTGATCGTCTTGTCCCGGTCGATGTCTATGTCCCGGGTTGCCCGCCGCGCCCCGAGACGCTGTTGGAGGCCCTTTTCAAACTGCAGGAGAAACTGACCGGCAGACGCTTCCCCCGTCCCATGAACAAGATGCCCGAAGGAGTCTGACCACATGGAATCCCCTGATTCCGTCATTGCAACCCTTTCGAAAATACCCGCCGATGTCCTGGAGGTCGACTTCCAGCAGCGCGGGTACCACCTTGAAGTGGTTCTGCAATCTGCCCGATTGCGGGCCTGTGCCGAAACCCTCCGGACAGGCGACTTTTACCTCAGTTTCATTTCCGGGCTTCATCTCAAGGACGCTATCGAGGTCAGTTATCAATTTGCCAACTATGCTTTCCCATGTCGCATGCTGGTTCGTGTGACCGTCGACGCGGATAACAGCCTGCCGACCATTTCGGATATTTTTCAGGGTGCCAACTGGCATGAACGAGAAACCAGGGACTTCTTCGGTGTTGTTTTTCGTGACCATCCCAATCTCGAGCCGCTGCTTCTGGCCGAAGATATGGAAGATCTCAAACCACTGCTCAAAAAAGAAGACGTCCTGAAGGACCGTCTCGCCGTTACGCGGGCAAAAGAGACTACCGCTGACAAGGGGGATGCGTGATGAGCACGACGTCCGAAAGCAAGGAATTTCGTTACGTTCTCAACATGGGGCCCCAGCATCCGAGCACCCATGGCGTATTGCGGGTCATTCTCGAGATGGAAGGGGAATACGTTGTTGATCCGCAACCGGTTCTGGGCTACGGCCACCGGATGCATGAAAAAATGGCGGAGTCAAGATCGTGGAAAGGCTTTCTGCCCAACACCGCGCGTATCGACTATCTCGCCTCACTGGTCTACAACCACGGCTATGTCGGAGTTATTGAACGATTGGCCGGGATCGAGACGACCCCGAGAGCGGAATATATCCGCGTCATCACTTCGGAACTCAACCGTCTCCAGAGTCATCTGTTGTGGCTGGGGGTTCTGGTGCTTGATCTGGGGGCCTTCACACCAATCATGTACACATTCGAGGATCGGGAAAAAATCATAGATATCCTCGAAGATGTCACCGGTTCCCGGCTGACCTACTGTTATATGCGCGTCGGCGGAGTTGTCCGCGACATCGACGATCAGTTCATCGAGCGCACCCGCGAGTATATCGCCTGGCAGCGGTCACGGATGCCGATGTACGAAAAGTTGGTGACCGGCAACATCATTTTCCGCAACCGGATTGAAAAAATCGGCGACTTTACTCCCGACATGGCCCGGCGTTATGGTCTGACCGGGCCGGCGCTACGGGCAACCGGCATCGGCTACGATATCCGTCGGGCCGAGCCCTATTCAGTCTATCCCGAATTCGATTTCGAGGTTCCGACCGAAACCGCCGGCGACTGTATGGCTGCCTACAAGGTAAGGATCCGGGAAATCGAACAGAGTCTGTGCATTCTTGAACAGGCTCTCGACAAACTGCCGGACGGCCCGTTCATGGCCAAGGTCCCGAAAAAAATCAAGCTCCCGGCAGGGGATGCCAGCTACACGGTGGAATCCCCCCGCGGTGAACTGGTTTACCATCTCACTGCCGACGGCAGTGACACCCCCTACCGGTTGAAGATCCGGGTGCCGTCCTTTTCCAATCTGAGCCTTCTGCCCGAGCTCTGTCGGGGAATGCTCATTTCCGATCTTTGTGCCTGTATGGGCACCCTGGATCTGGTAATCCCGGAGATCGACCGATGAATAGCTCTTTTTTCCCTCCCGAAATGCTGCGTATCTCATTCGCCATCATGTGCGGCATCGTCATTGTTTTTGGCAATGCACTGGTCATGGGTTATCTGGAGCGCAAACTGGCCGGGCGTTTTCAGCGTCGTCCCGGTCCGATGGAAGTGGGCTGGCACGGGATCCTTCAGCTTGCCGTCGACGGAGTCAAGCTGGTCGGAAAACAGTTGCTCATTCCGCAACAATCCGACAAGATCCTTTATCGCATTGCCCCCATTCTCTCTTTTGCTCCGGCCCTGATGCCGATTCTGGTCATCCCTTTCAGCCCCAAACTCCAGGGGCGCGATTTTGATGTCGGACTGATCTTCATCCTCGCCGTCGCGGCGATCAACGTGCTCGCCATCCTTGTTGCCGGCTGGAGCTCCAACAACAAATACTCCCTGATCGGTGCAATGCGTTCGGTCGCCCAGAATGTCGCATACGAGATCCCCATGCTGCTGACCCTGCTGTCGGTCATCCTGGTCACCAACACCTTCAGCCTGCGCGGGATTGTGGAAGCCCAGATCAGCGGTCTCTGGTTCATCTTTGTTATGCCGGTGGCGTTCCTGATCTTCTTTGTCGCCACCCTGGCTGAAACCAACCGGACCCCCTTCGACCTGCCCGAAGCCGAAAGCGAATTGACCGCCGGCTTCATGACTGAATTCAGCGGGATGAGCTTCAGCCTCTTTTTCATGGCTGAATACACCTACATGTTCATCGCCTGCTCCCTCACCGTCATTCTGTTTCTCGGCGGCTGGCACGGTCCTGCGCTGCCCCTGGGGGAATACACCTCCGCCCTGTGGTTCTTCCTCAAAGTTTATGCCCTGCTGATCACCATGATCTGGATCCGCTGGACTTTTCCGCGGGTCCGGTTTGATCAGTTATTGAACTTCTGCTGGAAGTATCTGGTTCCATTTTCGCTGGTTCACCTGATGGTAACCGCCGTGGTGCTGAAATTATGAAAGACTATTTCGCCGTTCTTTTCACGGGGGGCAAAAGCCTCGTCGTCGGCATGTTGATCACCCTGCGCGAATTGTTCCGTCCCGTAGTCACCGTACAGTACCCGCGTGAGCAGCTGCCTGTTACACCCAATTATCGGGGGCACACGATCCTCATTCGCGATGAGGAAAACCAGCAGAAGCACCGATGCATCTCCTGCAAAATGTGTGAACGGGAATGCCCTTCGAACTGTATAGACCTGGCTGGAGAAAAACGCGAAGGGGTAAAGGGGTTGGTGCTGATTCGCTATCAGCTCGATTTCACCAAATGCAGTCTGTGCGGCACCTGCGTTGAGGTCTGCCCGACCGAGGCCCTCGATTACTCACAGGAATATCGCCATGTCGGATTTCATCGCGAAGATTTCCATTACGACCTCCTGGCCATGGTGGAGGAAGAATAAATGATTTTGTACCGGTATCTGGCTGAAGGAATCTTCTTCGGTTTTATCATATTGATCATGTTCGGATCCTTGTTGACCGTCTGGTCTCGCCTGCTCATGCATGCGGTGCTCGGCCTGGCCGTTGCCTTTATCGGAGTCGCCGGCCTCTTTTTCCACCTCGGATCACCTTTCATGGCGATGATGCAGATCTTGATCTATGTCGGTGCCGTCTGCGTCGTGCTGGTCTTCGGTGTCATGGTGGGACATACACCGACACAGACCGACCAGTTGCGATGGTCCGGGAGCAATTTTTTACTGGCTTCCGGCACCTGCATCTCGGGGTTTATTCTTCTGACCACGACCCTGCTCCGCTCCAGATGGACAGCAGCTGCAGAACGTGTCGGTGATTTTTCCATGACGCACCTGGGTGAAGCTTTGCTGCACCAGTTTGTACTGGCCTTCGAGCTTATTTCCGTGGTCCTGCTCATTGCGATACTGGGCGCCATCATCATCGCCCGGGGCCCGGAAGAGGGAGAACCTCATGATGCCGAGTGACCAACTGACAACCTATCTGATCATCGGGGCCTTCATGCTGTTTGTTGGCCTGTTCGGAATGATCCGCCATCGCACCCTTATCGGAATGCTGATCTGCGTCGAGCTGATCCTTGCCGGGGCCGGGGTCAATTTCATGGCGTTCAATTATTTTGTCGCGCCGGATCCAGCGGTCGGTCAGGCGTTTACCCTGTTTATTCTGGGGATTGCTGCTGCTGAAGCGGCTATTGTCATCAGTCTCGTGATTGCCATCCATCGGCGCTTCAAAAGCGTTGATCCCCAGGCGATTCACGATTTGCGCGGCTAACTTCGAGGACCAGGCACACACATGGATTCAATAATCACTTCCAAAGTCCTGCTGGCGACTCTCATCCCGATGGTGACCGCAGCATTCGTCATGGCGACCGGTCGCAGGCCCAATCTGCGAGAAAGCATATCGTTCGTCGGTGCCGTGCTGACCTTTATCGCTGTCATGACCCTGGCACCCGGGGTACTGGCCGGCAGCAGCTACTCCCTCAACCTGATCACCATCTATCCGGGCATCAGCGTCTCCTTTCACCTTGACCCTCTCGGTCTGGTGTTTGCCGGCACCGCCTCACTCCTTTGGATTCTGGCGTCCGTTTATTGTATCGGCTACATGCGCGGTCTTGATGAACACGCTCAGACCCGGTTTTACGTCTGCTATGCCGTCTCTGTGGGAGCGGCCATGGGCGCCGCGTTTTCCGCAAACCTGTTCACCCTCTACCTGTTTTACGAGATCGTATCGATCTTCACCTACCCGCTGGTCATGCACCACCAGGATAAGGAAGGATACACAGGGGCGCGGAAGTACATCATTTATCTCATGTTTACCTCCAAGGCGATGCTGCTTCCGGCGATGGCCATCATCTATGTTTTGACCGGCACTCTCGACTTCAACATGAGCGGAATCACCGGCGGTATCTTCCCCGCAGACGCCGACCGGTTCCTGGTGATCACCGCTTACCTGCTGTGCCTGTTCGGGTTCGCCAAAGCCGGTATCATGCCCCTGCACAACTGGCTGCCCGATGCGATGGTGGCCCCGACTCCGGTCAGTGCTCTGCTCCATGCGGTGGTCGTGGTCAAGGTCGGGGTCTTCTCGATCTGCCGGGTCATGCTCTCCCTGTTCGGAATCGATCTGCTCAATGTGACAGGGATGGGAATGTTCACCGCCTACGTGGTCTCCTTTACTATTATCACCGCGTCTGTTATCGCGTTAACCCAGACCAACCTGAAAGCACGACTGGCCTACTCAACGGTAAGCCAGCTCTCTTATATCGTTCTCGGGGTCGCCATGCTGACCCCCAATGCCATTACCGGCGGGTTGATGCATATTGCCAATCACGCTTTTGCCAAAATCACCCTGTTTTTCTGCGCCGGTTGCATCTTTGTCGCATCGGGCAAAAAGGATATTTCCGAGATGGGGGGCCTGGGCTGGCGGATGCCCCTGACCATGGCCGCCTTTGCCCTGGCCTCACTGAGCATGATCGGCGTACCGCCGGTCAGCGGTTTCGTCAGCAAGTGGTACCTGGCGCTGGGAGCCATGGATATCGGCAACATGTTTCTGCTGGCGGTTTTGTTGTTGAGCAGTCTGCTCAATGCCGGCTACTTTGTTCCGGTTGTCCTCAAATCGTTTTTCGGCAATCCGCTGCCGACAGATACAGATGCCGGCAGTCTGGAGGGGCGGCCACTGATTTTGCTGATGGTGGTTCCCTTGTTGATCACCGGGTCGATCTCGGTCCTGATCGGCATCTGGCCTGATCTTTTCCTGAACACGATCAAATTGATGGTGGGCTCATGATCGCACGTTGGATTGATTACCTGCGCGAACGCGCCAATATCGTTCGAGGCTGTTTTTTCGCCTTTCTTCTGTTTGCCGTGATCTTTGATTTTCTCATCGAGCGTCACCATCCGCACTTTTTCGGCGACACCATCATCGGCTTCTGGTCGCTGTTCGGCCTGCTCGGCTGCCTGTTGATGATCATCATCTGCAAGGGGCTCTCCCACGTCTGGCTGGAGCGTAAGGAGGACCCGTATGATCACTGATCTTTTCATCCATCCAGCCAGCTGGTTTATTCTCGGCGCCCTCTTGATGCCCATTGCCAAACGCTTCGGCATTCAGAAAATCTGGCTGGTCGTTATCCCCCTGGTGGCGATAGCCACAGTCTACCGGCTTCCGGACAGCTTCGGCATCGTCGACTATCTCGGTTTTGAGTTGCAGTTCGGTCGCGTTGACGAACTGACCTTTATTTTTCTGCATGTTTTCACCCTGATGGCACTGATCGGCAGCGTCTTCGGGCTGCAGGTCAGAGAGAGCGGTCAACATATTGCCGCATTTCTCTATGTTGCCGGCTCCCTTGGCGTCACTTTGTCTGGTGACTACCTGACTCTTTTCATTTTCTGGGAATTGATGGCCTTTGCCTCAACCTTCCTGATCTGGTACCGCAAGAAAAAACGCTCGATCGAAGCCGGTTTCCGTTACCTGATGGTTCATACGGCCGGGGGGCTGGTGTTGCTGGCAGGGATCTTCCTGCTGTATCAGAGCGGCCATGATCTGTCCTTCAGTGCCCTTTCCCAGGACGGCGCCGGTTGGGCCGAATACCTGATCATGATCGGCTTTTTGCTCAATGCGGCGGCTCCACCGATTCACGCCTGGCTTCCCGATGCATATCCGGAAGCCACCGTCACCGGCGCCGTGTTCATGTGTGCCTTCACGACCAAGACCGCCGTTTACGTGCTGATGCGCGGCTTTCCGGGCTTCGAGGTGCTGGCCATCATCGGTGCCTGCATGGCCCTCTACGGAGTTGGCTACGCGGTGATCGAAAATGACGCGCGCCGGATACTCGCTTATCACGTTGTCAGCCAGGTCGGCTACATGGTCTGCGGGGTCGGGATCGGAACGGCCATGGCTCTGAACGGGGTCGCGGCTCACGCCTACGCGCACATCATCTACAAGGCGCTGCTGTTCATGGGCGCCGGCGCGGTGCTGGAAATGACCGGCCGCTCCAAACTCAGTGAACTCGGTGGCCTCTATCGCACCATGCCGGTCACCATGATTTTCACCATCATCGGAGGTATCGCCATCTCAGGCTTCCCGCTGACCAGTGGGTTCGTCAGCAAGTCGATGATTGTCGCTGCCGCCGGGAGCAATCATCAGATCGTTCTGCTGGTGATGCTGACCCTGGCCGGCGTCGGCACCTTTCTCTCTGTCGGCATCAAGCTGCCCTATTTCATCTGGTTCGGAAAAGATTCCGGCGTCCGGGCCAAAGAAGCGCCCTGGAACATGCAACTGGCCATGGCTTTGGCGGCTTTTGTCTGTATCCTTTTCGGTGTTTATCCGGCAGCTCTTTACAACATGCTCCCCTATGCAGCGGAATACGCTCCCTATACCGCCTACCATCTGTCCGAAACCTTTCAGATCTTCGGCTTTACCGGGCTCGGTTTTTACCTGATGGTGAAATACCTCGAGCCTCACGATGTCTCCAATCTTGATCTGGACTGGTTTTACCGCAAAGGTTCGTCCCGTTTTATCACCTTCGCCAAAGGTCCGGTGGTCTCAGCCAATGAATGGGTCAGCAATGTCTATCGAAACATCGGCCTGCGTATGACCATGGCCCTGGCCCGGGCGTTTTCCTGGTTCGACAAGGAGGGGATCGACTGGACCATCGACGGTTCCGCCCGCAGCATCGTCGAAGGTGGCAACACCCTCCGGCGGATCCAGACAGGGCGGATACAGCACTACATCGCGATAGGGGTGATTGCCGTACTGGTAGTCTTACTCATTGTGTTTCTGGTTTAACTGTTGCCGGCAACAGGAGAACACTCACTTTTTGAATGTCTACGAAGGAACGCTCGTGGAACACTATCTGATCTATAATCAACTGAACTATCCCGTCATTTCGGTGCTGTTGCTTCTGCCGCTGCTCGGCGCTCTGGTGGGCCTGCTGTTCAGAAGTGACCGGGCGCAACTGCTCTGGGGACTGGCTGTCACCGTTGCCACGGCGCTGGCATCACTTCCTCTTTACACGCAGTTCGACCGCTCGACAGCCCAGTATCAGTTTGTCGAGCTGCATCACTGGCTACCGGCCCTGGGGCTCGACTATGTGGTCGGGGTTGACGGCATCAGTGTTCTGCTGGTGCTGTTGACCACTTTGGTCATGCCTCTCTGCGTGCTGTGCTCCTGGAGTTACATCAAGGAACGCATGCGCGAGTTCATGTTTGTTCTGCTCGTCATCGAGACGGCCATGATCGGTGTTTTCGTCAGCCTCAACACCCTGCTGTTCTTCCTGTTCTGGGAAGCGATGCTGATTCCCATGTACCTGATCATCGCCATCTGGGGAGGCCCGCGCAAAGATTACGCTTCGATCAAATATTTCCTCTATACTTTTGCCGGCAGTATCTTCTTCCTGGCATCCATTATTGCCCTCTACGTTCAGACCGGAAGCTTTTTTATCCCCGAACTGATGGGGCAGTCCTTCAGCTTCCCCTTCCAGGTCTGGATTTTCCTTGGCTGCTCCCTGGCCTTCGCGGTCAAGGTGCCGATGTTCCCCCTGCACACCTGGTTGCCGGCCGCCCATGTCGAGGCCCCGACGGCCGGCAGTGTTATCCTGGCCAGTATCATGCTGAAACTCGGCGGTTACGGTTTCCTGCGTTTCTGCCTGCCGATGGCTCCGGAGGCCACCTGGTACCTGATGCCCTGGCTGATCGCCCTGTCGATCATTTCCATCATTGTCGGCGGCTATCTGGCATTGGGCCAGAGTGACATCAAGAAGCTGATCGCCTACTCCAGTGTCGGCCACATGGGTTTCGTCACTCTGGGGATTTTTCTGCTGAACGATCAGGGGATCAAAGGGGCGATGCTGCAGATGATCAACCACGGCATCACCACCGGCGCGCTGTTTATCCTCATCGGGATCATCTATGAGCGAACTCACAGCCGCGAAATGAGCGTCAACCGCGCCCTCGGTTCGATGATGCCGCTGTTCGTCCTGTTTCTGGGAATATTCAGCCTGTCCTCTTTCGGTTTTCCCGGAACCAACAGCTTCGTCAGCGAATTTCTTGTTCTGTTAGCGGCTTTTTCCAAATATCCGCTCATCGGCGCCCTTGCCATCGTCGGCGCTATTCTTGCCGCCGCCTACATGCTGCGCCTGCTCCAGAGCATGGTCTGGGCTGATTCCGACGGCCACAGCCACGGCGATGATCACGGCCACGTTCTCAAAGACCTGAATGGGCGTGAAATCGGAACCTTGAGTTTTTTAACTGTTTTTGTTTTCTGGATCGGCTTTTACCCGACGCCCCTGCTCGATGTCATGGATGTCAGTGTCACCCATCTGATCGATCAGATCAGCGTGGGGATGCCCCAGGGGGGGCATGACAACCTGCACCATGCCCTGAGCGGATGGGGTCATAAAATCGCCAGCCTGTTCACCACGACAACGCCCCCGGCGGCCAACTTCTGATTTCGGACGTTTTATGGATACCATGCTTTTTCTACCCGAACTGTTGCTGATCCTGCTCGCTCTGGTTTGCTTTTTCACCTCACTGGGCACACCGAAAACAGGGTTTCTGCAGAGTGCGGTGATAATTATCGCCGCCCTGGCTGCAGTTGCCGCTGCATCGACCTATGATCAGTCGGCACAGCTGTTCTACGGTGCCTACAAAATCGATTCCCTCTCCCAGTTGTTTAAAATCATTCTCTGTGTGGGACTGGTTCTGGTCACCTGGGCCAATTCCGGACTGCGGGGGGTAGAACGCAGGCTGCGCCCCGAATACTACCTGTTTCTCACTGTCAGCACCCTGGGGCTGGTCTTTCTTGCCAGTGCGGTGGAACTGCTGACCATTTTCCTCGCACTGGAAATATCCTCTTACGCCTTGTTTGTTGCCATTCCATTCCGGCAACCTTTGATCGGTCGGCAACAGTATGAGGCCAGCATCAAGTATGTGCTTTTCGGCGCTGTCGCCTCGGGTCTGAGCCTGTTCGGCATGAGCTATATTTTCGGGCTCAGTGGAACCACGTATCTTTTCGAGCTGGCCCCTGTGCTGCCCGGCATGATCGATTCACAGCCGCTCGCCCTGGCAGGGATGATTCTGCTGCTTTGCGGCTTTTTCTACAAGCTGGCCCTGTTCCCCATGCACTTCTGGACTCCCGATGTCTACCAGGGCGCCGCCAACGAAACCGCCAGTTTTATCGCCACCCTGCCCAAAATCGGCGCAGTGATTCTGCTGCTGCGCCTGGTCAGCCTGGCGGGCGCAGAGATCAATCAGCTCACCTGGGCCCTGGGTATCCTGGCGGTGGCTTCCATGACCGTCGGTAATTTGTCCGCCCTGGTACAGGACGATGTCAAGCGTCTGCTAGCCTACTCGAGTGTTGCCCATGCGGGCTATATCATGCTCGGAGTCATTGCGGGAACCAACCTCGGACATGCCGCCGCTATCTACTATGCCACCGGCTATCTGCTGATGAACCTCGCCTGCTTTTTTGTCCTCTATCGCCTGAGTTCCGATAATCGCAATCTGAACCTGGACGATTTAAAAGGATTGTACCGCCGCTCCCCCCTTCTTGCCTTTGTCCTCGCGACCGGAGCCTTCAGCCTTGCCGGTATTCCACCGACCATCGGGTTCACCGGCAAATTCGTCCTGTTCACGGCAGCCTTTGAACAGGGGCTCTATGGACTTGTGGTACTGGGCCTGGTGAATGCCGTCATCTCAATTTTTTTCTATCTCAAGATCGTGCGCGCTGCCTATCTGACCAGCAACGATGGAGACAACTCCATGGTGACGCTCAACCTTGGCAGCAAGCTTCTCGGCTTCTCTCTGATTCTGGCCATCATTTTTCTGGGCGTCCTGCCGCAGCAACTTCTGGCACTGGCCAAAGCTGCCGTCCTTTTTTTATAAACATAGAGACGCGGCCTCTACCTGAAGAGGAGAACTTCGGCAATATTGAATAATCCGAAAGGAGCGTTCAGCTTCAAGGGGATGAAACAGCACCGGTAAAAACGAAAATCAGTGCAGCAAAAAATAATATTTCTCAAATAATGAAATCTCCTTGCTGTTAATAAGAACCAATACCTGGTCCTGAGCCGCGACCAACAGGTTATTTCTGTTGCCTCCCTTCTTGTTGAAGTCAAGGACCGCTTTATACCCTTATACTTTAAGGGTTTTCACCTCTTCTTCTGCGGTTTGCATGCCGATCGACACGTACTGAACGTCGTCAAAACATCAACACCGGAAAGCCCCTGTTCGCCATTGGCGGGCAGGGGCTTTTTCATATACGAAAATAGGGCAAAACTCCACATGGTTTAAAAAAGCGGTCAAAAAAAGATAGACTTTATGAGCTTGCTTCGCTATGGTTGTTATCTTTCATAAATGAAAATCAATAGAAGGAAACCCTTTTAACCACATTGTCGCCA
>JAWOCM010000078.1:0-3244 GCA_046483795.1 Desulfuromonadales bacterium | reverse complement strand
GCGATATCGACTTCGCCGCGGAGCATCGCCTCTTCGATCTCCTTGACGAAGAGGCCTTTGCCGCCCACCATCGCCAGCGGAACATCGAGAATCTTGTCTCCCTGGGTTTTGATCTTGGTCAGACTGACCTCCAGATCGGGATATCGCTCCTCCAGCTCCGACTTGACCCAGTTGGCCTGCCAGAGTGCCAGCTGACTGGCTCGGGTTCCAATGCGCAGAACTTTTTTCGCCATGATTCCAAAGACTCCTTTTCTCTCTTAATCCTTTTCGCTCGACGGCCGTGGCAGGTCGAAGAGGGTGCGTATGGCATCGACATAGGTATCTCCCGCCGCGTCGCCCTGGGATTGTTTCAGGACGGCGGTCGGGTTGTGAAGTATCTTGTTCACGATCGACCGTGTCAGGGCATCGATCGCTTTCTTGTCCTTTTCACCGAGGTGTGCCAGGCGCGCCAGGGATTTATCCACCTCCTGCTGGCGCACATCCTCGAGGCTCTGCCGCAGGGACACAATGGTCGGCACGATCTCGAGGGTCGAGAGCCACTGATGGAACTGTCCCACTTCCTGACCGACGATGGCTTCAGCTTTCTTCGCTTCTTTTTTCCGCTCTTTGAGATTCGCCTGCACAACGCCCTGCAGATCGTCGACGTCGTAGAGATAGACGTTGTCGATGGTATTGACGCGCGGATCGATATCACGGGGTACGGCAATATCGATCAGGAACATCGGCTTGTTCTTGCGCTGACGGATGATCTCGACGACCTTTTTCTTCTCGAGAATGAAGTCGGATGCACCGGTGGAAGTCATGACGATGTCCACACGGTGGAGATGATGGGGAAAGTTTTCGAAAGTCACCGGCTGTCCCTCAAACTCTTCAGCAAGCTTGACAGCGCGTTCGTGGGTGCGGTTTGTCACAAGCACCTCGCGCACACCGGCACTGATAAAATGGCGCGCGGCCAGTTCGCACATCTCTCCGGCACCGATCAGCATGACCGTCTTGTCTTCAAGCGTTTCGAATATCTTTCGAGACAACTCAACGGCTGCAAAAGGCACCGAAACAGCGCTGCCGGCGATGTTGGTTTCGGTGCGCACCCGCTTGGCCACGGAAAAGGCCTTATGCAGAAGGCGGTTGAGGATGATGCCGGTCGTCTTGAATTCGGTGGCGTAACCGTAAGCGGTCTTGATCTGTCCGAGAATCTGCGGCTCGCCGATAACCATCGAATCAAGGCTGGAAGCGACCCTGTAAAGGTGCTTGATCGCTTCTTCACCCTGAAAATCATAGAGGTGCTCCTCGAGCCCCTCGAAAGGAAGATCGTGATAGGAGGCCAAAAAGCGCTTGAGCTGCGCGATGGTCACATCGGCTTCCCGGCCGGTCGCATAGATCTCCACCCGGTTGCAGGTCGACACGATGACGGTTTCGGTGATCTCCGGCAGGGCGGCTACCTGATGCAGCGGCTTTTCCATCGCGGTCGGCGCAAAGGCGACCCTTTCACGTATTTCGACGGGGGCTGATTTGTGGCTGAGACCCACAACGACTATATTCATTCGCTTACCCGTTAATCCGGCCCTGCTAACTGGTCAGGGCACTGAAGCTGTGCTCGCCACTCAGAAGCAGATTGACTCCGAGAAAGGTGAAAAGAAGGCACAGGAACCCGATGATGGCGAAAATGGCCGCACGTCGTCCGCGCCAGCCGACGGTCAATCTGCCGTGCAGCAGCGCGGCGTAGAGGAACCAGGTGATCAGGGCCCATGTTTCCTTGGGGTCCCAGCGCCAGTAGCCGCCCCAGGCGGCATTGGCCCACACCGCGCCGGAAATAATTCCCATGGTCAGCAGCGGGAAGCCGAAGGTGAGGCACTTGTAATTGATGCTGTCGAGGGTATTGAGCGAAGGCAGTCGAAAATAAAGCGTCGAAAACTTCTTGCTCTTCAGCATCCGTTCCTGAAGCAGGTACATGATCGCGGCAACGAAAGCTATGGTGAAGATGGCGTTGCCGGCAAAAGCCAGTGCCACGTGGACGGGGAACCACCAGCTGTCGAGCATCGGGTTGGCAGGCTGAATATCCGTTCGCGTCGCGGTGCTGAATATCATCAGCGCCAGAGCCAGAGGCGTGAGAAAGGCACCGAGAATGGTGGTGCGGAACTTCAGGTCGAACAGGAGATAAATGCCGACGAGCGTCCAGGCGAAGAATGAGAGCGATTCATGCAGGTTGGTCACCGGGGTATAGCCGGCCTCGATATATCGCGCCACCAGAGAAGCGCAATGAGCGAGAAAACCGCCAAACAGAACCCAGCGGGCGATCTGACCCGCCTTTTCCTTCCGGGCAAGGATGTCGATCATGTAGAAGATCGTTGAAGCGAAATAGGCGAGCAGGGTGATTTTGAACAGAACAAAGCTGGCGTTCATGGCGTCCCTGATGGCAGCTGAACTTCGAGTTCAGCCAGTGAAGCTGCTGCTCCGAAATGGGTCCGCAGCAGACGATCTATACCGTCCCGGTCCCGGGCGGCGATAAGAGCACAAATATCGGTATCGAGAAGAGAGTTTAAAACTGCGCGATTGTATTCGGTTTTTTTCGGGGATGTCAACCGCTTTTGCCGCAATGCTACGGCGATCTCCAGGAGCACTGCCCATTCTTCACCGAAATGCTCCGCTGCTGCGTCCCTGGCAAGCGAAGCGAAAGCCGGGCTCCCGCCGCCGGTGGAAAATGCCATCATCAGTTTTCCGCGATTCAGCACTGCGGGCACTGTGAAACTGCCTTTGGAGGGAGCATCGGCGATATTGGCGAGCAGGCCGGCCTCTTTGGCCTCGGAGGCCACACGTGCATTGACTGCACGATCTGCGGTTGCGGCAAAGACAAGGCAGACCCCGTCCAGGTCCTCTCTCCGATAGGAGCGTGCTACCGCCTCGACCTGGGGGGGCAGATTCTCCGGAAGGTCGGGGTCCACCAGACGGACCCTTGCCCCCGCGGACAGAAGGCCCCGGATCTTGCGCTGACCGACAGCCCCGCCGCCGACAACAAGGCACTTTCGATCCTCGAGGTGCAGATTTACCGGATAGTCGATCATGAGGCGGTCCCCCCGGGATGAGTATTTACAGTTTTGATTCCGCCGTCGGAGTTAAACGCCGAAAAGCTCTTTTTCCACCAGTTCACAGAGTACGTGGCCGAAAACAAGCTGCGCCTCGAGAGTTCGCGGTGCCGATTCGCTGACGAGGGAGAAGCGGTAGTCCGGGGGAGAACGGAGAAGGTCAG
>JAWOCM010000026.1:0-49612 GCA_046483795.1 Desulfuromonadales bacterium | reverse complement strand
AAATCTGGTGGAGCTAGGCGGTCTCGAACCGCCGACCTCTTGAATGCCATTCAAGCGCTCTCCCAACTGAGCTATAGCCCCTTGAAGCGAGAGAATTTATAGCAAAGGGGATGGAGGGTTGTCAACATGTTTTTGCAAAATCCCCATCCCTGATTTTCACAACCTCCGTCCACGGCCCGTCCCAGATATAGACCCACGCCGAAACAGGCTCTCGGCCGGCCGGGACGACCTCCTGCTGGCGGCGCAGGTACAGGCCGGTGTCGGTTTGCGGCTCGTAGCCTTCCAGGTGGTCGAGGTCCTCGAGCGTTTCTGCGTGAAAGCGGTTTTTCAGGTAAACAAGATCGCCATGAACCGTCTCGTTTCCAGGAATCAAAAAGGGGTAGCGGGCTCCCCCCGGAGCCAGGAAGAGATAAAGCTCTCCCGACGTGGTGGCAGGGATCTCTTCGCTGGTGCGTCCGGCAAGAAAGCGACCGTAATTTTTGTGTCCGGGCCGCAAAGTCCCATAGATAAAGATCGGCGGATGCTCTTTCATCTTCCAAACCTTAGGAGATGCGGTCGAACATGCAAGGGCGAAGAAGAACTCAGGTGACCGCCGTCTTGAACATGGTCAGAAGCATTTTAAACTGCTGCGCGGCCCGGACGCGATGAGGGATGCCGCCTGGCATCAGGACGATTTCCCCCTTTTTGACCACCACGGGATCACCGCCCACAGTGATTTCGGCTTCACCGTCGAGAACCTGCACGAAGGCATTGTACGGGACGGTGTGCTCGGAGAGGGCCTGGCCCTGGTCGAAACTGAAAACGGTCAAGGTGCCCGATTGATCTTCCAGAAGCGTTCTGCTGACGATCGAGCCGTCCTGATACTGAACGAGATTTTCCAGGTCGAGACTCTCCCCGCCGTTTACATTGACTTTCTTTTTGTCAGTCGCCATGGTGTCCTCCCGCTTGAGCTTGAAAAGTGAACGGCTATTCCGTCAGTCGCTTCAGGGCCTCGAGATATTTTTCGCTCGTTTTGCGAACGATCTCCTCGGGAAGAGGCGGCGGCGGAGCCTGCTTGTCCCAGTCGAGCGTTTCCAGGTAGTCGCGCAGAAACTGCTTGTCGAAGCTCGGCTGCGGTCCGCCCGGTTCGTAGCTGCTCCGGGGCCAGAAACGGGAGGAATCGGGGGTGAGCGCCTCGTCGATCCAGATCAGTGCATCGTCCCTGATGCCGAACTCGAATTTGGTGTCGGCGATGATAATCCCCTTTTCGGCGGCGAGGTCTCTGGCACGGCTGTAGATGGCCAGAGAAATGTCCCGAACCTTTTCCGCCGTTTCCAGTCCGCACAAATCAACGGCCTGTTCGAAGGAGATATTCTCGTCGTGCTCCCCCAGTTCGGCCTTGGTCGAAGGGGTGAAGATCGGTTCCGGCAGTTTTTCGCTCTCTTTCAGGCCGCTTTGGAGGGGTATTCCGCAGATGCTCTGCTGCTTTTTGTATTCCTTCCAGCCGCTGCCGGAGATATAACCGCGCACGATGCACTCGATAGGCAGCGGAGAGGCTTTCCTGACCAGCATGCTGCGTCCCTGCAGTTGCTCGCGGTATCGGTGGGTGATGGCCGGGAAATCATCCACCTCCGTCGCGACCAGATGGTTCGGAACGATATCGGTCATTTTGGAGAACCAGAACTTGGAAATTTCCGTCAGGACGAATCCCTTGTCGGGAATACCCTGATCCATGATGACATCGAAAGCGCTGATGCGATCGCTGGTGACGATAAGCAGGTGATCGCCCAGATCGTATATATCCCGGACCTTGCCGCGGGCGACAAGGTTCAGGTCGGGAAAGTCGGTCTGCATGACTAAAGGGGTCATTTTTATCTCCCTCCGTTCAGAGTCAGAAGAATTTCGATTTCTGCGTCCTTGCGCAGTTCTTCGATTTTTTCCGTCAGGGCCTCTTCCTTTTTTTCAGCCAGGAGCGTCTCCCTGATGCGCTGACGCCGTGTTTCATCAAGTTCTTCCATGTCGGCGTCTTGCCGGTCCTTCAACGTGGCGACGACATAATTGCCGCCGACCTCGTAGACGTCGGATGCCACCGGATTCTCTTCGCTCAGAACGAAGGCATCCTGCACCAGTTTCTCCGAGGTTCCGAGCCCGGGAATGAAGGCACCGTTTTCCCGATTGAACATCTCGGTCTTTTCAGCCTTCGTGCCTTCGACCTTGTCGATTTCCTGAATGCTCTTGCCGTCCTTCAGGGCGGAAAGTGCCTCCTCTGCTGCCTGTGCGGCAAGCTTTTGCGACTGTTCGGCCCGGTAGGCCGCCTCGACGTCCGTTTTTACCTCTTCAAAATCAGGGATGTGGCTGGCTTCCCTTTCCTTGACCGTGAACAGGTAGATATCTCCTTCGTAATCCACCGGTTTGGCGAGCCTGTTTTCATCGAGATCGAAAGCGGCCCTGGCGATATCCTTGGAACGACCGATGCCGTCGATGACACCGTCGCGGGTGAAGAGGCCTGTTTCCTTGACGCCGAGATTGTTGTTTTCAGCGGCAGTCTCCAGCTCAGCGGTGTCCTTGTATTTGGAATATGCCGTCCAGGCCAGGTCACGGGCCATTTCGAGCGCTTTTTCTTTCTTGGCCGCGGCCTTGACGTCATCGGCCACATCGGTGAGCGGCTTCACTCCAGCCTCAACATGTTCGGTCACCTTGATGATGTGATAACCGAATCGTGTTTCGACCACCTCTGAAATTTCGTTGACGGGCAGGTTGAAGGCCGCTTCTTCAAAAGGACCGGTCATCGTGCCGCGGGCGAACAGGCCGATATCGCCGCCGGAGGCTGCGCTGCCGGAATCCTCGCTGAATTGACGAGCCAGCTCACTGAAATCTTCTCCCTCCTGGAGGCGGGCGAGAATCTCTTCGGCCAGAGCCTTTTTCTCCCTGCGGATCTGTTCATCGGCATCCTCGTCCACTTTGATCAGGATATGAGAGGCTCTTACCTGCTCGTCAACGTCGAACTTGTCGAGATTGTCCTGGTAATAGGACTGCAGGTCTTCCTCGCTCAGGGCGATCTCGTCTTCATAACGCGCGGGCTCGAACTGGAGATAGTCGAGGGAGACCCTTTCAGGAAGACGGAACGTTTCCTTGTTCTCGTCGAAGTACGCACGAAGTTTGTCCTCATCGACGTCCACCTTGCTCTCGAAGAGAGGAGGGGCAAACTGCAGAAAGCGCAGGGAGACCTTTTCGTTGCGGCGTCTGAACTCTTCTTCGATTTCATCGGAACTGACATTGATCCCTTCCTGCAGCTGCGCGCGAAGTTTTTCAATGCGAAGCTCCCGTTCCTTTGCCGCTTCGAACTCCTCGGGATCGATACGCTGATAATTGAGAACAGAGAGGTATCTCTCCTTGCTGAACGAGCCGTTCTCCTGGAATTCAGGAATTTGAGAGATCGCCTGGACGACGTCCTCTCGCGGCACGTCGAGGCCTTGCCTTTTGGCCTCTTGTGCCAGAAGAACCTGCTCGATCAACATCTCAAGAGCCTGCTTTTCAAGGTCAAGTTGACGCTCCATGGCCGGCGTGAACTGGTCCTGGTAGATGTTCTGATACAGCCGATAGAGATTGTCATAGCTGGCCTGGTAGGCGCTGTAAGAGATGCGTTCGCCGTTGATAACAGCTGCGGTGGAGCTCTCACCGGCTCGTTCCCCGCCTCTGCCCCAAACGAGAAAAACCGTCCCCACAAAGGCAGCGATGATGACCCAGAATACCACCTTGACAATGAGTGTTTTTTGTTTCTTGCGAATCAAGTCCAGCATATGATGCACGGCTCCTTTTGGCTGTCATTTGATAAAAAGGTTGAAAACAGTCACGCATGTTATGACAAGGGGGAGGAGAAATGCAATAACAAACCGTTTACTTGTTGAAAGATATCGGGGTTTTTGCTAGGTTGAGATTCCGTTCAAAGATCGCTCTCACGCTTGGAGGCGAAAGGAGACCCTCTACTTATGTTCAACCTCTTTGATTATGTCTTGGGGATGTTTTCCAACGATCTGGCCATCGACCTTGGCACGGCCAATACACTCGTTTTCTCCAAAGGAAAAGGGGTCGTTGTCAACGAGCCTTCCGTCGTTGCTGTCCAAAAAGACCATCAGGGCCAGCGCAAGGTTCTCGCCGTGGGCAGTGAGGCCAAGACCATGCTCGGCCGTACGCCGGGGAGCATCGTCGCAATCCGTCCCATGAAGGACGGTGTTATCGCCGATTTCGATGTGACCGAAGAGATGCTGCGGCACTTCATCCGCAAGGTCCATAACCGCAAGACCCTGGTGAGACCCCGCATCGTCATCTGCGTTCCATCGGGGATCACCCAGGTAGAAAAGCGCGCCGTGAAGGAATCAGCCGAGTCTGCAGGGGCGAGGGAAGTCTACCTGATCGAGGAGCCGATGGCCGCAGCTATCGGGGCGAGCCTGCCGATCACCGAAGCGTCCGGCAACATGATTGTCGATATTGGCGGTGGAACCACGGAAGTTGCGGTTATCTCGCTCGCCGGAGTCGTCTTCGCCAAAAGCGTGCGGGTCGGTGGCGACAAACTCGACGAAGCGATCGTTCACCACATGAAACGCAAGTACAATCTGCTGATCGGGGAGAGAACGGCCGAACAGATCAAGATAGAAATCGGCAGTGCCTACCCGATGGAGAACAACGAAGACGAAACGCTCGAGGTCAAGGGGCGCGATCTGGTGACCGGCATCCCCAAGACCCTGACGATCGATTCCAACGAGGTGCGCGAAGCGATTTCCGAGCCGATCAACGCCATCGTCGAGGCGGTGCGGATCGCTCTCGAGAGGACCCCGCCGGAACTGGCTGCCGATATTGTCGACAAGGGCATTGTTCTGGCCGGCGGCGGAGCCAAACTGCGCAATCTCGATCATCTGTTACGCGAGGAGACAGGTTTGCCCGTGGTCATTGCGGAAGATCCTCTGTCCTGCGTGGTGCTCGGCTCGGGAAAGGTGCTGGACCATATCGACCTGCTGAAACGGGTGGCGATCAGTTCCTGATTTCGCCCTGTCTTGCAGTCGGCACTGATGATCTGTATAATTGAAGACTAGTCAGGTATTGATTTGATCAGGAGGGCTTCGGCCCTCCTTTTTGGTTGATTGTTCAGTTTTTCAACGACGTCTGTTCTGCGCAAATGCCGGTGAGTGGAAATGAAAGCGTTCGGGAAAAAATACCTTCGCATTGCCCTAGTGGTGTTGCTGCTTCTTATGGCGCTCATGGTTTACAGCTACAATCTGCGACATAAAGAGTCGACCAGCTTTTTCGAGCGTTCGGTTTTACGGTTGAGCGCGCCTTTCCAAAAGTCGCTGGAGACGAGCCGGGAATATTTTCTCGATCTGAAGGACCACTATCTGTGGCTGGTCGATACGGCATACGAGAACGATCGGCTTAAAAAGGAGAATCACCGTCTGAGAGGTGAGCTGCTGGGCTACGAGGAGATCCGCCTGGCCAATGAGAGGCTGCGCGGTCTTCTCAACTTTGTCGAAAAAGTCGATCTCGATGCCGTTCCGGCACAGGTCATCGCTGAAGATTCAACCAGCTGGTTCCGGACTGTCGTTGTCGACAAGGGGCTCGAGGACGGGATTGGCGAAGGGATGGCAGTCGTTGTCCCTGAAGGCGTTGTGGGACGGGTGATACGCAGTTCCGAGGGGGAATCAAGGGTGCTTCTCATCACCGATGCCTCTTCGGCGGCGTCGGCCCTGGTTCAGAGAACACGAACGCGCGGCGTGTGTCGTGGTCGCGGAGAGAGGCTCGTCCTGGAATTCGCCCTGCGCCAGGAAGATATTCAGGTCGAGGATCGCATCATCACCTCCGGCATGGGGGGCGTTTTTCCAAAAGGCCTTCTTGTCGGCAAAGTGAGCGCTGTCGAGCGGGGAGAGTACGGTCTTTTTCAGAATGTGGTCGTCGAACCGGTCGTTGACTTTTCCAGGCTGGAAGAAGTCCTTGTTCTGCCGGGAGATCGATGATGCGCCTGATGGTCTATTTTCTTTTCGGTCTCGTCTTCATGTTGTTGCAAACGACGATCATCCCCTGGGTCCTCCCGGCATTTCTCAAACCGGACATGCTGCTGATCCTCGTTATATATATAAGCCTGAGCGAACCCCTGCTGCGTGGAGCTCTGCTGACATACTTTCTGGGGATTCTTCACGATGTTTTCGCCGGAGCCTATCTCGGGCTTTACGGTCTGGTCTTCCTGATTCTTTTCATAGCCTGCAGAACGGCCATGCGCTGGTTCGACACTGAAAACGCGCCCCTTCTCCTGGCTCTGGTCTTTTTCGGTACTATTCTCAAGGGGTTTCTGGTTCTTTTCGCTCTGGGGCTTTTCGCCGATGCGGGGAATGTCTGGCCGCTGATTATCAGGATTATTCCCACTCAGGCGCTTGCCAGCCTCGTCGCAGCCATGATTGTGCTCCTCGTGGCGTCCCGGCTTCAGAAGATGTTCGGCCCGCGCTGGCAGGTGCCCGGACTGCAGAATCTGGATCGCGGTCATGGGTTTTAGTTCCGGCTGGTCGGGGCTGCCCGATCTGAAAAATCGCTTTCTGGTCCTTTCCCTGGCGGTCGCGCTGATATTTCTGCTGCTCCTCCTTCGGCTGTGGTATCTCCAGGTCGTCAGCGGGGATGGCTACCGGATGATGTCGGAAAAAAACCGGACACGGGTTCTCCAGATAGCCGCACCTCGGGGTCCTGTTTTCGACCGGTCTGGCAGTTTGCTCGTCGACAGCCGCCCCGCATTCGATGTGTCCATCATGCGGCAGGACGTCGAGGACAGGGACAGTCTGCTGACATCACTGTCGGCTTATCTCGAAGTCGATATCGAGACTCTGCGCGAAGCCTGGGAGCGGGGACGACGCTTTCCGGCTTATCGCCCGGTCGCCATGGCCCGGGATGTGAGCCGGGATGTCATGGAAAGGGTACAGGAGAATTCGGTTGAACTGCCCGGTGCTTTTATAGAGGTTCGACCGGTTCGATCCTATCCCTATGGTGACATGGCCGCCCACCTTCTGGGCTATCTTGGAGAAATTGCAGAACAGGAATTGCAGAAGGTCCCCGTCGGAAATTACCGGGGGGGAGACTTTATCGGCAAATCCGGTATCGAGCGTTTACTGGAGTCCCACCTTCGCGGCAAGAAGGGACAGCGCATTCTCGAGGTGGATGTCAATGGCAAGGAACTTCTTCAGCTCAAGGTTCAGGAACCGATGCCCGGGAACAGGGTCTTCCTGACGTTGCAGCGCGATGTGCAGCTGGCCGCCGAGGAAGCTTTCGGCGATCAGGCCGGGGCTGCTGTCGCGGTCGACGTCAACTCGGGCGAAGTTCTGGCTCTGGTCAACAGCCCCTCGTTTTCTCCGGCTCTTTTTGCTCGCGGCATAACGGACGAAGAGTGGACCGGACTGCTCGAGGATCCCCTGCATCCTCTTCAGTTCAAAGCGATCAGGGGCCAATATCCTCCCGGTTCCACCTTCAAGATCGTCACGGCGCTGGCCGCTCTTCAGTCAGATGCCGACATCGCCGATTATGAAGTCGACTGCAGCGGCAGGACAAAGGTCGGAAATCGGGAGTTCCGGTGCTGGAAAAGACGGGGACATGGTGAGACCGGCCTGAAAAAAGCCATTCGCGAGAGCTGCGATGTCTGGTTCTATGAAGTCGGCGTTGAGCTGGGAATCGATCGATTGTCCAAAATGGCCTTCGAACTCGGACTGGGCAATAAGACCGAATTTCCGTTCGGCGGTGAAAAGAGCGGCAATATTCCGACCCGCCAGTGGAAGCGCAACAGATTCAATGAATCATGGTACGCCGGCGAGACCGTTAATACCTCCATAGGCCAGGGCTATGTTCTGACGACTCCCATGCAGCTGGCCGTTATGACGGCGGCGGTTGCCAATGGCGGGACCGTGTATCAGCCGCAGGTGGTCTCCAGGATCATCGACTGGAACGACGACGTCCGGGAGGAATTCGAACCTCGCATCCTCAATGAAGTCCATCTCGATCCCATGGAGCTCGCCGCGGTGCGGGAGGGTCTCGAAGCCGTGGTCAACGAACCGCATGGCACCGGACAACTTGCCCGCCTCGATGCGGTGCAGGTTGCGGGCAAGACGGGAACCTCCCAGGTTGTCCGCCGCCTCTCCGATGAAGAGGAAGAGAATCGGGGGGACGACGACAAGATTCCCTACCGTTTCCGGGACCACGCCCTCTTTGTCGCTTATGCGCCGGCGCAATCACCGGAGATAGCCGTTGCCGTTGTGGTTGAGCATGGAGAGCACGGCAGTACGGCAGCCGCACCGGTCGCTGCGGCCATTCTGGAAAGTTACTTTGCGCCGGGCAATGAAGAACAGGATTCTGAGACGTTGAAAGTCGGGGATGAGTGAGCCATGTTTGATCGCCGTTTGATTACCAGTTTCGACTGGGTACTGCTTCTGACAGTCTGTCTGTTGTCGGTGGCCGGTATTTTCAATCTCTACAGTGCGACGTCGAATCTGGAACTGGCCACCCCTGTTTACCTGAAACAGATTTACTGGTTCGGCCTCGGGCTGGCTCTGGCGCTTTTTGTCTGTCTTTTTGATTATCGACACCTCGAGCATCTTGCCCCCGCAGTCTACGCCCTGGCTATTTTTCTGCTGGTCTTCGTTCTCTTTTTCGGTAAGACCACCATGGGAGCGACGCGCTGGATTGATCTCGGCTTTTTCAATCTTCAGCCCTCTGAAGTGATGAAGATCGTCCTGATAATCATCCTGGCCCGGTATTTCAGCGAGCATGGACATTTTCGCGGTCATACCCTGACGGAAATGGTGATCCCTTTCGCCATTCTCGGCCTTCCCGTCGCTTTGGTGGTCGTGGAGCCCGATCTGGGCACGTCGATAATGCTGGTTTTCATTGCGGGAACGATGATCCTTTTCGCCGGTCTGAAGCGATCCACCGTGACCTTTCTCTCAGTGTTTTCTCTTGCCGGAGCGAGTATCGGCTGGTTTTTCCTGCGTGATTATCAGAAGGATCGTATCCGCACGTTTCTCGACCCCGAACGTGACCCACTCGGCACGGGCTATCATATCATCCAGTCGAAAATCGCCGTGGGAAGCGGGGGATTTTTCGGCCAGGGTTTCATGGAGGGGACCCAGTCCCAGCTTTCATTTCTCCCCGAGAGGCACACTGATTTCGCTTTTTCCGTCTTCGCTGAGGAATGGGGCTTTTCGGGCAGCCTGTTCCTTCTTCTGCTCTATCTCTTTCTTATTATCTGGGGGATCTATATCGCCCGGCGCTCTTCCGACCGCTTCGGAACCTATCTTGCGGTCGGAGTCGTCGCCATGCTCTTCTGGCACATTGTCGTCAACCTCGGCATGGTGATCGGCCTGCTGCCTGTCGTTGGCGTTCCCCTGCCGCTTTTTTCCTATGGAGGAACCAGCATGGTCACGACCATGCTCGGTGTCGGACTGCTTCTCAATATCAGCATGCGGCGGTTCATGTTTTAATATCTCACCCTCGAAAACCCGTTCCCTTCTGTGCGATCGGACAAGTCTGATATAATCTGGAATAAATTCTCTGACGAGGTGATTCCATGATGCAGGAAGCCAGGTTCTGGGAAAAGGCCGGCGGTGACAAGGTACGGTGTCGTCTCTGTCGTTTCAACTGCCTGATAGGTAGGGATGGACGGGGCGTCTGCGGGGTGCGGGAAAACCGCGATGGGGTTCTCTACACGCTGGTTTACGGGCGCACCATTGCAGAGAATATCGACCCCGTTGAGAAGAAGCCCCTCTTTCACTATTATCCCGGTTCTCTCAGTTATTCGATGGCGACCGCCGGATGCAATTTCAGTTGTTTGCACTGTCAGAATTCGGATATATCCCAGTGGCCGCATACGAAGGAGAACATCCCCGGACACAGGATGGCGCCGGAACAGATCGTTCACCAGGCACGCGCAGGAGGTTGTCGCAGCATCGCCTATACCTATACCGAACCGACCATTTTCTACGAATATGCCTACGACACGGCGGTTCTGGCCAGGAACGAGGGATTGGGCAATGTCTTTATTACCAACGGCTACATCTCTGCCGAAGCACTCGAAGAGCTCGCACCTTATATCGATGCCGCCAATGTCGACCTGAAGGGGTTTTCAGAAAAATTCTATCGCGAGGTCACCGGCGCGACCCTTGACTGGGTTCTGGAGTCTCTGTGCGAATACCGCCGACATGGCATCTGGCTGGAGATCACCACTCTGATCATCCCGAATCACAATGACAGTGACGAGCAGCTGCAGGGCATTGCCGATTTCATCAGCCGGGAACTCGGTGCCCACACGCCCTGGCACGTCACCGCCTTCTATCCGACCTATCGCCTTCTGGACACCCCCCCGACGCCGGTTGCAACCTTGCGCCGTGCGCGCTCGATCGGACGCAAAGCCGGGCTGAAGTATGTCTATACGGGGAATATCCCTGAAGAGAAGGGGGAAAGCACCTTCTGCGCGTCTTGCGGGGAAATGGTCATAGAGAGGCGTGGTTTCCGTCTCGGACGCAAAAATCTGGAGGCTGGCAGATGTTCATCGTGCGGTGCGCTGGTGGAAGGCGTCGGAATGGAATGAGGAACCGACATTTTCTAGACCGGATGCCCGTGAATGAATTCCCGGGCCTTCAATATCTCCTGAGGAGAACCGAGCAGCATCAGGGTATCTCCCTGCTCGATGCGGAATTCCGGCTCCGGATTGGGAATGGTTCGTTCCTTTCGGATGGCTCCCACCACCATCGTTCCGGTCGCGTTGCGGAAATTCAGCTCGGATAGGCTCCGCCCTATGCAGGGAGAGTCGTCGGGAATCGCCTGAAATTCGATATGCCCTTCTTTCAGGACCGACAGGTAGCCCGTTATCTTGTCCGGTTCGACCTCGTCCTGTCCCGCCCGAAGAGCGTTCTTCTCACGCAGGCTGGACAGGACCTGCATAATATTCCCTTCGGCGACATCGAATTTGCGCAGGAGAATCGAGGACAACTGCAGGCTTGCTTCGAGTTCGTCGGCGATGATTTCGTCGGCGCCGATGTCGCGAAGGTAATTGATTTCGGCGGCAAAGCGGCTGCGAACAAGGATGAAAATCCCCGGGTTGCACTTGTGCCCTGCCTTGATGGCCCTGACAAGTGCGGAGGGATCGTTTATGGCGATCACGAAAGCGGCGGCCCGTTCGATTCCCAGCTCTTCGAGCAGAGACGGAGAAGTGGCATCGCCATAAATAATGAATTCCCCCGCCTGTTTGGCTTTCCTGACCGATTCTCCATTGATTTCCACGAAAATATAGGGGACGTTGATCTGCCTCAGCGCCTTTGCCACGTTTTTGCCGGCGACTCCGTAACCCGCTATGATGACATGTTTGCCCAGGTTTGCAGTCCTTTCCTGGGCTTCCTGTGCAGGGGCATGGGGAGGGGGATATCGCCGGAAGCGCGTAGCGGTCCAGCCTGAGATTTCGTGGGCTCGGGCCGCGACAAATGGCGACGCCAGGATCGTCAGGGCGATCAGAGCGAGGGTCAGCTGATAGACATCCGGACTCACCAGTTCGAGTTCCCGGGCCTTTTTCAACAAGACGAAGGAGAATTCGCCGACCTGGAACAGAAGCAGACCGGAAAGAAGTCCGATGCGCAAAGGGTAACGGGCAGCAAGTCCGGCAATGGTTCCTGTAGCCGTCTTGATGAGGGAGACGGAAACGACAAGGGCCAGCAGGATGTGCCAGTTTTCCGCCAGCAGTCCGATATCGACCAGCATGCCGATCGAAATGAAAAAGAGAGCGAGAAACGTGTCTCTAAAGGGCAGAATGTCGGACAGGGCCTGATGGGAGTAGGGCGACTCCGCCAGTGCCAGTCCGGCCAGAAATGCTCCGAGCGCAAGGGAGAGCCCGGCCTGGGCTGTGACCCAGGCGGTTCCCAGAACCAGGCAGAGAATGGTGATGCTGAACAGTTCGCGGCTTCTGGTGGTGGCGATGTTGCGCAAAAGGGGGTTGAGCAGGAAACGGACCGCAAGAAAGAGTCCGGCGATCAACAGGGTCCCCCGGACGAAGGCGAAGGGGGAAAACCCGGTAAACTCCGCGCTGAGAACCGGGAAGACGATCAGAAACACAACGACGGCCAGGTCCTGGAGAAGAAGGATGCCCAAGGAGAGCCGGCCATGGGCCGTATCGATCTCCCCATTCTCGAGCAGCATTTTCAGCACGAGGGCGGTGGATGAAAGGGAGATGGTCAGGGCGAGGGCCAGACTGGATGTATGACTGAAATCGAGCAGAATGCAAACAGTGTAAACAATGACGGAGGTCAGGAGTATCTGTACCGGCCCGGCGATCAGCATGATGCTTTTCAGCCGGAAAATACGGGTCAGCGAGAATTCCAGGCCGATGGTGAAAAGCAGAAGAATAACCCCGACTTCCGCGATCATTTCCACCTCGTGAACCGCCTTGATCAGATGCAGCCCGTAGGGGCCGGCGACCACGCCGCTGAGCAGATACCCGACTATCGGAGAGAGATGCATGCGGCTGCATACAAGGCCGCTGCCCAGGGCAAGAAGAAGCAGTATGAGGATGTCCTGCATCACGGACAGGTCCGGCATGAGCGCCTCCGGTGTGGTCGGGAAAGTCTCTGTTCAGGGGTGATTAAAAGAGAGTGCCTATGCGGCAAAATTATAGCAGAAGGCAGGAAAATGTCATGCTCTAAAGCTGTCGCTACCCGGGCTGGACGCTTCCGGAAAGAGTGGATCAGTCGCTCTCGTCAAGAGGACGACCGGACCGGCTGCCGCCCTTTTTTTTCTGGCGGTTTTGCTGGCGCCAGTGCTGAAGGCGCTCGGAAATATGCTTTTCATAGCCCCGTCCGGTCGGCTTGTAGAAGGTCTTGCCCTGCAGCGCGTCCGGCAAATGGTCCTGGGAGGTATGGGCATTCTCGTAATCGTGGGCGTAGCGATAGTCCTTGCCGTACCCGAGATCCTTCATCAGGCCGGTCGGGGCATTGCGGACATGCAGCGGGACTGAAAGAGCGCCGCTTTTCCGCACTTCGGCCAACGCCTGATTGATTCCCTTGTACGAGGCATTACTCTTCGGAGCCGTCGCCAGATAGGTAACCCCCTGGCCCAGGCTGATACGGGCCTCGGGCATCCCGAGAAAATGGACTGCCTGTTGGGTCGCCATGGCTATCTGAAGGGCGCGCGGGTCTGCGTTTCCAATATCTTCGGAAGCGAAAACAACCATGCGGCGCACAATAAAAAGGGGATCCTCGCCGGCTTCGATCATTCGCGCCAGCCAGTAAAGTGCGGCGTCCGGATCTGAGCCGCGCATGCTTTTTATGAAGGCGGAAATGACGTTGTAGTGTTCCTCTGCACCCTTGTCGTAGAGAAGCGGCTTTTTCTGAAGGGCCTCTTTCAGCGTTTCGCGGTCGATCGTTTTCCCCCGGGCCGTATCGGCTGCCACCTCCAGGGTGTTCAGGGCAACCCTGGCGTCTCCATCGGCCTGCTCTGCCAGCATGTCCAGCGCGTTTTCATCCACTTCGCTCCCTTGACTGGCCAGTCCCCTGGGGTCGGATACAGCCCGTTCGAGGAGGTCCCGGATATCCTTCTTCTGAAGGGGTTCCAGGACGAAGACGCGGGAGCGCGAGAGCAGAGCGGAGTTGATTTCGAAGGAAGGATTTTCGGTCGTGGCGCCGATCAGGGTTATATCCCCGCGTTCGACATAGGGCAGGAAGGCGTCCTGCTGGGCCTTGTTGAAACGGTGGATCTCGTCGACGAAAAGCAGGGTCTTGCGTCCGTGGTATTTCTTCTCTTCCTGGGCGGCCTTGACGATTTCGCGGACATCCTTGACCCCCTGAAGCACCGCGGAGAAAAAGACGAAGTTGCATCGGGTGGTCGAGGCGATCACCTGGGCCAGGGTCGTCTTGCCTGTGCCGGGCGGCCCCCAGAAGATCAGCGAGGTGATCCGGTCGGTCTCGATCAGCCGGCGAAGAGGTTTGTCCCCGGCGAGCAGATGCTGCTGCCCAACCACATCGCTGAGATCGTTCGGGCGCATTCTTTCCGCAAGCGGAGCGTTCAAGTTATTCTGCGTACTTTGTTCGAACAGGTCCATATCTCTTTACATCCCCCTGAATACCGGCCACTCTATCACAACCGAAAGAACCTGAACAGGCCTCAACAGGCCTCAGCAGCTCTTGTAAGTAATTGAATGCGGTGGACTTTAGCGGTAGACTATGATAGCTTGCCAACAATATTAACCGGGGGAGCTCTACAGATATGAAACGGATAGGTATTTACGCAAAACAGAACCATCCCGATGCTGCCAGGCTTGCCGACAAAGTTTCGCAGTGGCTGAGTGAACACGGGGTAGAGGTTTATCTTGAAGAGGATTTGGCCCGAAAGACCGGGAACGGGGAGGGATTCCCCGCAAAGAGTATCCCCGCCATGGTCAACATGATCATCGTGCTGGGCGGTGATGGAACGCTTATTTCCGTCGCCCGCCTCATCGACGATCTCAAAGTGCCGATTTTCGGCGTCAACCTCGGCAGTCTCGGGTTTCTGACCGAAATTACCACCTCGGAAATGATGGCGGTTCTCGAAGATGTTCTGCGCGGCGATTTTACCGTGTCGTCCAGAATGATGATCGATACATCTGTAAGGAGACAGGGGGAGGAGATCGCCCGTTACAACGTTCTCAATGACGTCGTGCTCAACAAGGGCGCCCTGGCTCGGATCGTCGACATGGAGGCCTATGTCGACGATGTCTATCTAACGACCTACAAAGCCGACGGGCTGATCGTCTCCACACCGACCGGCTCTACCGCCTATAACCTCGCCGCCGGCGGACCGATCATCCATCCGGAGCTTAACTGCCTGGTCCTGTCCCCCATTTGTCCCCATATGCTGACCAACCGCCCCATCCTCGTCAGCGAGGACGCGCATATCAAGATCGAACTCAAATTCGAGGACGAGGATGTGGTCCTCACCGCAGACGGCCAGGTCGGCATGCCCCTGGAGCATCGCGATGTGGTCGTTGTCCGCAAAGCCAAAAGCCGAACATACCTGATCGACAGCCCCAGCAAAGACTATTTCCAGGTCCTGCGGACCAAACTGCGATGGGGAGAACGATAGTGTCTTTCGTGCCTCGAACCTCGAACCTCGGGCCTTGATGTTATGCTGACTGATCTCAACATCAGGAACTTCGCTATCATCGACCAGCTGCACGTCTCCTTTTTTCGGGGATTCAATATCCTGACCGGGGAAACAGGGGCAGGAAAGTCGATCATTATCGATGCCGTCAACCTGATCCTCGGTGGTCGGGCCCGTTCTGAACTGATACGGACCGGCGAGAACGAAGCGAGCGTGGAGGGTCTGTTCGATCTGAGCGAGAGGCCGCAGTTGCAGCAATCCCTCCAGGACGCCGGTTTCGATCCCGAAGAGGAACTTCTCGTGCGTCGAACAGTATCCCGAACGGGAAAAAACCGTGTTTTCCTCAACGGGGCGATGGCGACGCTTTCGCAGCTTCAATCCCTGGCTCCTCTCCTGGTGAATATCTACGGCCAGCATGAACACCAGGGCCTGCAGCGCCCCGAAACACATCTGGGGATTCTCGACCACTTCGCCAGTCTGGAAAATCTGCGTGAGACCTACGGGCTTTTGTTCGAGCGGTACGAGAATGTCAGGAAGCAACTGACCGGCCTCGACCGAAGCGAGCGGGATCGTCAGCAGCGGCTCGATCTGCTGGACTTCCAGAGCCGGGAAATTTCCGAAATGAACATTCATGTCGGGGAGGACGACGAACTCGAATCGGAGCGCCGCATTCTGCAGAATTCCGAGCGGCTGGCTGCTGCAACCCGCGGAGGGTATGATATTCTGTACTCTCGGGAAGGCTCCGTTTGTGAACTGGTCAACCAGGTCGCTGCCGATCTTGAGGCGCTGGCAGAGGTCGACGAGACATTGGGCCATCTGGGAGAGACGGCACGAAGCGCATTTTATACTCTCGAAGACTGTGCAACGCAATTGCGCGACTACAGCGGCGGATTGTCTTTCGAACCGCATCGTCTTGACGAAGTTGAACAGCGACTCTCATCCCTGAACACCCTCAAGCGCAAATATGCCGAAACCCTTCAAGGGGTCCTCGATCATCAGGAAAAGATCGATCGCGAGCTGGGAGAGTTGAGCGATACCGAGTCGACGCGCGAGACGCTTAAAAAACGCCTCGTCGAAGCTGAAGAGGAACTTCATCAGACCGCCGAATCTCTCAGTGAGAAACGTCGCGCTGCGGCTCTTGACCTCGCCCGGGCGATGCAGGACGAACTTCGGGCGCTGGCCATGCCCAACGTCTGTTTCGAAGTCCGTTTTTCTCCGCTGGAAAACCCTGGGCCCGAGGGGGTGGAAAAAGCCGAATTCTATTTCTCGGCCAATCCGGGCGAAGAGGCCAGGCCCCTTGCCAGGATCGCCTCGGGCGGTGAACTCTCCCGCCTTATGCTCGCCCTGCGCCGGACAGCTCCGCAAAGCGACTCCGTCATGACGGTCGTTTTCGACGAGGTCGATGCCGGTATCGGGGGGGTCGCGGCGACGGCCGTCGGCGAGAAGCTCAAACAGGTCGCCGGGGACTGTCAGGTTCTCTGCATCACGCACCTGCCCCAGGTGGCGGGCTTTGCCGATCATCATTTTCACGTCGAGAAACGCGAAGAGCAGGGTCGAACCTTTGCGGTGCTCAATCTTCTCGATCATGAGGACCGGGTTGCCGAGATGGCGAGGATGCTCGGAGGAGCAAGGGTGACCGACGCGACCTATGAACATGCCCGTGAATTTATCGCCCAGGCAGGCGAGGCAGAAGGTTCCCGATGATCAAGGGTCGGAGGAACGTCAATATATGATACGCAAAGCAGTCATCAGGGACGCCAGGGATATCCATCGGATGCTGGTCGGCTATGCCCGGGACGGCCTCATGCTTCCGCGTTCGCTGGCGGAAATATATGAAAATATAAGGGATTTCTATGTCTACGAAGAAGAGGGTGACGTTCTTGGTACGGTCAGCCTGGCGATCTGCTGGGAAGACCTTGCAGAAGTTCGTTCTCTGGCGGTTTCAGCCGAGGCCGGGGGCAGAGGAATCGGCAGGCTGCTGGTTCAGAGTTGTCTCGACGAAGCGACGGAACTTGGCCTGCAAAGGGTGTTTGCTCTGACATACGAACCCGCCTTTTTTGCCAAACTCGGGTTTTCGGAAATCGAGAAAAGTGAATTGCCCCACAAAATCTGGACGGACTGCCTGAAATGCCCTAAATTCCCGGACTGCGACGAAATTGCCATGAGTATCGATCTGTCCTGAACGGTTGAGTTTTTCAGAGGCGAGTTGGCCGTTTCCTTGCCTCTGGCCGCCAAAAAGCTTGACAAAGAGAAACGCCATCGACTATTACTGCACAGTGAAATTGTTCGTTATTTCTTTTCGGAGGAGGGCGTTTTGTCCGCCAAGCGGTTCACAGTTCTGGTCATTCCTGAAGGCTCACATCGCGTCAAACGTCTGGTCTTCAATCGCGGTGCACTCAAGTGCGCGTTAATGCTCGTCGTTATCCTTGCCGTCGGCTTTTCTCTGACAATGTACGACTATTATCGGAGCAATGTCGACTCGAACGAGTTGTCACAGCTGCGTGTCGAGAACCGTCAGCAGCATCGTGAGCTTCTTCAGCTTGCGGTGACCCTCGAGGATCTTCGAAAAGAAGTGATCGTGCTGGCGCAGAACGATGCCAAGGTCAGGGCCATAGCCGAGCTGGACGGACCTCTGGTTGACGATAAGCTGACCGGCGTTGGCGGTCCTCCGGAAATCGACTCGACAGGGGAGCTCTCCGCGCTGCAGCGAAAGATCGATTCGTTGCGAAATGCCATCGATCTTCGTCGCGAAAGCCAGGAAGAAGTACAGGGGCTACTGAACGACCAGCGGTCACTCGCAGCGGCGACGCCAAAGGGGTGGCCGGCCAAGGGATGGCAGACATCCAGCTTCGGCATGCGCAAATCACCTTTCACCGGCCGGCAGAAAATGCATGAAGGTCTTGATATCGCCGCCCGCACCGGAACCCCGGTCCATGCGACCGCCGACGGGATTGTCAGCCGTGCCCAGACTGCCCCGGGCTACGGCAAACTGGTGGTTGTCGATCACGGCTACGGTTATCGGACCTATTACGCTCACAATTCCAAGCTGTACGCCAAGGTCGGACAGCGCATCAAGGCCGGCGACAAGGTTGCCGCCGTCGGCAATACCGGCGCTTCGACCGGATCCCACCTGCACTACGAGGTCAGGCTCAACGACGTTCCGCTCAATCCCTACAAGTTCCTTTGATACCCGCCGAGCCCCGGTTTTCCCGGGGCTTTTTTCGTTCGGCCGTCCGCCGTTACGACCCCTTTCTTTCTTGTGAGGGGTGTATTCCCTGTGGTAACATCCACAACCCATCGTGTCGGTGTGGGGCATGTCTCAGCCTGAGATGTCAAGTGCAGTTGAAGGCTGAAAAAGCGTCGTCTTTCCCCCACTTCCACACGGATTCTATGCCTTCTGGAGTGTCCTGATGATCAATAATCTCCTTAAAAAAATTGTCGGCAGCAAGAACGAGCGCGAACTCAAGCGCATGCAGCCAATTGTCGATCGAATCAACAGCCTCGAGGCGCAGACCGACGCTCTGAGCGATGCTCAGCTGCAGGAGAAGACAATCGAGTTTCGCGAGCGTCTCGACCAGGGCGAAAAACTTGACGACCTGCTGCCCGAGGCTTTTGCGGTGGTTCGCACGTCCGCACAGCGCGTCCTCGGAATGCGGCACTTCGATGTCCAGCTGCTCGGCGGGCTGGTTCTGCACAGCGGCAAAATCTCCGAAATGAAAACAGGCGAAGGCAAGACCCTGGTGGCTACCCTGGCGGCTTACCTTAATGGCTTGACCGGAAAAGGCGTTCACGTGGTGACGGTCAACGATTACCTGGCGAAACGCGACTCGGAGTGGATGGGTCGTCTCTTCCAATTCCTGGGCATGACGGTCGGTTGCATTGTGCACGGCCTGAATGAGACGGAGCGCCAGGCCGCCTATAATGCCGATATCACCTATGGAACCAACAACGAATTCGGTTTCGACTACCTGCGCGACAACATGAAATTCTCTCTCGAAGAGTACGCGCAGCGCGATCTTCACTATGCCATCGTCGACGAGGTCGACTCGATCCTCATCGACGAGGCGCGGACCCCCCTGATCATCTCGGGTCCCAGCGAGGTTTCCAGCGAGCACTACTATCGGGCCAACGGCGTTATCCCGATGCTCAAACAGGGAGAGGTCATCGAGACGCGTGACGGCAAGATGGGCCAGGCTCAAAAAGAGTATACCGGCGATTATACCGTCGACGAAAAAGCCAAGGCAGCCACCTTGACCGAGGATGGCGTCGCCAAGGTCGAGAGGCTGCTCGGCGTCGAGAATCTCTACGACCCCGGGAACATCGAATTGCTGCACCACGTCAACCAGTCCTTGAAGGCCCACGCCCTGTTCAAGCGCGACGTCGATTACGTCGTCAAGGAAGGGGAGGTCCAGATCGTCGACGAGTTTACCGGTCGACTGATGCCCGGCCGCCGGTGGAGCGACGGACTGCACCAGGCGGTGGAAGCCAAGGAAGGGGTGAAGATCGAGAACGAGAACCAGACACTGGCGACGATCACCTTCCAGAATTACTTCCGCATGTACGACAAGCTCTCCGGCATGACCGGCACCGCCGATACCGAGGCCGCCGAGTTTCATGAAATCTACAAGCTCGATGTGGCGGTGGTTCCGACCAATCGTCCGATGATCCGCATGGATATGGCGGATCTGATCTACAAGACGGAGAAGGAGAAATTCACCGCCGCCATAGAGGACATTGTCGAGCGTTACGAAAAGGGTCAGCCGGTATTGGTCGGTACGATTTCCATCGAGAAATCGGAGCTGCTCGCCGAGATGCTGCGCAAGCGTGGCGTGCCGCACAACGTGCTCAATGCAAAGCATCACGAGCGCGAAGCTGAAATCGTCGCTCAGGCCGGCCGCAAGGGAGCGATTACCATCGCCACCAACATGGCCGGTCGCGGAACCGATATCATGCTCGGCGGCAATCCCGACCTGCTCGCCAGGCGCGAGGCGGAAAGCCGGGAGGACCCGGAGCAGGCCATCGAGGAGATGCTGCCCCGCTTCCAGGAGCAGTGCCAGAAAGAGAAAGAGGATGTTATCGAGGCCGGAGGCCTCTATATCCTCGGCACGGAGCGCCACGAATCCCGCCGGATCGACAACCAGCTCCGTGGGCGCTCGGGACGCCAGGGCGATCCCGGAGAAAGCCGTTTCTACCTCTCGCTCGAAGACGACCTGCTGCGAATTTTCGGCTCCCACCGGGTCGCCTACGTCATGGAAAAGCTGAAGATCCCCGAAAATGAGCCGATCGAACACGGCATGATCTCCAAGGCGATTGAAAACGCCCAGCGCAAGGTCGAGGCTCACAACTTCGACATCCGTAAACATCTCATCGAATACGATGATGTCATGAACAAGCAGCGCGAGGCGATTTACACCCAGCGCCGCCAGGTCCTCGGGGGCGAGGAGATCCGGGGGACCGTCGAGAGCATCATCGAGGAAATGGTCGATGAAATGATCGCCACATACTGCCCGGAAAAGACGTCGGCGGCCGAATGGAACTGGGATGCTCTGAACGACGACTTCTACACCCAGTTCTTCATGCGCCCCGATATCGGGGAAAGGGATGTTTCGAGCCTCAATATCGAGGAATTCACGACCCTTCTCAAAAAACAGGTCACTGACAGGCTGAAGGAAAAGGAAGAAGACTTTACCCCGCCGGTGATGGAGCAGATGATGAAGTACTTACTGCTGCAGAGCATCGATTCTCAGTGGAAAGATCATCTGCTCTCCATCGATCACCTCAAAGAGGGGATCGGCCTGCGTGGCTACGGCCAGCGCAATCCCAAGCAGGAGTACAAACGCGAGGCCTATGAGCTGTTCATGGAGATGATGGGCCGTATCCGTGAAGAGGTGGTTCAGAAGCTCTTCCGCGTGCAACTTGCTCGAGACGAGGATGTCGAACGCTTGGAAGAAGAACGCCGTCGCAAGCAGGTGATTCTCAACCGGCAAGGCGGCGACGAAGACACCAAGAAGCCGGTGACCCGCGATCAGGATAAAGTCGGGCGCAACGACCCGTGCCCCTGCGGCAGCGGGAAAAAATACAAGAAATGCTGCGGCCAATAGGGACGGGATAAGGACGAGTCGTCATGTCATCCTCAAAAACACGAGTTCAGGGTTTCAAATTCGCCAGCCGCAGCGCCGGTCTCAAAAAGAGCGGCAAGTACGATCTGGCCATGATTTATTCGGAAAAGCCGGCTCGATGCGCAGGAGTTTTCACGACCAACAAGGTCGTGGCGCCGCCGTTGGTCGTATCTGCTGGACGTATCGAAAAGGGTCTGTGCCAGGCCGTTGTGGTGAACAGCGGAAACGCCAATGCCTGCACCGGTTCACAGGGGCTCAAGGATGCCTTGCGAACAGGTGAAATCGCTGCGGCGTCCCTGGGGATCGGCGAGGAGCTGGTCGCGGTGTCTTCGACCGGGGTCATCGGGGTTTCCTTGCCGATGGACAAGTTCGAGCGTCACGTGCCGCTTCTGGCCAAAGAGCTGAAGGCCGACAATGCTGATCGGCTGGCCGAGGCGATCATGACCACGGATTTATTCGCCAAGACATCGTCCCGGCAGGGCCGAATCGGAGAAAGGGATTACACGATTCTCGGTGTCGCCAAGGGCGCAGGCATGATACATCCGAATATGGCGACCATGCTGGGCTTCGTCATGACCGATGCTGAAATCGATTCCGGCCTTTTGCAGGCAGCCCTGAAGGATACGGTTGCCAAAACGTTCAATGCGATCACGGTGGATGGCGATACTTCGACCAACGACATGGTTCTGTTGCTCGCCAATGGTATGAGCGGTGCCGGCCCTGTTATTGCCGACAGCCCGGAGGCGGAAGAATTCAAAGAACTGCTTCATGACGTCCTGCTCGATCTGGCCAAGATGATCGTCCGGGACGGCGAGGGGGCGACCAAGGTCGTCCAGGTCCTGGTCAAGGGGGCCGTCGACGACGACCAGGCGCGGCAGGCAGCTCGTGCCATCGCCACATCGAATCTGGTCAAGACAGCATTTTTCGGAGAGGATGCCAACTGGGGACGGATTATCGCCGCCGCAGGCTATTCCGGAGCCGAACTCGATCAGGATCTGGTCGAGATCCGTTTTAACGACGTGGCTGTCGTCGAAAATGGACTATGCGTGGGGGGAGACTGGGAAGACAAGGCGTCCAGGGTCCTGCAGAGTGACGAATTCACGGTGACCGTGGATTTGAAACTCGGTTCCGGTTCTGCCAGTTACTATACCTCCGACCTGACCTATGAGTACGTGAAAATCAACGCCGATTACCGAACGTAAAACCCGTACGAACCCCGAACCGCGAATTTTGATGAATCCAGCCCCTTTTATCGATCATACCCTTCTCAAGGCCGATACAAACGAGGCGCAGATCAGGCGGCTCTGTGAAGAGGCCGTCGAATACGGGTTCGCCTCGGTCTGCATCCCTCCGGCCCATGTGTCGCTGGCAGCCGACCTGCTTTATGGCTCAGATGTGAAAGTCGGGACCGTGGTCGGTTTTCCCCTCGGCTATGTGTCATCAGAAATCAAAGCTTTCGAGACATCGGAAGCTGTAGCCCGCGGTGCGGAAGAGATCGACATGGTGATTCATGTGGCCGCTGCCATGGACGGGCGATTCGACGCGGTGGGCAGGGACGTTGGGGAAGTCGTCAAGGCCGCCGGCGATTCGACCGTCAAGGTGATTATCGAATGCTTCTATCTCGATGAACCGGCCAAGCGCCAGGCCGCGGAAGCGGTCGTAGCGGCCGGAGCCGCCTATGTGAAGACATCGACCGGGTTCGCTCCGGGCGGGGCGACGATCGAAGATGTGAGACTGCTGGCTGAGGTGGCCGATGACCGTATCGGGGTGAAGGCCGCCGGAGGTGTTCGCGACTGGAACTTCTGCCGGGCCCTGCTCCAGGCAGGCGCTACGCGCATCGGTGCCAGTGCCGGGGTTGCTATCGTGGAGAGCTGGAAGCAGGAGGAGTTCGGTCAATGAGGTCTTCGAACGCCTTTGAGCGTGTGGTGCTGATCGTTCTCGACGGCGTGGGCATCGGGGCTGCCCCGGATGCAGAGGATTACGGCGACAGCGGTGCCAATACCCTGGGCCATGTGGCGCAAGCCTGCGACGGTCTGCATCTGCCGCATATGCAGCGACTCGGCATCGGCAATCTTCTGCCGGTGGCCGGTGTGGATGCCGTTCCAAGCCCTGCGGCCGCCCATGGCCGCATGCGGGAGCGCTCTATCGGAAAGGATACGACGACGGGACACTGGGAGCTGGCCGGCATCGTCCAGGAGCGGCCCTTTGCCACTTTCCCCCAAGGCTTCCCCCGCGAGATTATCGATGGATTCGTCGCGATCACCGGTCTGGAGCCGCTGGGAAATGTCGCGGCGAGCGGTACCGAGATCATTCGTGTGCTCGGCGAGGAGCACGTGCGCACCGGCCAGCCGATCGTATATACAAGCAGCGACTCGGTTTTCCAGATCGCTGCCCACGAAAAGGTGATCCCGCTGGAGAGGCTGTACGATATCTGCCGCAAGACCCGCAAGATGCTGGACCCTTATCGTATCGGGCGGGTTATTGCCAGGCCCTTTGTCGGATCGTCATCGGAGGATTTTGTCCGAACATCGGGGCGACATGATTTCTCTTTCGCACCGCCTGGGCCGACCGTTCTGGACCGCCTGGCGGAAAAAAATCTGACGGTTTACGGTATCGGCAAGATACGGGATATCTTTATGGGGCAGGGCCTCACGGATTATTGCTGTACTCAGGACAACGCCGACGGAATGGCCAGGACGCTCCGGGCGTTTTCAGAGACGGACCGAGGTCTGATTTTCACGAACCTCGTCGACTTCGACATGCTCTACGGTCATAGACAGGATGCCGAAGGGTTCGGCAGGGCGCTGGAGGCATTTGATCGCTGGCTGCCCAGTATGATGCAGGAAATGGGTCCGAAGGATCTGTTGGTTGTCACTGCGGACCACGGCTGCGATCCGACGACACCGGGAACCGACCATACCCGCGAAGACGTACCGCTGCTAGTGTGGCACCCGGAACTGGACTCGGGAAAAGACCTGGGAGTGCGGCAGAGCTTTTCCGATCTCGGTGTGACGGTTGGAGCGGCTTTCGGCCTCGATCTCGGGGTAGGGCAAGCCTTTCTCGAAGAACTGTTCCCGAGAACTGCTAACGGTTGTTGCGTAGAAGATTGATGATTATTTCCCGGTGGTGAAACCTGATCTGCTCCGAGTCGAGGAGAGTATCGGATTCGTCACGATTTCGTATTCCCGAAATAAAGCGACTTTCGAGGTATCCTTCCAGAAGGGCATTGTCTTCCTCGGAGATCTCGGTGAATTCAATCCCCGCGCCCTGCATATAGTTGTTTTCGGGGCCCGGCTGAACGGTGTAGAGAACCCTGCCTTCGATATCGAGTTCCTTGTGAATGCCGACCAGGGGGATGATGGTCTGGAGTCTCTGCCCCTTTGCGAGCCGGCAGCCGATCTTGATGAAAAGCCCTCGCGGACTCAGGCTCAAGACCTCGCCAAGATAAGAGCTCTTCCCCTGGGGGCTCACCATGCCGGGAAGTTTGACGTCCATTCGCAGGAAATTGCGCGGATGTTTTTCCAGGTGTTTCTGAACGGCTGTGAACAGGGCGAAGATATCGACCGGGACCTCAAGATGAATATCAGCGTCGATGCTTCCAGAAAAGGCAGGCTCGCCTTTCCGGCTCAGGGTAAAGAGGCCGGCTTCGCTTTCCAGGCGGCGTTTTTGCACAAGAGCAATACCTCGGCTGTCGAGGTCCATCAGGGTCTTCGATCCGAGCAGGAGGAGGTCGGGATCCGTTTTCTCGAGGAAAGCCAGCAGGTGCTTGAGGCTCACGGCGGCCATGACCCGATAACCCCAGTTTTTGAGAATCAATTCCAGGGTTGAACGGATCTCTTCCTCAGGGTGACCGAGAAGAATCAATTTCATAAATAAAACCTTTTTATGTGATTGTAGCGCCTCTTTATAGACCTTATTTTATATTACGTAAAGTATAAAGTGAGCTCGTATATAGAGTAAAAGATGTCTTTATTTGACCCTTGCCCCCATCTCTTTTCATGGTGGTCGCCCCCAGGACCGGCTGGAAAGCCAGGGGATTCTGAAGTGCCGGATTGAAGGATATGTTTTGTTTCATGTTGACAATCTTTTTCTTGCCAAAGCTTTCCCCAGCGTGCTAGGGCTGTGTGAGCCTGCGCCTTGGATTCGGAAAGTATGGTGTGTTTTCCCGGAGGAACAATACTCTTGCTGATGCATTCGAAGATCTTTCCGAACAGGATCATCCATGGATATTGACGTTCGGGGAACTCTGGAAAAACGGGAAAAGGATGTGCTCTCCGCTCATGCCTGCCTCAGTTCCGCGAGCCGGGGACGCGAAAAAGTTCAGCCCCCCTGCCATATCCGGACATGTTTTCAGCACGACCGGGACAAGATCCTTCACTGTAAATCGTTTCGACGACTCAAACACAAGACCCAGGTCTTTCTGTCGCCGGAAGGAGATCATTATCGGACCCGGCTCACGCACACCCTCGAAGTGTCGCAGATCGCCCGCACCATTGCCCGGGCTCTGTTCCTCAACGAGGATCTGACTGAAGCGATCGCCCTGGGGCATGATCTGGGGCATACCCCCTTCGGACATGCCGGTGAGAGGGTTCTCGACGAGCTCGTATCGGACGGGTTTCATCATGTTCGTCAAAGCCTCAGGGTTATTGATAAACTGGAAAAGGACGGTCGGGGATTGAACCTCACATGGGAAGTCCGGGATGGAATATTGAACCATTCCAAGGGGCAGGGGCCGATCGTTCCAGATGATGAGTCCCAACTGGCGAAAACCCTCGAGGGACGGATCGTGCGCCTTGCAGATGTGGTGGCCTATGTCAATCACGATCTTGACGATGCCATACGCGCCGGTTTGATTTCCCCGGACGCTGTTCCCTTTCGATTGAGTCGTGTGCTCGGTGAAACGCACTCGAGCAGGATCAATACCATGGTCAACGACGTCATCAAAAGTTCCCATGCCGCCGAGAGCCGAAGCGTGCGCATGTCGAAGGATGTTTTCGATGCGATCACCGAACTCAGGGACTGGCTGTTCCATCATGTTTATCGCACAGCCACGGTCGAAGAGGAGTTCGCCAAGGCGTCTCACATTCTTCGCGAACTGTTCGGCTATTTTGTCGCCCGTCCTGAAAAAATGGAACAAGTCGGCGGCCACCGGTTCCGGGACGACCCGGTTGAAATTTCTGTGGCCGATTTTATCGCCGGAATGACGGATCGCTATGCAATGAACCTTTATCAGAACCTTTTCCTGCCTCGGCCCTGGCGAACCTTGTGAAAAGGCCTAACCATTGGATTTATCTGTCGAAAAATTTGACACCTATCGCAGGATGTGGTAGCTTTTACAACGTTTTTTCGTCTAATTAAAGAGACTGAAGGACGCAATGAACAAGACAGATACAGCTTTTATGAAACTGGTATTCCGGGTAGGGGAGATCGGGTTTTCTTTGCTTGTTGAACATCTTGTCGAGGTTATTCATCTGGGCGCTGACGAAATCCACTCCACCAGCATGGATGGGGGCGATCCCGAATTCGGAACATTCCTGTATCACGGCGAGTCGGTAGCGCTCGTCGACCTTCGGCAGACCTTCGGACTGGATGCGTCTCATATGCCTGGGGAGATGCCGGTCCTTATGATGAGTGGAGAACAGGGTCTGTGGGCAGCTGTGGTCGAAACGGTCGAGGGTGTCTATCCGGAAAGTTCTTTCAGAACCAGGGATTTGCCGTTATCCTTGATCTGCACCGGTCAGAAGCTGTATTCTCAACTCGATATCTGGAGGGGAGAACCCCTTGTTTGCCTCGAGCCCTTCAAAGTCGACCGGCATCGAATCGCTGGATGCCTCTAGGACAGCTGTTTTTCGTCTGAAAGGGAAGGGGTTCGCTCTGCCGCTTCAGGGAGTCGATCATATTGTTCAGACCCCGAGGCTTTTCCCGCTGCCTTTGCTCGACAAAATTTTTCAGGGGGTTTTCATCCTCGATGAGGATGTTTTCCCTTTTTACAACCTGTACCGGTTCCTTGGCATCGAAGCGGAGGATTTTTGCGATAGCAGCCCATTTACCGTTCTATTCATGACGGAATTTGGTAAGATCGGCTTGCCTGCGGATGAGGTTGTGCGTATCGTCGAGAATTCCTCCGGGTCGATGGAGAAGATCGACAGAGATTATGGAACGATTGCCGAGTACTGCTTCCTCTTTGCAGGCACAAGATACCCTCTGCTGAGTGAAGGAACATTACTTGCCGACTTGACAGGTTAACGCGGCAACATACGGATATGATATCAGGAGGCTCGAATGAGCAAAAAACTGTTGTTGGCCGACGACAGTATCACGATTCAAAAAGTTATAGGCATAACCTTCGCCAATGAGGATTATGCGCTGGACATTGTGGATAACGGCGATGATGCCCTCGAAAAGGCGAAGGCAGATCGCCCTGACCTGATCCTGGCCGATGTTTACATGCCCGGTAAAAACGGCTATGAACTTTGCGAAGCGGTCAAGGCGGACGAAAACCTTGCCGCGGTGCCTGTTCTTCTGTTGACCGGAACCTTCGAGCCCTTTGACGAGGAGCGCGCCAGGGCCGCCGGTGCCGAAGACTGGATCGCCAAGCCCTTCGAATCCCAGGCTCTCATCGACAAGGTCGAAGATCTGCTGGCCAAAGGCGGCCAGGCGCCCCAGGCGCAAGTCGCTCAAGCCCCCATCCAGACCGAAGCCGCCGAGTCGGTCGCAACTGCAGCTTCCGCGGCCGAGCCTCAGCCGGAAACGGGGTTTGAAGGAGACTCCGATTTCGAGAGTCTGCTGGAAACCGACGAGGATGAGCCCTTCGATGAACCCCAGACCTGGGCCTCCGAGCCGGAGCAGGGGGAGGAGGAAAGCGACTTTGGCGAGGAGTTCGAGACGAGCGAAGAAGACCTGTGGGGTTCTGTCTCCCTTGAGGAAGAATCCTTGATGGATGAATTCGCCGAGGAGGAACCGGCCGGGGAGGATCTCTGGGGATCCCTGAATGACGAACTTGCAGTCACAGAGACGGAACCGGAGACGGACGAGGCGCCTTCTGCTCCAGCGACTTCGGAGATTCAGGAGCAGAAGCAAGCAGAAGACGATGTTTTGCCTCTTGAGGATACGGATATTCTCGAGGCTGAGGATCTGCAAGAGGATGAAGAGGAGGGTTTTGTCTCTGCCGAAACGGCCGCAGAATCATCTTCTGATGACTTCCTGGTGACTCCGGCGGAGTCCTTGACCGAGGTGGAGCCGATATTCGAGGAGCCTGAGCCGGAGCCTGAAGAAGAGGTTTCTGACGAGCCTCAGCCGGCTCCCGCAACCGCCCCTTCCCCTGCAGCCTCGGTGGAGCAGCAGGTCCAGGCATTGTCCGATGAAGACCTCAATCGTATTGTCGAGCAGGTTGCGACCAGAGTTCTGGAGAAGATCGCCTGGGAGGTGGTGCCCGATCTGGCCGAGAGCCTGATCAAGGAAGAGATACGCAAAATAAAGGAAGGCGGCAAATAAAGCCTTCTCCTTGCGTATCGTGCTCAAGCAGAGTATTGACTGATGAAATGGGGATTGCTAAAGTCCCCATTTCTTTTTCGAGCAATATTTTATCCCTTTACAGGACTGGTCGAATATGAAGACGCAGCTGCCCAAGGGCTACGAGCCCCAGGACGTGGAAAAGAAGTGGTATGCCCGATGGGAGGACTCAGGAGTCTTCCACGCCGATGAAAGCTCTCCGAAGCCGCATTTCTCCATTGTCATCCCACCTCCGAATGTGACGGGCGTTCTGCATATGGGACATGCCCTGAACAATACCCTCCAGGACATTCTTTGCCGCTGGAAGCGCATGAGGGGCTACGAGGTTCTGTGGATGCCCGGCACCGATCATGCCGGCATCGCTACCCAGAACGTTGTGGAGAAGCAGCTTGCCGAGGAGGGCAGGGATCGCCATGAAATCGGCCGCGAAGCTTTTGTCGAACGCGTCTGGCAGTGGCGCGAGGAATCGGGCGGAAAGATCATCAACCAGCTCAAAAGTCTGGGTGCGTCCTGCGACTGGGAACGCGAACGCTTCACCATGGACGAAGGCCTTTCCGAAGCGGTGCGCGAAGTTTTCGTGCGCCTTTACGAAGAGGACCTGATCTACCGCGACAACCGCCTGATCAACTGGTGTCCGCGCTGTCATACCGCCCTGTCGGACCTCGAGGTCGAGCACGAGGAGAAGAAGGGACACCTTTGGCACCTGCGTTATCCCGTGCAAGGGACCGATCGCCACCTCGTCGTCGCAACAACCCGGCCCGAGACGATGCTTGGCGACAGTGCCGTCGCCGTCAATCCGGAAGACGAGCGATACGCGGGGTTGATCGGCAAGAAGGTGCTGCTGCCTCTGGTCGATCGAGAGATCCCCATCGTCGCCGACGAATATGTCGACATGGAATTCGGCTCGGGCGCCGTAAAGATTACACCGGCCCACGATTTCAACGATTTCGAGATCGGCAAGCGCCACGATCTGGAATTCATCAATATTCTCGACGAGTCGGGCAATATCAACGAGAACGGTGAAACTTACCAGGGGATGGAGCGTTACGAGGCGCGCAAGAAGATCGTTGTCGACCTCGACGAGCAGGGATTGCTGGAAAACATGGAGGACTATGCCAACGCCGTCGGTGAATGCTACCGCTGCAGGACGATCATCGAGCCCTACATGAGCAAGCAGTGGTACGTGGCGGTCAAGCCCCTCGCTGCAGAGGCGATCAGGGCCGTCGAGGAGGGACAGACCCAAATCGTTCCGGCCCAATGGGAAAAAACCTACTACGAGTGGATGAACAACATTCAGGACTGGTGCATCAGTCGCCAGATCTGGTGGGGCCATCGCATCCCTGCCTGGTTCTGCGACGACTGCGGTGAGATCACCGTCTCGCGCGAGGACGCCACCGAGTGCGCCCGCTGCGGCAGTTCCGAAATCCGCCAGGAAACCGATGTTCTCGATACCTGGTTCTCCAGCGCCCTGTGGCCATTCTCCACAATGGGGTGGCCGCAGCAGACCGAAACGCTGGCCAAGTTTTATCCGACCACCTGCCTGGTCACCGGTTTCGACATTCTTTTCTTCTGGGTCGCCCGGATGATGATGATGGGTCTCAAGTTCATGGGCGAGGTTCCCTTCAGGGAGGTTTACATCCACGCCCTGGTGCGGGATGCCCAGGGACAGAAGATGAGCAAGTCCAAAGGCAATGTCATCGATCCGTTGACCGCTATCGACGAATATGGCACCGATGCCTTTCGCTACACCCTGGCCGCATTCGCAGCGATGGGGCGCGACATCAAGCTCTCCACCGACCGCATCGCCGGCTACCGCAATTTCGCCAACAAGCTGTGGAATGCCAGCCGCTTCGCCCTGATGAATCTGGAGGACTTCGATCCGCAGGAGATCGAGCTCGAAAAGCTCGATTTCACCCTGGCCGACCGCTGGGTCCTGGCGCGCCTTGCCCAGACTGCGCAGGAGGTGGATGCGGCGCTGAACGACTACAAATTCAACGATGCAGCCAATGCTCTCTACTCCTTTACCTGGCACAGTTTCTGCGACTGGTACATCGAGCTGATCAAGGATGACCTCTACGGCGACGATCCCGATGCGAAAGCCTGCGCCCAGAGCATCCTGTTCCTCGTCCTTGAGCAGTTGCTACGCCTTCTGCACCCCTTCATGCCTTTCATCACCGAGGAGATCTGGCAGGCACTGCCCGGAGCGAGGCCTGCCGAGTCCATTATGAAGGCCGCCTATCCGGACGGTTCCGGATTGCCTGTCGACGTCGAGGGTGCCGAAAAGATGGAACTGATCATGGAGGTGGTCAAGGGAATCCGCAACATCCGCGGCGAGATGGACGTGGCGCCGAGCCGTCAGGTGACTGCCGTGCTCGACTGCAAAAGCGAGTCGTCCACTGCCGTGATGAACGAAGGGGAAGGATACATCCGGGCCCTGGCCCGGATTGATGACCTGAATTACGGTATCGACGTGGAACGTCCCGCCCAGGCCGCCACCCAGGTCGCCGGCGATGTGGAGGTGCTTCTGCCCCTGGCCGGTCTGATCGATGTCGACGAGGAGGAGAAGCGGCTCGAGAAAGAGATCGGCAAGGCCGTGAAGGATGTCGATTTTTTCAACAAGAAGCTCTCCAACGAGAAGTTCGTCGCAAATGCTCCGGCGCAGATCCTGGAGAAGGATCGCGGCAAGCTGGCGGCGGCCGAGGAGAAGCTGGGGATCCTGCAGGAGAGCCTGAAGAAGATACAGGCGTTGAAATAGGTGATAAAATGAGATGCCGAAGCGGAGAGCTCCGGCATTCTGCTTTCTGGGTGATTGGAGATGGATGCTTATTATTCTCTCCAAAAAATAAGATAAGTTATGAACTGCGGAGTGAGTCTGTGCCTCTGGATTCATATATGTCGATGATATCTCATTTCGTGCTGCATGAGAGCCGCATTGCGGTCATCGTCCTGAATTGGGACAGGTGTATCACTATGGTTAACAAGGGGTTTTTGCGCCTGTTCGATCTTGATGATCTGGAGGGTACCCCACCTCTCGCTTCTTTCCTGGATCTGAGAGCTCTTGACGTAACAGGGTGGCCCGCATCTGGAGCCACGTGTGTCGAACGGCTCGTCTTCAAAGGACACAAGTCCGGGCTTCATGTGATGCAGTGCCATGTCTACGGGACAGACGAGGGGTTTATCCTTTTTGGCGAGAATGCTGTGGCGACCAATGATGAGGTGCTTAATACGGTGTCGAGTCTGAATAACGAGATGGCAAACTTGGTCCGAGAAATTCACTTGAAGAACCGGTCTTTGCGGCATGCCAATATGCGGATTACCGACCTAATGCATACCGACGCTTTGACGGGGATTTCTAACCGGCGTTGTTTGATGGATCAGTTTGAGACCGAAATCGAAATAGCACACCAGAAGGACCTTCCCCTATCACTCGTGATGGCCGATCTCGATTTCTTCAAACAGGTCAACGACAACCATGGCCACGACATCGGTGATGAAGTCCTTAAGGCTTTCGCTTTGCTGTTGTCGGAGTCGATTCGTAAAGGGGATCTGGTGGCCCGCTACGGAGGTGAAGAGTTTGTTGCCGTCCTCAAAAACGCCGAACTGAACGGGGCGGAAATGTTTGCCGAAAGGGTTCGTAGTGAATGGGCCGGCACCTCTGTAGCCGGCCTCGAAACCTGCTTTTCTGCCAGTTTTGGGGTGGCACAGCTAAGGCCTGGGGAGGATCTGCTTCAGATTTTCAAACGGGCCGATCTCGCTTTATATGAGGCCAAGGCGAAAGGTCGCAATCGCGTCGAGTTGGCTGTTGGTGGATGAGCACTATTGTGAGGAGGAAGCATTATGAGTGATTTTGAAGTCTCTCTGGAAAAGCTGTCCCCTGTGCCTGCCGAAGCGGCACAAGCCTATGGTCAATTTGAAGATCAGCTGGTGGAACAGATGAATCGGGCGATGGCGGCAGAGCCTGATATCCAGCGGCTGATCGGCGGGGTCCCGCTGGAGGTTATGTATCAGAATCACCGTAATCATGCGAGCTTTATGCAGAACATCTTTTTTTTCAATCAAACCAGCTTGCTGGCAGCGACGATCCCCTGGGTGTATCATAGTTATCATGCTCATGGTTTTAGTTACGATTATTTCAGGGTTGCGCTCGGACATTGGCTGACGTTTTCGGCCAAAGTGCTCGAAGGGCAGATCGGTGGCGAAGCCATCTTGGCAATCTACCAGTGGATGCGCGACCATCATGATGAATTCATAGCTCAAGCGGAAACAGAAGAGGTCACTCAGGGCATGAAGGCGACCGAACTGGATTCCGAAGGACGTCGTTTTCTGGGCGCATTGCTGGCCGGCGACCGTCGGGACGCCTACCAGTTGTCGCAGCATTTGACCTCCAACGAGAAGGATCTGGAGCGCTTTTATCTGCAGACGGTGCAGCCATCACTCTATCAGGTCGGCGCTCTTTGGGAGCAGGGAGATATCTCTGTGGCTCACGAGCATATGGCCAGTGCCATCACCAGCCGGATCATGTCGGGGCTCTATGCGCGTTTTATGAATGATTTTCCTCATCGTGGGCAAGTCCTGGTGACCTCGGCACCCAATGAGTTTCACGAAATTGGGGCGAGGATGGTGGCCGATCTACTCGAGATTGACGGCTGGGACGTTGATTATCTGGGCGCGAACACTCCGGCTGCAGAGCTAATCCGCATGGCACAGGAAAAGCGCCCAGAATGGATTGCATTATCGGTGATGATGCCGTTCAACCTGCACACTGCGGCGGATACAATTCGTCAGGTACGGGAGGCCCTCGGTGCTGAGACGCCGAAGATACTGGTTGGTGGTGGAGTGTTTAGCCAATTGCCCGATCTCTGGGAGGCGCTCGGGGCCGATGCCTGTGCGGATGATGCCCGGCAGGCGGTCCAGGTGCTGGCCGATTCAGCGCCGTGATAGCGATCTGGAGCCTCGGATGCGGGTAGAGTCGGGGGGCAGGCCACCCCTGCCTCTTACTCTACCCCGGGAAAAGAATAGAAGTAAGCAGGAGGCGGGAGCAGAAATTTATCCGGTCGCCTTCCCGGCTGTTCCCGAAACGCTGCCAAGGATATCGTCCAGTTCAGCGGCTTGTTTCTCCGGATCCTCCTCATCGCGGCGCATGGCCTCCAGCATCTGCTCTTCGGGGTAGCGATTCGAGCTTTCGAGAGAGGAGCCGGGGACGTTTCTAAGAGACCGGGCATTCCGAGAGCTCGCTTTTCTGGCTGCTTCGAGTATTGCCCCCGCCTGATATCCGAGAACACCACCGACCAAGGCTCCCAGCAAACGCGACCGTCCCCCGAGGATCAGTCCAGCCAGCATGCCTGCATATCTCATTCTTCACTCCTTTTTGTTTCTGTCCGGAAACGTGCTTAGTATCTCTCCGAATTGCCGGTCAGACACCTTTTAGCGATATGAGTTGTATCATCGTTACCTTCACTATAACGGTTTGCGACCGGCGTGCAACGGATTTGAGTCCACCTCCTGAGTCCCCTGTTCCTTCTGAAATGCAAACTGATTGTGATACAATAAGATTAACGTCCCTGAACGTGAAACCCCAGAAGACTGCCGCACTATACGGAAAGGAGTCTGATTCATGAGTCATTTTAAAAGGACAGTTTCCCGACTTTCACTTTCGGCTATTCTCGTGTTTGTACTGGCTTTCAGCACTGCAGCCCAGGAGAGGGGAGTAAAGGGCGAAAGAGCAGGATCGACCGATCGTGCTCCCGCAGCGGAGCAGGCACGAGAGCGGGCGATGCAAGGTGAACCGGCTGAAGATGCCAGAGAAGAAGCCAGGGAAAGGGAAGACGAGGCCAGAGAAGAGGCCAGAGAACGAGAAGAAGAGGCTAGAGAACGGCAGGAAGAAGTCAGGGAACGGGAAGAAGAGGCAAGAGAAGAAGCCGAAGAACGGGGAGAAGAAGCCAGCGAGCGTCAGGAGGAAGCCCTTGAAAGGAAAGACAAGGCCAGGCAGCGAGAGGATGCTGGAGAAGAAACCCCGAGGGGCCTGAAGAAACAACAGGAAAAAAAGGTGGAACAGGAACGCACCGAAAGTGGCAAAGGCTCCGAGCAGGGACAGGAAAAGAGGGAGGAACGCAGCAGGAAATGGTGGAAGTTCTGGGAATAAACCAGCGATTCCAGGATTGTAGTCGATCGCGGCCCAGTCAGTATACTCAACCGCAACCCCTTTTCTGAAGGGTTGCGGTTTTTTTGATGCGGCGACAAGTCGACAGGGAGCGGATCTATCTACGCAGCAGAACGGTGCTGAACTCCGGAAGCATGCAGTTTTCGACCACAGTACATCCCAGTTCGCTGTATTTTTTGCGCACTTCGAAGTTGTACTCCCAGAGCATGCCGGAGAGCAGCAGGTGGCTTCCGGCTCGGGCGCGATCAACAAGGTCGTCCGCAAGATCGAGAAGCAGGTCGCCATAGATGTTGGCGATGACAAGGTCGAAAGTCTCCGTTTTCTCCAGAGTCTCGAGAGAACCGGTGACGTGGCGGACGCGATCCTCAAAACCGTTCAGCTCGCAGTTGGTGCGGCAGGTCCGGACGGCGTCGGGGCTGATATCGATGCAGGTGGCACTCCGGGCACCGAGCTTGAGGGCTGCCAGAGTGAGGATCCCGGTGCCGCTGCCCAGATCGAGCAGATGTGCTCCCTGGATCTCGGGGAGATTTTCCAGAACTTCCAGGCAGCAGGCTGTTGTTTCGTGCTCGCCACTGCCGAAAGCTCCCCTGGCGACGACCAGGTCGGTGCGGTCCGTCGATTCAGGAGTATCGGGAGGGACGATGCGGAAACGGGTGCCGATGTTGAAAGGGGAGTACATGGTGGATTCCTTTCTTTTTAACTCAGAGACGCCGGAAGAAATGCCAGACGCAGAGAGAGCCAAACCCTGTAAAGCAGTGCAGGTCACGTTACGCAGACGAAGTCCTCGCCTTCGACCAGACCGCGCTCTGCCGCCCACTGGCGCACCTGGGCACGAGCCCCCTTTGCGCCGATGGTGATGAGCATTTTGCCCTGACCGGGCGCAAGTTCATTGATCGGGACGACCGGAGCGCCGTGAATGGTCTGCCCGATCTTGCGCCGGTCGATTTCGATCCAGCGCTTTACGCGAATATTTTGTGCCATAAGGGCCTTGCGCCAGGCCTTCCCCTCGGTCCCTGCCCCCCATAAGGTGACGGAGTCGATGCCACTGAGGTAGCCCTCTGCGAGAAAATGAGCCTTGCACGTGCGGAAGGCTTTGGCGGTGCAGTTGGCAGCGGTCCGGGTCAGTCTCTCCGGGCGATCGCGCCAGAAGAACAATTGCCTGCGCAGACGGGTAAAACGGGCTCCGCTGGAGGCCATCCGCAGCCACAGATCGTAGTCCTCGGCCCAGGCGCGCTGCCGGTAACCGCCAAGATCGGCAACAACCTGGCGCCTGAACAGAACGCTCGGATGGGCAAACGGCGATTCGACAAAGAGATCCAGTTTTATCTCTTCATGTTCGATCAGACTGTTCTGCCAGGCCTCGTAGGCTTTCATGCCCTCCTGCAGGTCCTGCCGTGGAAAATGCTGGACTTCGCAGGCGACCAGATCGACCTGCGGGTTGTCGTGAAGCACCTGGAACTGAAGCTCCAGCCGTCGGGGATGGCTGATGTCATCGCCATCCATCCGGGCGACGAAATCAGCCCTGCAGTGCGACAATCCCGTATTGAGGGCTGCCGCGATACCCCGGTTCTCCTGCTCGATGACGCGGATGCGCCGATCGGTTCGGGCGGTCTCTGCAAGGATCTGTGCTGTCGCGTCGGTCGAGCCGTCATCCACAACAACCAGCTCCCAGTCGGTGAAGGTCTGTCGCTGCACCGAGGCCAGGGCTGCCGGCAGGTAGCGCTCCTCGTTGTGAACCGGCAGGAGTATGGAGATGGCGGGCGAACTCATAAGCCGGTGATCCTCATCAGATAGAGGGCGATGGAATAGGTCGCGGCTGAAAGCAGGGTCGACATCATGACGATGGAGCCGGAGAGTTCTGCATCACCCTTGAGTTGATGGGCCATGATGTAATTGGCGGTGGCGGCCGGCGCTCCGGCCATGAGGACTCCGACGGCGAGATCGACTCCTTGCACGCCGGCGAGAACCAGAAGGCCGCAGGCAATCAGAGGCATCCATCCGATCTTGAAAAAGGTCGCCAGAAATGCCATGAGAAGATCGCCGCGCAGCTTCTTCAGGGAGAATGAGCCGCCGATGGCGAGCAGGGCCAGCGGCAGGGTCATGCCGCTGGCGACCCTGAGACTGCGCTCGAGAATCACAGGCATCGAAAGATTCAGAAAGCTCCAGGAGATGCCGACCACACAGGCAATGATCAGAGGATTGAGCGCCAGGTGTTTGAGCCAGAAGGAGGCTTTTCTGCTCTCCCCGTCACTGCTGTGGGGAAGAAGAAGGGCGAAGATGGCGCAGAAATTGAGCACCGGAACCATGAATCCCATGAGGATGCCGGCGCGGGTCAGGCCGTCTTCTCCGTAGGCGTTGAAGACGATGGCGAGACCCATATAGGCCAGATTGCCCCGGAAGGCGCCCTGACTGAAGGCGCCCCGGCTTGCCGGAGCGTACCCGCGAAGGAACGCATAGCCGTAGGACATCGCAAAGCCGATGACGATGACAAGACAAGAGACCACCACCAGCATGCCGTTGAAACTGGCGAAGAAATCGGCTTTTCCGATTTTGTAGAAGAGCAGCAGGGGAAGAGCGACGTAAAAGACAAGGCGGTTGGTCTGAAAAAGAAAGTCCGCATCGATCAAGCCGATTCGGCGAAGGACGTAGCCGAGGCCGATGATCAGGAAGACCGGAAGAACGATGTTGAGGATTTCCCAGAACAACTGCATGTTAAACTCCCAAGAATGAAGAAGAATAGCCTACGGCTCCGGAACTGTCCAATGATAATTTAAACAGGTAAAATTGTTGCACTTGCCGAGCCCATGGTTTAAAAAAAGGGTATGAAGCGATCCGACCTCATCCGCCTGGCTGTCCTGACCGTCCTGATTGTGGCCATAACGGCTCTGCACTACATGACGACTACCGAGAAACATCAGTTTCACGACATCTACCGTCGCCTTTACTACCTGCCGATCATCCTGGGAGGATTCTGGTTTTCCCTGCGGGGGGGGATTGCCGTTTCGATCATCGTCTCCATTCTCTATGCGCCGCATGTCGTATTCCAATGGGGGCACCATCCCACAACCCAGACCGAACAGTTCCTTGAAATTCTGCTCTACAATATTATCGGTTTCATGACCGGATTTCTTAGCGAGCGCGAACGCCGGCAGCGCAACCGTTACCAGGCGGCTGCCGAGAGGCTCGAAGAGAGCTATGACAAACTCAAGAAGCAGGCGGACATGATTCTCGAGATCGAGGAGCAGTTGAGACGGGCAGACCGTCTCTCTGCACTGGGCGAGCTGTCCGCGGGGATGGCTCACGAGATCGGCAATCCCCTCGGATCGATCAAGGGGACGGCGGAAATCCTTCGCGATGCTTTTCCCGCGGAGGACAAGCGTCACGAGTTCAGCGAAATCCTTATTCGGGAAGCGGATCGACTGAACAAGGTGGTTCACGATTTTCTTACCTTTGCCCGGCCCAGTCCTGTGGGGGCGGGACGTTACGAGGTGAACGAGGTCTTGAGGGATGTTCTTCTTCTGACCCGCCAGCAGGCGAAAAAGAATGGCGTCGAAATTATCCTGAACGAGGATCCGGTCCCGGCCGTTGTCGGGGACCGGGAGCAGATCAAGCAGGCCTTTCTCAACCTGATCCTGAATGCCGTGCAGGCGATGCCCCAGGGCGGGCTCCTCACCATTTCAAGCGCTCGGAGCGACGGCAGGGCCGAGATCCGTTTTGTCGATACGGGACAGGGCATCTCTGCCGAAAACCTCGACAGGATATTCAATCCCTTTTTCACGACTCGGCACGAAGGAACCGGCCTCGGTCTTGCGATAACCCATCGAATCGTCCAGAGCCACGGGGGAGGGCTTGAGGTGAATAGCCGGGTCGGAAAGGGGACGGAATTTATCTTAACCCTGCCATTGGCCAGGGAGGAGTTTCAGGGTGACGAAAGCTAAAAACATCCTTGTGATCGAAGATGATGTTTCGCTGCGCCGGGTGATTGAATTCACCCTGGAGGAGGCGGGTTGTCTGGTGAAGACCGCCTCGGCCGGCGAGGAGGGACTGGAGATATTCAGGGACCTTGAGCCGGCTGTGGTCGTCACAGACATCCAGATGCCGGGGATATCCGGGTACGATGTCCTCACGGAAATAAAGGAAAATGCGCCGGATACCCTCGTCATCGTCATTACGGCCTACGGCACGGTCGAGAAGGCTGTCGAGGCGATGAAACTGGGAGCTTACGATTATCTGACCAAGCCTTTCAGCCGCGATGAACTGCGGCTGGTGGTCGAAAAGGCGTTTTCCTTTTCGTCTCTCAAGCAGGAAAATACCCGCCTCCGGGAAGAATTGACCGAGAAAATCGACTTTGAGCATATTGTCGGCATTTCAGACGAAATGCAGCGGGTTTTCGATGTGGTCCGGCGGGTGGCTTCCACTGAGGCGACGGTGCTGATCGGAGGAGAAAGCGGCACCGGCAAGGAATTGATTGCCAAGGCCATTCACCACGGCAGCGATCGACGTGAAGGTCCATTTGTGACGGTCAACTGCGCTGCGATCCCCCGGGATCTTCTCGAGAGCGAGCTTTTCGGTCATCTCAAGGGCGCCTTCACCGGTGCGGTCAAAGACCGCTCCGGAAAGTTCCAACTGGCAGACGGCGGGACCCTTTTTCTCGACGAGGTCGGAGAACTGCCTCTGGAATTGCAACCGAAGCTTTTGCGGGCGTTGCAGGAAATGGAGATTGAACCTGTAGGGGGCAGTCCTTCAAGTGTCGATGTGCGGATGGTCGCTGCCACCAACAAGGATCTTGAAAGGGAAGTCGAAGAGAATCGTTTCCGCGAAGATCTCTATTACCGTCTGGCTGTCGTTCCAGTGAACCTTCCCCCTTTGCGACATCGCTCGGGAGATATCCCGATTCTCGTCAAACACGTTATACAGAAGCAGGGAGAAACCGACGTCGAAGTAAGCGACGCGGCCATGGAATGTCTGGAGCGCTACGAATGGCCCGGAAACGTGCGCGAATTGCAGAACGCGATGGAGCGCATGTTGATTCTGCGCCGCAGCAATGTGCTCGGTCTCGACGATCTGCCCTCCAAAATCCGCCGTAACGATCGAGGTGGGGCGCGAAACGTTCTCAACCTGCCTGACGAAGGTTATCCGCTCGAAGAACTGGAAAAGGATGCCGTTCTCGAGGCCCTGCGCCGCAACGACTGGGTTCAGACCAAGGCCGCTCGTTTTTTAAAAATTCCTCGTCACACTCTCATCTATCGTATGGAAAAGTATGGAATTCATAAAAAGAAATAAGCATTTCCAACAAGACAACCAGTCAATAATCAGTATACTTGGCGGTAAAGTCGGCGGATCGGCTTCAGGTCGCATCGGAGATGTCTTCAGGTCAGCGCCGGACCGACGCTTTTGCCGGCTGGATATCAGGAGAGACCGCTATGGCCAAACTTCATGTCGATGGTGAGCAGTTTCGAAGCGCAGGGGAACAGAAGGAATTCACTCTCGACGGGTGGATAGATACGGCTCCGTTTGAAGATCTGCTGGGGATCAATATCGAAAAAGCCGAGGATGGCCGCGCTATTCTATCGATGCCCTTTACGGTGAAACTGGCGCAAGGAGGCGGGATGTTGCATGGCGGGGCCTTGACGACCCTGGCCGATACGTCTGTGGCCATGGCGATCAAGAGCCTGCTTCCGGAAAAAACCATTTTCGCCACCACCGAGTTGACGACACATTTCGAGGCTCCGGTCAAGGAAGGGCAGGTGACCGCAGTTGCTTCCGTCAAGGGGCCTGAGGACCGCAGATTGCAGGGAGAAGCTGTTGTCGTCGACGAGGAAGGGCGTCAGGTCGCTACGTTCCGGTCCATCTTCCGCATCGCCAGAGGACAGGGGTTCGACTAGTGAACCGCGATCAGTTTGAATGGGCCGTCGAGAGAACCATAGCTGGCTTGCCTTCGATATTTCGCAGCCGAATCGAGAACGTTATCTTTCAGGTCGAAGATTGGCCTGACAGCGAAACACTCGAAGATGTCGGTTTTTCCGACCGGCGTGATCTTCTCGGATTTTATCGTGGTTGTCCCCTGCCGGAACGCACGCACGATTTCGCCGGTCAGTTGCCCGATGTCATTGTTATCTATCGTGCGGCTATCCTTAATCATGTGGCCGAAACAGGAGAGCCCCTTCGACGGGTTTTGAGAGAAACCATCCTGCACGAACTTGCCCATTATTTCGGATTTTCCGAAGAGCAGATGGACGAGGTCGAAGCGCACTGGGAACAACACCGTCATTCTCAGAGCGAAAATGAGACTCCTTGACTTTTTAAGTTCCAGAATGTAGAACATTCAGGAAATGCAATTTTGGAATAAGGAAAGGTTTTCCAGATGAAAAAACTGGTCGTGCTGATTGCCGGTCTCTTCCTTGTTATGGCCTTTGCGGTGTTCGGCATGGGTAAGAAAAATGGCGGATCCGCCGGAGCTGAAGTCGGTTCCATGGCTCCAGATTTCACCCTCACGGATATGCATGGCGAAAATGTTTCCCTGAGCGATTATCGCGGCAAAGTCGTTTTTCTGAACTTCTGGGCCACCTGGTGTCCGCCCTGCCGTGAAGAGATGCCCTCGATGGAACGACTGCACGAATCGATGGGAGGCAAGGATTTCGTGATCCTGGCGGTGAATGTCGAGAAGGACAAGAAGGCCGTTGAAAACTTCCTGCGCGGCACCCCCTACAGCTTCAAGATTCTTCTCGATCCCGAAGGTCAAGCACAGAGCGCCTACCGCGTCTACCGTTATCCGGAATCGTACCTGATCGACAAGGATGGCAGGATCATTGAACATTATCTCGGCGCCAGGGACTGGTCATCGGTCGATTTTATGAACCGCATTAAAGACATGGTTGGGAATTAATATAATGATACAGCCGGGCGATGTCACACTCTGGGTTGCTTTTACTGCGGGAATTCTGTCGTTCTTCTCCCCCTGCGTGCTTCCCCTGATTCCATCCTATGTCGCTTACATAACCGGCATGTCTTTCGGGCAATTAAACGAGGAGCACCCGAGCGGGAAAGTCCGACTTCGCGTTTTTCTTCATTCCCTCGCGTTTGTCGGCGGGTTCTCACTGGTGTTCATAGGGCTGGGTGGATTGATCGGTCTGGCTTCGGCGTCCTTCGAGAGTTATCTTCGAGAGAGTCTGGGGTGGATTCAGAAGGTCGGCGGTGTGTTCATCTTCCTTTTCGGTCTGCATTTGAGCGGTATTTTCCCCTTCCGGTTTCTACTGGGGGAAAAGCGGATGCATATTCACTCCAAGCCGGCCGGTTTTATCGGAACATTTCTTGTCGGAATAGCTTTCGCTGCGGGCTGGACTCCGTGTACCGGTCCGATCCTCGCTGCGATCCTGACGCTGGCCGCAGGCTCCGGAGGCGGTGTTGGGCAGGGGGTCGGCCTGCTGACCGTTTTCTCCGCCGGAATGGGAATTCCCTTTATCATCGCGGGCGTCCTCTTCCATGGATTTATCGAGTTTTTCAATCGATTCAAGAAATACATCCGCATCACGGAAATCCTGACAGGCGTTCTGCTGATGATCGTGGGCGTCCTCCTCTTTTTCGACCTTTTAACCCGTTGGTTTTCTCCCTATTAACAAATCGTTATCTTGACATGGCGCTGTCCTCCTGCTAAGTTGATTTTCGATTTCAAAAGGGGGAACAGTGGAAAGTAAAAAGATTTTCAAAGAGTTCATGGCCCAAAAGGGTCTGAAATCGACCCGGCAGCGAGAGATCATCCTTGATCACTTTCTGCGCTCCGGTTCCCACCTTTCCACCGAAGAACTGTATCTGAAAATCCGAAAAAAACATCCCAATATCGGCTATGCTACCGTGTACCGGACGCTGAAGCTTTTTTCCGAAAGCGGAATCGCTGAAGAACTCAATTTCGGTGACGGACAGACGCGATACGAAGCCGTCGGACGCGAGGAGCATCACGACCATCTCGTCTGCACCGCATGCGGTAATATACTCGAGTTCGAAAATGAAGAGATCGAACATTTGCAGCACAAGGTTGCAAAACAGCACGGATTTCAAATTAAGAGCCATCGACTCGAGCTATACGGCTTGTGCGCCGCCTGCCGCGAAAAATAGACATCACCATTCTTCTTCCCTCCCCAGGAGCATGACGGTTGGGCAATCAAGATAATCTGTCGACCGACGAGAGCCGATCGAAGAGCATACTTCTGGTCGGCAATCCCAACGTCGGTAAAAGCGTCCTTTTCAATACCCTGACCGGTGCCTACACCACCGTATCCAATTATCCCGGAACCTCTGTCGAGGTCTCCCGAGGGTATGCCGATATTTTCGGAGAACGTTACGAAGTTCTTGATACGCCGGGGATGTACTCGCTTCTGCCGATCACCGAGGAGGAAAGCGTGGCCCGGCGCATGCTCCTGCATGACCGGGCCGATATTGTCGTTCACGTTGTCGATGCCCGCAATCTCGAGCGCATGCTGCCGATGACCCTGCAACTGGTGGAAGCTGGCTTGCCTTTGATTCTGGTGGTCAACATTATCGACGAGGCGGAACGGATCGGCATGCAGATCGATGTCGATCTTCTGGAAGAAAAACTCGGCGTTCCTGTCATCGCTGCAGCCATGGCCCGAAAAAGAGGGCTGAAAGAACTTCAAGAGGCAATATCCGGCTACGATCGATCCGAAAGGTCGGTTTTTTCCTATTCATCAGACCTTGAAAGAGATATTTCCAGGGTCAGCGAATCGCTGCAGGGGGACTACTCCCTGAGTCTGCGCTCCCTCTCGCTTCTACTGTTGCAGCGCGACGAAGAGGTCGAAGCCCTTGTACGGCAAAGGGAGGGCAAGAGCGGCGAGGAGGCGGACGAAACGGCGCGGACAGTCGCTTACGAGCGCCGGGCCGATCTGCATCTTCGTATCAGCATGGAACGGAACCGTATCTGCAAAGGGATCCTTTCCGGTGTCATCCAGCAGGAAAAGCGTGGCCGGCCGACCCTGGCCGAACGATTGTCCGACTGGATGATGAATCCCTGGACAGGCGTGCCGATCCTGATCCTGATCGTCTATTTCGGACTCTACGAATTCGTCGGAGCGTTCGGCGCCGGAACGGTCGTCGATTTTCTCGAAGGATCCCTGTTCGAAGGCTATGTCAATCCGTGGATTATATCCTCGGTTGAAAACTATATCCCCTGGTACTGGCTTCGTGAACTGCTGGCCGGCGAGTACGGGATTTTCACCCTGGCGGTCCGCTATGCCGTGGCCCTGGTTCTGCCGATCGTCGGCACCTTTTTTCTCGCCTTCTCGCTTATCGAAGATACAGGCTATTTTCCTCGACTGGCAATGCTTGTCGATCGGGTTTTCAAGCGGATCGGTCTCAACGGCCGCGCCGTGATCCCCATGGTGCTTGGCTTCGGTTGCGACACCATGGCCACCATGGTCACCCGCACCCTGGAGACGGTGCGCGAGCGGGTTATCGCCACCATCCTTCTGGCACTGGCCGTGCCCTGCAGCGCTCAACTCGGCGTCATTCTGGGCCTGCTTTCCGCAGAGCAGGGAGCTCTGCTGATCTGGACCGCCTGCATGGTGCTGATCTTCCTTTTCATAGGTCTTATCTCCTCCATGGTGATTCCCGGCGAGCGACCCATGTTCTACATGGAGATTCCGCCGCTGCGGCTGCCCCAGTTGCGCAATGTGCTGGTCAAGACCCTGACACGCATGCAGTCCTACTTTCTTGAAATCTTCCCGCTGTTCATCTACGCCTCGATATTCCTGTGGGCAGGCAAGATGACGGGACTTCTTGAAGGCCTTGTCCGCCTGATGGAGCCTGTCATGAAGGCCCTCGGACTGCCTGTCGAAGCGTCCGCTGCTTTCATTTTCGGCTTTTTCCGCCGTGACTTCGGGGCCGCCGGCCTCTACGATCTGCATTCTTCCGGACAGCTCGATCCGATACAACTGACGGTTGCCGCGGTCACCCTGACGCTCTTCGTCCCGTGCATCGCCCAATTTCTTATGATGAAGAAGGAGCGAGGCTGGACGGTCTCGCTGGGAATCTTTTTCTTTGTGACGCTGCTGGCTTTCACAACCGGTTGGGCGCTCAACATCCTCCTGCGGCTGAGCGGAATCAATTTATGAGATGCGGTTACTGCAATCGGGAAATCCCTGACGAGGTGAAACAGGAGCCCTGCGGGGCCTGCCCCGGCGGGTGCCGCAAGATCCACTGCCCTCATTGCGGCTACGAGAATCCGGCTCCTGCCGGATGGTTGAAAAAGCTGCTGGAGAAAAAAGAGAAGGACAGAAAATGACAGGACTCTTCCAGAGTCCAGGAGATTGACCTATGAAGCTCAAGGAAAAAGCCGAAGAGATACTGGAGACCTTGTGGATTGCCACCCACGAAGAGGGGAAAAGCTCCTGCAGCCTTCAAACCCTCGGTATCGGTCCCGGTGACGACGGGCTTCAGGACCTGGAGCGCCTCGGTTATATAGAGGTTGAGGACGAGCACGTTTCCCTGGTTGAGAAAGGCGAACCCGAGGCGCGGCTGACCGTGAGGCGACACCGCCTGGCCGAACGTCTGATGAGCGATGTCCTGGATATCCGCGATTCGTCCGTCGAGGCAAGGGCCTGCGAGTTCGAACACCTGTTGCACAAGGGCGTCGACACCAAGATCTGCACCCTCCTCAATCATCCCGCCACCTGTCCGCACGGCATGCCGATTCCTCCGGGAGACTGCTGCGAGAAGGCGAAAATGACCGGCGATATCGGGGTGGTGCCGATGACCGAATTGAAATCCGGCGAGGAAGGGGAGATTGCTTATCTCAGTACCATCGACGGCCGCAAAATGCAGAAACTGATGAGCATGGGGGTTCTGCCCGGAAACCGCATCACCCTGAGGCGTACTTTCCCCAGCTACATCTTCCGGGTCGGCAATTCCGAGTTCGCTGTCGATGTGGAGCTGGCACGGGAGATTTTTGTCCGGAGAAGCTGAAATAAATGTGACAGAATATTCAAGCAAGGCGAACCGGTGTGTTCGCCTTTTTTTTTAACTTTCCATCCTGAATATCACCGGAACGAGGACCTCGCTCTTGATCGCGATTTCCCCCCGTTTCCCTGGGTGAAACGTCCATCGCTGAACGGCTTTCAGGGCGCTGCGATCCAACAGCGTGTAGCCGGAGGAATTCTCCACGCTTGCTTCAAGCGCCCGCCCCGATCTCGAGACCAGAACGCGCACCATCACGGTTCCCTCCCAGCCTCGCTTGCGTGCCGAGTAGGGATATCGGGGCGGAGGGTTGACAGCATAATCTGGTGCCGCCTGCACTTGTTCGACTCCCGAGCTGCTGGCTCTGGAACCCGGGGACGGTTCGGATTGCATTTCCCCCGGGGAATCCGATTCGGAAGAGCCGGTTCCTTCCGGATGGACCAGATGTTGTTTGGAGACCACTTGCCTCCTGGATGGTGGTTCAGTTTCGATTTCGACCGGTTCGATCTGTTCGACCGGTTCTGCAGTAGCGAGGCGGTCATCGGGGATATGAGAAGGGGCAGGAGAGGGTTCTTTTTGGACCGGCTCAGGAGAAATGTTGGCCTTCGGCCTTGGTGGCAAAGACTCTTTTTTCATTGAAGCAGAATCTTCAGACGAAGAGGAGGCAGAGGAAACGCTTTTTTCAGATGAGGCAACCACTGTCTCGTCTGTCAGACGAACGAGACCGATACGAAGGGGAACCGGCTTGTCGACATCGAAGGAATCCTGTCCTTCCGGCAGAAGCAGAAAGAGCAGGAGATGAAGGGCCAGGGAAAGCGCAATAAATAGATAAAGGGAATTTCGCTTCATTGCATCAACGACGGGATCCCTTCAGCTTATCGAGGACTTCCCGGGGAGTGGCGACCAGGATGGCGTCTGCTTCCTGGAGTTTTTGAATGAGGGACCATGCTGAACCCCCAGTATAGTCGTTTTCCTGCCGCGGGTCCACAAGTAGCAAGGGGGAGCCGGAATTTCTGCAGTTCAGGGCCGAATGCAGAACAGCGAGGTTGCCCGAGCCCCAGGGCACCGCTGCTATCACGACCAGATCGGCCTTGACGGAAATCTCTTCAGCTTCGGCCAGTGCATGTTCGGAAAGCGGGGCAAAAGGTTTCTCCCGAACAACAGGTATTCCAAGGGCTTCGCAGAGAGCCAGATCGGAGTCCCCCCGGTTAAGCGGCCCGGCACTCAAGCGACATCCGGCCAGATGCAGTATTCTCAAAAGTTCTCCGCCGCTTCCTCCACCGCAGAAGATGTGTACGCGCGGCCCCTCTTCACCCCAGGCAGGAGAGGGCGGAACGGGAAGAATGCGCGGTGCGCCCGTATAAGGATTGGGTTCGACCCGGATCTCCACCTGGAATATCTGGCGCAGTCTTTGCGGAGTGAGGACCTCCTGCGGTGTTCCGATGGCGGCCATCCTTCCTTTCCGATCGAGCAGGAGAAGGCGGTGGCAGGATTCCGCGGCGGAATCGAGGTCGTGGGAGACCTGAACAACCGTGGTCCCGCTTTTATCGTTGAGACGGCGAAGAACGTGATTGATTTCAATCCGGTGGTCCAGGTCGAGGTGACTGGTCGCCTCGTCGAGAAGGAGAACCGGTGTCTCCTGTGCCAGCGCACGACCGAGGTAAACCCTCTGCAGTTCCCCGCCGCTCAGGGTTGTGACGGACCGCTCGGCCAAATGGGAGATATCGGCAAGAGCGAGAGCACGTTCTACAGCTTTTCGGCTGCCCGCCTCCGACCCGCCTCTGGCATATCGCCCCATCGCCACCATGGTGCGCACGGTAAAGGGGAAAGAGGCAGAGGTGGATTGAGGCACGACTGCCGCCCGTCGGGCCATGTCTCGACGTGATATCCGATGGGCGGAGCGTGCGTCCCAAAGGATTCTGCCTTCCGCAGGGGTGAGAAGACCGCGCAGAAGACGCAGAAGGGTCGATTTTCCGCTGCCGTTCGGGCCGATGATCCCGAGAATTTCGCCCTGCTCCACACGGAAATCGATTTCTTGAAGAACCGGTGTGCGGCCGTAGGAGAAATTCATCCCTTCGACGGAAATCATCCCTCCACCTCCTTTTGCCTCAGCAGATAAAGGAAAAAGGGAGCGCCCAGAAGGGCGGTGATGACTCCGACTGGAATTTCCGAAGGGGAGAGGAGCGTTCGGGAGAGAGCATCCGCAGAGACCAGAAAAGCGGCACCCAAAAGGGCGGAGGCCGGGATAAGGCGGCGGTGTTCCGGCCCCCAGAAGAGTCGCACGACATGGGGGACAACTAGTCCCACAAAACCGATCAGTCCGGCCAGGGCAACGGCAGACGCTGTCAGCGCCCCGCCGGCAGCAAAGATGAAAAGACGCGTCCGTCCGACCGAAAGCCCGAGGTCGGCGGCGGTTTCTTCTCCCTGGGTGAGAAGGTCGAGCGCAGGAGACTGAAACCACAGAGCGGCCAGTCCTGCGGCGCCCCATACGGCGGCCGGGCCGATCCAGGAGAGATCCGCCGCCGACAGATCCCCGGTCAGCCAGAAAAGAGCGGATCGGACGGTTTCCGCCGGTGCGCTCCAGAGGATAAACAGCAGAAGGGCCGTGGCCAGGCTTCCCACCATGACGCCTGCGAGTATGAGGGTGTGGGGGGACGTTCGGTGGGCGCTGGCGACGAAATAGACGGTCCCCAGAGCTCCGAGCGCTCCCAGGAAGGCTGCGCCGGGCATAAAGACCGACCCGACACCGAGCGCGAGAGCGGACACAGCCCCCAAAGCCGCTCCACCGGAAACACCAAGAATGTAGGGATCGGCCAGCGGGTTGCGCAATACGGCCTGAAAAGCGGCTCCGGAGGCACCGAGGCTGCCTCCCACCATTGCAGCCAGAAGAGCGCGGGGGAGGCGAATGCGTTGCACCACAGCTGCAGCGGTAGAGTTTTCCTCCTGCCCCAGAAGCAGGGCCAGGACCCGCGCCGGCGAGAGATCGAGGGGGCCGGCCATCAGCGATGCGAAAAAGGCCGCTCCCAGGAAGGCAAGCAGGAGAGGGATCCAGGAGATTTTCCGAAAGCCTGGACTGCGAAGACTATCGAACATTTCGCTCCCCTGTTTTCAAGGCGTCGGCCAGAGCTTCCATGCCCAGAACCAGGCGGGGGCCGGGGCGTTGCAACCAGTCGGGGTCGATGGTGACGATGCGGTTGTTCCTGACCGCCTGTAGCTCGGGAAATCGGCGGAAATAAGCTTCCGGATCCTTTGCGCCGGGATGGGGGGAGACGATGATCACCTCCGGATCGCTGGTGAGAAGCGACTCGGGACCCCACGTCGGCCAGCGCCCCCCTTCGGCGGGAACGATATTTTCCCCACCCGCAATTTCCAGCAGGTCTCCGACCAGTGTCCGGGGGCTGGCGACGACAAGGGGCTCGACCATGACGGCGACAAGGGTACGAAGACTGTCATCGGGTGTCTTTTGCGTCCGGATTCTCTTCGCCGCGTCTTCCAGGCGGCGGGCCATCTGGTCGGCTTTTTCCGGGACGCCGCTGACCTGTCCGATCTCCCGGATCGCACGGGCGGTCCCTTTCAGACTGCGCGGATAAACCACATACACCGGAATGCCCAGATCCTCAAGACGCTCGACCCAGGCAGGAGCGGACATGTCGGCCGCCGCGAAGACGACGTCGGGCTGCTGCGCCAGAACAGCCTCCAGGCTGGGGCCGGAATAACTCCCCACCTTCGGCAGACTCCT